>JAFAZD010000133.1 GCA_019239955.1 Armatimonadota bacterium | reverse complement strand
ACAGCGTCATCGCCATGCGCTACGGCATCCCGGTCGCCAACATCACGCTGTACCCCATCGGCGGCGTCGCCAGCATTGAGAAGCGGCCCAAGCCTAAGCAGGAACTCTGGATCGCCCTGGCCGGCCCCGCCGTCAACGTCGTCATCGCGCTGGCGCTCTGCCTCGTGCTGACCTTGCAGCCCGGCCCTCTGCCGACGGCGGCGGTGACGCGCATGGGGATCGGGGGCGTGCGCGGCTTTCTGATGGCGGTGCTGCAGGTGAACGTCATGCTGGTGCTGTTCAATCTGATCCCGGCCTTTCCGATGGACGGCGGGCGGGTGCTGCGCGCCGTCCTCGCCATGCACCTGCCCGAGGTGCGCGCCACGCAGATCGCGGCGGGGGTGGGGCAGTTCATCGCCGTCGCCGCCGGCCTGTTCGCCCTCCTGAGCGGGAACCTCTGGTACCTGCTGATCGCGTTCTTTGTCTACATTGGGGCGGGGCAGGAGGCGGGGGCCTATCGGCAGGCGGCGCTGATTGAGGGCGTCCATGTCCGGGAGGCCATGATTACCGACATCCGCACTCTGAGCGTCGGCAACACGCTGAAAGAGGCTGCCGACGTGCTGCTGGACACGTCCCAGCACGACTTTCCCGTCCTGCACGGCGACACGGTGCAGGGCGTGCTCACCCGCAATGACCTGCTGCGCGCCCTAGCCGAGCAGGGGCCGGGCGGCTACGTCGCCGGGGCCATGAACCGACAGTTCGCCACCGCCGGCCCCGACGACGATCTAAGCGAGACCCTGCCGCGCCTGCAAGGCGCGCCCGGCCCGCTGCTGGTGCTCGATGGCGACCGGCTGCTGGGCATCGTCACCGGCGAGAACGTCGCCGAGTTCTTCGCCATCCGCCAGATCGCCGCCGCACGCAACGGCCGCCAGGCCGGAATTTGAGGACACGAACGTGCTACCGACCCTGATCGAGCCGCAGACAGAACGAGGCGCCCCGGCACCGATGGATGCCGTGCCGCGCGAGTATCTTTGGACTGTGGATGCCTTCTGCCGTGTGGCGGAGGCGGGGGTTTTTGGGGAACCCTCGCTGGCGGAGCTCGTTCGCGGCAAGATCATTCAACACCCCGGACAAACGCCCCTTCATGCTGGTCTGACCGGTCACATCGCGCAGCGACTCCGAGACGCGCTCAAGCCGTGCTTCATGGTGCGTGAACACAAGCCGGTCAACATCTCACAGGACACGGAGCCGAACGTGGACGTGTCAGTGATCGCCGGTCACAGAAGCGACTTTCGGGAGCGTCACCCCGGCCCTGCGGAGGCTGCCTTGCTCGTGGAAGTCGCCGACTCTTCCGTCGCGTATGACACCGGCGACAAGGCCCTGCTCTACGCCCAGTCCGACATCGCGGATTATTGGGTCGTCCTCGCCCAAGAGGGAGCATTGTTGCTTCACCGTGACCCGACGGCGGATGGCTATGTCTCCGTGACGCGCTTGGAGGGGAACGGCGGCAGCGTTTCTCCTCTCGCCGCCTCCGATGTTTCACTGTCCGTACATGATCTGCTCAGCCTGGCGGAAAGGTAGGAACCGACCATGACAATGCTCCGAGAGCGAAGCACGACCACGGACGCGGGGGCCATGCCGCGTGAGTTCCACTGGACGGCGAAGGCCTTCTACCAAGCCGCAGGGTTAGGAGTGTTCAAAGAGCCGAACCAGTTGGAATTGATCTACGGAAGGATTATCAGGAAGATGCCGCAAAGCCCGGTGCATACCGCAGTACGCAGGCGCGTTGCACGTCGGCTCCGTGAGATGGTGTCGCCGTCTCTCTGCGTGTGCGAGGAAAACCCGATCCACATCGCCTTTGACGGTGAGCCGGTCCCGGATGTGGTCATGCTGCGTGGCCCGGAAAGCGATTACGATGAGCGGCATCCGATGCCGGAGGACGTGAGGCTGATCGTGGAAGTGGCTGTTTCTTCGGTCGCCTCCGATACCGGCGACAAGGCCATGCTCTATGCCCAGGCGGGCATCGCCGACTACTGGGTCGTGCTGCCGGCCGCGCGCCAGATCGTCGTCCACCGTGATCCGACGCCGCAGGGCTACGCCTCCGTCACGACGCTCGGCGCGCGAGAAACCGTCTCGCCGCTGGCCGCATCGGATGTTACCCTCGCCGTCGCCGACCTGCTGGGACAAGCGCCGACGCCGTAATCATCACTGTAAGCCATAGGGAGGCGGGGCCGTGAGGCTCCGCAAGACAATGCCTGACCCGCTCTACTCACTCTCGACTGATCCCTGGGACCTGCACCGCCGGGCCGACCGCGACCGTCAGCGCCACAATGAGAAGATCAAGGAGGCGCTGCGCGAGAACCTGGGCGACATCATCTCCCAGCAGGACATCATCACCGCAGACCGGGGCAAGATCGTTAAGGTCCCGGTGCGTGGCCTGGAACTGCCGCGCATCCGCTTCGACCCCTACGACAAGAAGCGCATCGGCCAGGGGCCCGGCGGCACCAAGCCCGGCGACATCATCGGGCGCGGCCCCGGTCAGCAGGACGGCCAGGGCGTTGGCAAGAAGGCGGGACAGGAGCCCGGCGTGGACTACTATGAGGCCGAGTTCACCGTGGACGAGCTGGCGCAGATGGTCTTTGAGGACCTGCACCTGCCGAACTTGGAAGACAAGGGGGCCAAGCAGATCCTCTCGGAGCACGCCGAGTTCAACACCATCACCCGGCGCGGCCTTGCCTCCAACCTCGACCGCAAGCGTACGCTGCTGGAAGCCTACCGCCGCAACGCCCGCCAGGGAAACGAGAAGAAGTGGGAGGTGCGCCCGGAGGACAAGCGGTTCAAGAACTACGAGCTGGTGACGGAGCCGCAGCGCAACGCCGTCGTCTTCGCCATGCGCGACGTGTCCGGCTCGATGGGCGAGTTCGAGGCCTACATCTGCCGCGCCTTTTACTTCTGGATGACCCAGTTCCTGAAGACCAAGTATGCCAACACCGAGATCGTCTTCATCACCTGCCACACCGAGGCCAAGGAGGTCACGGAGACTCAGTTCTTCTCGCTCGGCGACAGCGGCGGAACTCGAATGTCCAGCGCCTACAAGCTTGCTTTGGACATCATTGACAAGCGGTTTAATCCGCGCGAGTGGAACATTTACCCGTTCCTGTTCTCCGACGGCTACAACTGGGGCGACTCGGAGTGCGTGGAACTGGTCCGCAAGATGCGCGACCTGTGCAACCTCATCGGCTACGGCGAGATCGGCACCGACGGCTGGCAGAGCTCCTTCGGCTTCGCCCCGCTCGGCCAGGCGTATGAGGAGGCCTTCAAGGCCGACCCCCGCGTCGTCCTGGTGAAAATCAATGACAAGGACGACGTCTGGCCCGCCCTCAAAAAGTTCTTCTCCAAAGGCGGGCACGAGGTCAAGCACTGACGGCAGCGAATGCCATCGCATGGAACGGCGGCAGAACGCCGCTTGAAGGGAGCAGAGGATGAATATACCCGATCTTCGTCAGGCGATCGGCCTGCTGGCGGTGTTGAGTCTGCCGCTCGGCGCCCGCGCCCAGCCCATTGCTCAGGCCGCCGTCCCAGCCCAGAAGGCCACGACCGGGATGACCGCCGCGCCCAGCCCGGTCGTCACTGCAGCCGAGAACCGGCTGCGCCGTGTCACCGTTGGGTACCAGAACGGGATCAACACGTCCGCCGATCTGCATGACGCGACGATTGCGCTCGCGGAAGCCCGCATCCGTTCCGCCACCGCCTGGAATCAGTCCGAGGGCGTCTCCCATAATCTGGAGACGATTGTGACGCAGCGGCAGCAACTATTGAGCCTCGCCGAGACTCAGTTCAAGGCAGGGATACTCAGCACGGGTGACTTGAACAAGGCACGGGCCGCGCTGGCAGAGGCGCGCGTCCGTTCGGGCCTGTACACCCTTGTGACCATTCGTGAGCAGGACTTGGCCCAGGCGCGCAGTCTCTACCGGAACGGTGCAGGTTCGGCGCAGGCGATGGACGAGGCTGCGGCGGCCTTGCAAGAGGCGCAGCGCCGTTTCCAGGAGTCGCAGAAGAACAACGATAAGTAGCAGAAGATTCTCCCGCATCAGGTTGGCTCCGCAGTTCCAGCCATGACCGAGCCTTTCATGGCTGGAACCGGATTCCGGCGAGATGTCTGGTGATGGTTATCTTCCTCATCCGCCCCGCAGGGGCGTTCTGCGGACGGTCAGGCCGAGCGTCAGGCCGGCCAGCGCCAGCAGGGTCAGGATGCTGATCAGCGCGCCGATCTGGACCGAGCGCGGGCGGTACTGGAAGTCAACCACGTGCGGCCCCGCCGTCAGCGGGACGCCGCACAGCAGCACGTCCGCCTTCAGGACGGGCGCCGGCTGCCCGTCCACCCTGGCCTGCCAGCCCGGCCCGTAGACCTCGCTGACCACCAGCAGGCCGTCCGAGGCCGGGGCGGCCTCGATCCGCAGGTCACCGGGCGCGCGCTCCGCCGTTCGGACGGGTGGCTCGGGACGGCCCGGCGGCCGCGCGGCCACCGTCCCGCCGGGGATCACGGCCAGCGCATCATAGGCCGTCTGACTCAGGCGGGTCAGCGCCTGGGCCTCATCAGGCTGTACCTCCACCTGATGCACGACGTACGCGCGGGGCGCATAGTGCGCCTTGCGATAGACCTTCATCCGGCCGTTGAAGACCGGCGTGAGCGCGGGGTCCGAGAGGGGCGCGTCGCTCAGGACGTACTTGACATTGAGCCGGTCCACCAGTGGCGACTGGTAGTTGTTGATCTTGGGCGTGTGCGCGTCCAGATCGGCGACCGCCTTGCCGCCCGCCGCCGCCAGGTAGCGCACGTAGGCGGCGGGGATGATGGGGTCGTAGCCCAGCACGCTCGGAACCTGGGTGATCAGAAATTCCTCCGGCGAGGCGTCTGCCTCCCCGATCGGCAGCACGCGGTACAGCTCCGGGTCCCGAGCCAGCGCCGCCGCGTAGTCCGAGGGCGGCTCGGGACTGCCGAGGGGGGTGGCGAGGACGTACTTGAAGTTCAGCAGGCCCAGGTCGCAGACGGCCAGCAGGGACGCCCCCCAGGCCAGCCGGGCGCGGCGCCGTGGATCGGCCCTTACGCCCGCCCAGAGCAGCGCGCCCGCAATCAGGGCGGCGGCGGAGAACAGGGCCAGTCCGGTCAGCTGCGTGGCGAACAGCGACCCGATCTTGGCGATCTGCCGCTCCGGCGAGGGATAGTGGGCGAGGATGGCCCGGCGCGCCAGCGCCGTGAGAGGCCCCTGCAAAGCGACGATCGCCGCGGTCGTCAGCCCGGCCAGCGCGCCCGCGACCAGCGCGGTCCGTGCGGCGGCCTGTAGCCGCCCATCCGCCCGCCCGTCCAGCAGCGCCTGGACGCCGAAGCCGGCCAGAACGGGCAGGGCGAAGACCCACATACAGACGAAGCGCGATGGGGCCGCGACCTGGTGGAAGCCGGGTAGCGCCCACACCAACCGGTACAGCGGGTCGTATCCCCCCAGACATAGGAGCATGGCCAGGACCGCCAGCAAGCCGTAAAAGTGAGCCCGGCGGTCGCGCCTGGCCGGCAGTGCCGCCAGGCCGAGGATCAGGGCGGCGACGCCGGTGTAGCCGGCGCTCTCGCCGCTGAGGCTGGCCAGGATGGCGTTGTGTTGCGGAGCATCGCCGAGCAGGTCGGGGACGATCAGCGTCAGCAGGCCCACCGGCGGGAGTGAGCGCGCCCGGATCGCGGCATAGTCGGTGGCGAATCGCTGCGACTGCGAGACGTATTCCAGGGTCGGCAGCAGCTGCACCGCCGCCAGCCCGAACGCGGGGACGATCAGGGCGAGCGTGTTGCCGACCAGGGCGCGCCGGCGCGTGCCGTCCGTCGCGGGGTCGCGGGAGGGCAGGTCCCAGACGAAGCGCAGGCCAAGCACGACCAGAAAGATCAGGTCAATCTCCGGGTACCCGGCCAGGATGCTGACGGCCAGCAACACGCCGCCCAGCAAGGCCCAGCGCGAGAGGCGGCCCCGCTCCAGCGCCTTCTCATAGCAGAGCATGATCCAGGGGAGCCAGGTCATTGTCTGCATCAGCTGCAGGTGCCCGGCGAGCACCTTGCTGGCGAAAAAGGTGCTGAACGCGAATGACAGCGCGGCCAGGAATGAGGCCGCGCGCGTGCGGGTATAAAACCAGGTCAGCGCGAACATCCCCGCGGCCGCGGAGAACAGGTGAGCCGCCTGGTCCAGCACGAAGGCCCAGCGCAGCGGCAGCAGCAGCCAGAGGAACACGTCGGGGTAGAATAGCCCGGACCGCTGGCAGTTGGCCAGGAACGGCGTGCCGCTGAATGTGTACGGCTGCCACAGCGGGAGCCGGCCTGCGGCGAGGCTGGCGCGCAGGTAATGCTTGGACGGGTAGAACGCCTGCACGATGTCCCCGCCGAGCCGCGCCTGGCCCCCCTGTGGGTGCAGGAGCGGCAGGAACGTGGGCAGCAGGAAGCCCAGCACCAGCAGGGCCAGAAAAGCCAGCGGCACGACCCGGGACGGGGGCCGCGCGGGCATGAGGCGTGGCGGCGCGTTCTCTGGATCGGCTTGCAACGAAACGGGCATGGACAGCGTATCTCCTCTGAGCCTCACGGGGAGGACATTATACCCAAAAGAACGGGCAATTCTATGAATTCATTGAATTCATTCACGTCCGCCGAGGTGGCCCATTAGCGCCCAGGAGGAAGCCCGCGAGCCGTTCCCGCTCGCCGAAGATGACCGGAACGATCCGCCGCAGGACCGCCCCGATCCGCCGCCCGCGCCTGCCGCCGGGCCGAGCACGCGCCTGACCTCGCTGGACGCCTTCCGGGGCCTGACGATCTTCGGGATGCTGCTCGTCAACAACATCGCCCTGAACACGCGCACGCCCCCCCAGCTCATGCACGCCCCCTGGAACGGCGGGGTGCGCTTCGCCGACCTGGTCTTCCCCTGGTTCCTGCTGATCGTCGGTGTCGCCATTCCCTACGCCTGGGCCTCGCACCGCCGGAAGGGGTGGGGGCGCGGGCGCTATCTGGTGAAGGCCCTGGGCCGCGCCGCCGCCTTGGTCGCGCTCGGCTGCCTGATCGATTCCAGCATCGCCCGAACGCCCCTCTTTGATCTGGACGTGCTGCAGCTGATCGGGCTGGCCTATTTCGTCGCCGCCGCCCTCGCCATGCTGCTGCCGGCGGGACCGCGACTCGCCGTCGCCGCCCTCTTCCTCATCGCGCACTGGTTCGTCATTCGCCACGTCGCCGTGCCGGGGATGCCGGCGGGCACGTTCCTGCCGGGCCGCAACGTCATCGCCTACGTCAACGCCCACTCCCTGGCGCGCTATCACCTGGCGGGCCTGATCTCCGTCGTGCCCGCCTCCGCCCTCGTCCTGATCGGCACGGCGCTCGGCGACGCCCTGCGCCGGGAACTATTCGCGCCCGCCAAGCGCTTCGGGATAATGATGGCGTCGGGCGCGGCGCTGACCATGCTCGGCTGGCTCTGGCATTGGGTCTTGCCCTACAACAAGCCGGTCTGGACCGCCTCGTACATCCTGTTCACGGGCGGCCTCGGCGCGCTCGTCCTGGGGACGCTGTATGGCCTCTTGGACATCAAGAAAACAGCCGACATTTGGAAGGCCTGGGCGTTGCCCCTGGTCATCTTCGGCTCCAACGCCATCGTCGCCTACGTCGCGCCGATCCTGGTCAAGCTCTACATCCTCCGGGTGTGGACCTGGCCGGGAACGCGCGTCCCGCTGGAGCAGGCGTTCCTGCACGGCGCGGTCCATCGCTGGGGGCCGGTGGAGGGCGGCTGGGCCTACACGCTCGGCTACATCGCCTTCTGGTGGCTGGTGCTGGTGATCCTCTACCGACGTAAAATCTTTCTGCGGGTGTGAGGTGTGACAATCGTTTGAAATGGGTAAAGGAGTAATTTGCTTGAAACTGCCGTGGGATCGCCGAAACTGGCGGATCGGTTTGACTGTTTCTCTGGTGGCCGTCGCGCTGGCGGCGGCCGGGGCCCGGAGCGAGGCCGCGCGGGTCGTCCACCCGCCGTCCGCCGCCGCGCTGCCGCAGAACTCGGCGGGCCGGATGCTCGCCCCCAACATGCTCTCCCCGCAGGCCGCCCTGGCGCTGGTGCAGGGCGAGCGGGACAAATACTGGCTGAACGCCAAGGACGTCACGATCCGCAGCGTGCCGGAGTTGTTCGCCCAGCGCCAGGACGAGCTGGAGCACGGCCTGCGCTTCAGCCGCATTCTGGAGGGCGATCCTCGCAAGAAAGAGATCGCGCTGACCTTCGACGATGGCCCGCATCCCGGCTACACGCCGCAGCTGCTGGCCGTCCTGAAGCGATACAACGTCAAGGCGACGTTCTTCGTGGTCGGCGAGCAGGCGGAGAAGAACCCCGAATTGATCCGGGACGAGATCGCGGCGGGAGACAGCGTCGGCAATCATACGTATGACCATGTCAGCCTGGTGAAGATTCCGCAGGACTACGTCAGCACGGAGATAAAGGCCTGCGGTGAGGTGCTCGACAGCATCACGGACAAGACGCCGCACCTGTTCCGTCCGCCCGGCGGCGTCTACGACCCGCGCATCGCCGAGACCGCCGAGGCCCTGGGCTACACCACCGTCCTCTGGACGGACGACCCCGGCGACTACGCCAGCCCC
>JAFAZD010000129.1 GCA_019239955.1 Armatimonadota bacterium | reverse complement strand
CCCGGCGGAGGGCGGCGTCCGGGTCGGGGTGGCGAACCTGCTGGGCCGGCACTTCATGGAGCCGCTCGACGACCCGTTCCGCCTGGCGGACACGATCCTGGAGTCGTTCCGGGGACAGACCGCCATCTCGTTCTTTGACTTTCACGCCGAGGCGACCTCCGAGAAGGCCGCCTTCGGGCACTACCTGGACGGACGTGCCAGCGCCGTGGTCGGCACGCACACGCACGTACAGACCGCCGACGAGCGCCTGCTGCCCGGCGGCACGGCCTACATCACGGACGTCGGCATGTGCGGCCCCCAGCACTCCGTCATCGGCATGTGCGTGGAGACGGTGGTGCGCAAGTTCATCACCCAGCGCCCGCATCGCCTGGAGGTCGCCGCCGGCCCCGTCGTCCTCTGCGGCGTCGTCGTGGACGTGGACCCGCAGACCGGCCACGCCACCCACATCGAGCGCGTCCAGATACGCGACGTGTATTGACACTGTCCGTCATCGCATTCTCAGGAGCATCGTCATGAGCAAGGTCCGACCACTTCTGTTCGCAGTCATCGCCGTCCTGGGCCTCGGCGCGGCCGCCGGGGCCGCGCCGAAAAAGCCGCGGCGCGCGGCCCCGCTGCCGGCGCTGACCCCGGCGGCCCCGGCGACCGCCGCACCTGCGGGGGCGACGGAGACCGCGCTGTACGATGGGCAGGCCCCTGACCAGGCCGGACTGACCCTCGCGCCGTGGGGCGGGGGGGCCGTCCAGGACAGCACCACGCTCACCCTGAACGGCGGGCACTCCCTGCTCGTCACTGTGGTAGACCCCTACCAGGGCGGCAGGATCACCTTCAACACGCCCGCCGACCTGGGCGACATGAGCCAGACGCGCTTTCTACAGATGGCCCTGCACTTCCCCAAAGTGGCGGTGCAGCCATTCCGGCGTCCGGGCCGCTTCGGCAGGGGCAGATTCGGCGGGGCCGGCGGCTTCGGCGGCGGCGCGCCGGGAACCGAAGAGGAGAGCGATACCCCCCTCGTCACCTCCCTGCGCTGGGTGCTGACGCTGGCTGACGGGCGGCAGGCGGAGGTGCTGCGGCCCCTGCCGGAGAACGCCACCCAGGGCCAGAGCTGGGTCAACGTTGCCGTGCCCCTGTCCGTCCTGAAGTTTCCCGCTGGCGGCGCGTCGCCGCTGCAAAGCCTGACGATCACCGCCGATGGGTACGCCCAGATCTCGGTCGGCGCGATTCGAATCGTCTCGGACACCACGCCGATCACCGCCGGTGCGGGCCGCCCCCAGACCGTGCGGCGGGGCTACCCGGTCACTCTGCACGCCACCGCCGATGGCGGGGCCAGCGCGCTGCGCTACACCTGGGACTTCGGCACCGGAGGCAGCGGCGGTGAGCAGGCTGAGGGCCAGACCATCATCACGCAGTATTACACCGCCAAGGACTACACGGTCACGCTCACGGTCAGCGATGTGGACGGCATCAAGAAGTCGGCCACCAGCACCGTCATCGTCCACGTCCTGTAGCCTGTCATTGTCAATACACGCGCCAGCGAATGAACTTCGCCGCTGGGGGCCTTTGGCCGATTGTCCGCCTTTGGGGACAAGGAGAGCGTCTCCGCGCGGATGGAGACTCGGCCGTATGCCACCGAGCGGCGGATTCATTCGCTGGCTGACGAGAATTTCATGGCGAGCACCTTGAGCCAAACGCCCCCGACTGAGCCGCCTCCGCCGCCCGGCCCCCGGCGCGGCCCGCTGCTGGCGCTGCTGGTGACGATGCGGCCCAAGCAGTGGATCAAGAACCTGCTGCTCTTCGCCGGTCTGCTGTTCACGCTGGACCAGGGGCACTCTTCGTCCGAGTTCCAGCGGGCGGCGCTCGGCTTCGTGCTCTTCTGCGCCTTGTCCAGCGTCGTCTACCTGGTCAACGACCTGGCGGACCGGGAGAGCGACCGTCGCCACCCCAAGAAACGCCGACGCCCCATCGCCGCCGGTGAGCTGTCCCCGCAAGCGGCCCTGGTCGCCGCCGTCGCCCTGGGGGTCTGCGGCGCAATCTTCAGCTTCCTGTTGAGCTTCCGCTTCGGCCTCGTCGCCCTGACCTATCTGCTGCTCACCTTCTCCTACTCGTTCCGGCTCAAGCACGTCGTCCTGGTGGACGTGCTGGCGCTGGCGGCGGGATTCGTGCTGCGCGCCGTCGCCGGCGCGGTCGTCATCGGCGTCTCCATCTCCGTCTGGCTGATCCTCTGCACCCTGATGCTGGCCCTCTTTCTCGGCCTGTCCAAGCGCCGGGCGGAGCTGGTCGCCACCCGACAGGCCGGCACGACCGGCACGCGCCGCATCCTGGAGGACTACTCGCCGGAGATGCTGGACCAGATGATCGTGATCGTCACGTCAAGCTGCCTGATGTCCTACGCGCTCTACGCCGCCGCCTCCCCCGCCGCCGGACGCCACCCCTATCTGATGGCGACCATCCCCTTCGTCGTCTACGGCATCTTCCGCTACCTGTACCTGATGCACCGCCACTCGCTGGGCGAGTCGCCCGACGCCGTGCTGCTGGAGGATCGCCCGATGCTGGTCAACGTCCTGCTCTGGGGCCTGACCACCGCCCTGATCGTCACCCACGTCTTCCAGAGGCTGCTGCACCTGCTGCCGCGATGACAAGGCCCGCGCCGGCCCGGCAAAGCCGCCGTGTCATGGGCGTTGCTCCTGGGCCTTGTTCCACAGCCGCGACAGGGCCAGCGTGATTCCCAGCGCGAGGTAGGCCGCCAGCACTGACCGACGGCTCAGCTTCTTCTCGATTCCCGGCGTGAACTGCTTGGGCACGATTTTGTAGTCAACGAAGTAGGAGAGGGACGCGCCGAGCGCTCCGGTAATCGGGCCGCTCTGCGTCTTCGTCACCTCTAGC
>JAFAZD010000267.1 GCA_019239955.1 Armatimonadota bacterium | reverse complement strand
TACATCCCGCGCGGGGTGGCGCACGGCGGGGCCAACGTCGGCCTCGTGCCGGCGACCATTCTCTATTATGTCAACCAGCGCTTCGACATCAGCGACCCCGACGAGCGCCGCCTGCCCTGGGACATCCTCGGGGAAGACTTCTGGAAGGTCACGCCGGGGTAGAATCGTAGAATCATGGTAGGGGCGCAGCATGCTGCGCCCCTACACCCCCATGCACGAACAATTCCCTACCGTCTATTGGCAGGCCTGGGACACCGACGCGACCTTCCTGCCGGGCGATGAACTGCCGCCGGAGAGCCAGGGTTGCCTTTACGCCGTCCTGGTCTTCGTCTTTTATGGCGACAAGGTGGCGCTGGCCGACATCGCCGGGCGCGGCCTGTGCATTCCTTCGGGGCGCATTGAGCCGGACGAGACGCTGGACGCCGCCGCCGAGCGCGAGGTCTGGGAGGAGGTCGGCGGCCATCTCGCCCCAGATCGTCGCCGCCTGATCGGCTGCTACCGCCTCGTCACGCGCGGCGGATCCGATGCTGGCCGTGTCCGCTGGTGCCCCGTCTTCGTCGCCGAGGCGCTCGGCTTTGAGCCGATTCCTTCCGGCAGTGAGTCTCGGGGAGTCTTTTTTGCCGCCGTCGAAGACGTGGCCGAACTTTACTTCACCTGGGACCCGCTGATGGCCGCCGTGTTCGCCTACGCCGAGGCGCAAAAAAAGGCGCTGCTCCCAATCGGGATGCGCCTTTCCGAACTATTCCCGCCGACCGCCTAGCCCCAGGGGGGACGTCTATCGGAGCGAGTTCACCACCTTCTCCAGCTTGTTCCGCCCCAGGCTGCTCACCAGCACGATCTTGAGGCCCCCCTGCCGCGCCACCAGCACTCCAGCACGCGGGTAGCGTTTGATCGGCCCGCGCCCGTTGTCCGGCGTCTCAAACAGCGACAGCACGTTTAGCCCGTTGACGTAGCGCAGCGCGGCGACCTTCTTGCCCTGATATTTGGTGACGGCCGCCGACTGGAAGTGGAAGCCGGGCGGCAGGAAGGCTGGCTGCAGTACCGTGAACCCGACCTGCGCCGGAGTCGGCACAGTGGGCTGCGGGCTGGAATTCGGCCCCGGCGCGAGCGCGCCCTGCGGCGGGGCAAACGAGTGCGCGTTCAGCGGCGGGTTGTAGGTGACGCTGGTGTAATAGGAGACCGACAGCGGCTGCCCCGCCGCGTCGTCCTGCTCGATCTTGAGCTGCGCGCCGTTGGTCGGGTCGATCCAGAACTTCCGCTCGGCCGGGTTGCCCCCGCGCGTCGTCACCCCGACTACCACGCAGGCATGACCGGCCACGGTGTCCTGGCCCAGCCGCTGCACCAGAAGCTCGCCGCTGCGAATCTGGGTGATGACCTGCGGCACGCGCACCCGCAGCGAGCGCACCTGCGACGGCTGCGTCTCCACCCGGTTCTGCCCCGGCAGGTAATGATAGTAAGTCCTGCCGTCGTCCACGATCACCTCGCCCCGCATCTGCGGGGGCCGGGTGTAGTCCATCCGCAGCGCCCGCGCCCCGTCGCGCAGGACGTACTGCTCCGACGTCGCCCCCCCCGCCACGGTCGTCACCTGTGTCCCCGCCAGCGCCAGGTTGTTCCCCGCCACCAGCATCCGCCGCAGCAGTGCCCTGGCTGTAGGATCGGACTGCGCCTGGAGAGCGCCCGCCGGAGGGGACGGCGAGACGAATGGCCGGAGGCGGCCCAGGTGCGGACGGGGGAGGCGGGGTCGGCCGGTGCGGGGGCCCGCCTGGGCCGCCCCGCCGATGCACAGCAGCGCCGCCAGCGCCAGCCCAGTCCGGCTCAGGATCGGCAAACGCGCTCGCATCTACAGGCTGTCTTCCACGTCGGCGTTCGTGGGCGCGGCGGTCGCCGGATCGGTCAGGCGCGCCGTCAGGTTCTGCGCCGCCGGGTCGGAGAGCGGCTGCGCGGCCACGTCACTCTGGTGCTGCGCCACGCACTGCGACACCAGCGCGCTTTCGGTGGCGATAGGGACTGGCGGCGGGAGGACAGTTGGCGGCGACGGATGAAGCGCGATGCCGACCGCCGCCACCGCGGCCGCGCCCAGGGCGAGCGCCGGACGCAGGGCGCGCGGCGGCACCCGCCAACTCGCCGCCAACCTCTCCAGCCATCCCTCGCGCGGCACGGGGCGCTGCGTCCGTGCCAGCCGCTCGGCCAGCCGCGCCTCGAACTGCGCCGAGGTCCGCTGCGGCGGCAGCGCGCGCAGCAGCCCGCGTGTCGCCGCCATCTGCCGCGCCAGTTGCGCGCAGTCGGCGCACCCATTCAGATGGGCCTCCACCCGCGCCCGCCGATCCGCGTCCAGATCGCCGTCGCCATATTCTATGATCCAAGGCCGGATAGTGTCGCAGTTCATCGTGTTTCACCCGATTAGTCCTGAATATACCCCGCAAGCCGCTCACGCAATTGCAGACGCGCGTGGAACAGGCGCGATTTCACCGTGCCGAGGGGGCATCCCACCACCTGCGCGATCTCCTCATACGGCAGGTCCTCGATGTCATGGAGGATCAGCACCGTCCGCAGTTTCTCCGGCAGTCGGCCCAGCGCCTGCTGAATCTGCTCCGCCATCTCCTGCTGCTCCAGCAGGCGGTGCGGCTCATACTTGGCGTCCGCCACCTCATGCCCGCCGCTGCCCTCGCCGCCGTCGCCGGGGGGCGGCTCGTCCAGCGAGTAGGCCGCCCCGCGCGCCTTCTTGCCGCGCCGGAAGTGGTCAATGCACAGGTTGCTGGCGATCCGAAACAGCCAGGTGTGCAGGCTGGCCTGGCGGCGGAACGACTCCAGCGACGTGTACATGCGCACGAAGACCTCCTGCGTCAAGTCCTCGGCGTCATCGGTGTTGCCCACCATCCGGTAGATGTAATTATACACCTTGTTCTTGTAGCGTCCAACCACTTCGTCAAACGCCGCCGTGTCGTTGCGCCGGCATCGGTCGACAAGGGCCAGGTCTGGAGGGGCCAAACAGATCACCTGAGCAGCCGACATGTCGTCCTTCCCGCCCCCCGCGCCGCGCGGGGGGGGCTTTCATCCACAGGGTTTCCTTTGCAGACGCGAGCGTACACTAAAAGTTCAAACTTTCGCGACGGCTTCTTGGGAAACGGAGCAGGAATTCGGCGGCTCGACTGGGAAATTATCGAAGGCGGGCGGAAATCCCTCCGCCTGCCGGAATCTTTTTCCCAAAGGGTGAAAGAAGCGGGCGGCGCTTCCGCCCGCATTGTCGCTAACCTGCGGTATAATGGGAACAGATAGGGAGCAACGATCGCCTTTGGACGGCAAAATGTTGGTCTCCGGTATGGTCACGGTCTCACATCCAATATTGCAAGTACAACGAACAGTGGCAAGGGAACCAGATTTGAGTTCCGGTTTCAAGGGAGGATGGCTATGAGTAGAAATGAGGTGCAGCAAAGGCGTCCGGCACGGGCCGGGATGCGTGGGGGGGCGCTGCTGGTGGCCGCCGGGCTGCTGACGGCGACGCTCGTTCCGGTCGCATCCGCGGCCCGACACGGGCGCCGCCACGCTGTCCGGCGGGGGCACGGAGGGGGCGGCGTGGAGCGCTCCCTGGCGGGCATTCGCATCGGCGACTCCTATCGGACCGTGCTCCACCGCTTCGGCAATCCCAGCGAGGTGCAGCTAGAGCAGATCCTGCTCGCCGGCGGCAATGGGAAGACAGTCCCGGTCAAGATTTTCGTCGGCCCCGGCGGCGGGGGCGGCGCTGGCGGTGCAGGTGGCGGCGGCGGTGCAGGCGGCGGCGGCGGCTACCCCGGCGGCGGGGGCGGCGGAGCCGCTGGCGGCGGCGGTTATCCTGGCGGTGGCGGCGGGGGTGGCTACCCCGGGGGCGGTGGCGGCGGCTACCCCGGCGGCGGGGCGGGCGGCGCCACCGGCGCTCTGGGCGGGGGC
>JAFAZD010000242.1 GCA_019239955.1 Armatimonadota bacterium | reverse complement strand
CGCGGCCAAGCCGGACACGGGCCGGAACGGCCGGAGGGCCGACCCATGGGCAACGGACGCCGACGACGTGTGGCCGTTCGCCCCCGCCACGACCCGCGTGTTCAACTTTGAAGCGCCCAACGCTCTGGCGGGCTTCAGCATGATCGCGGCGGGGACGGCCGGGCCGGCCCCGGTCTGGCGTCTGACCCCGGAGGGGGCGTCCCCCGATGGCACCGTCGCCCTGGTGCGTCTGACGAAACCCGCCCCGACCCGCTTCGCCCTGCTGATGGACCGCCAGGACCAGGCGCGCAACCTGGACGTGCGGGTCCGCTTCCGCATCCAGGGCGGCCGGGTCAGCCCGGCGGTGGGCATCGTGTTCGGCTTCACCGGCCCGAAGACCTACGACGTTCTGGCCTACAACGAGGCCCGGGGCGACCTGTCCCTGATCAAGATCGCCGAGCCGACGCACACGACCTTGCAGCAGACGCCCGTTAACCTGCCGATGGGTGGGGTGGGGGCGGCCACGGCGGCCGTCGTGACGCCCGCCCCCGCGCCGGTGGCGAAGTCGGGCTGGCACACGCTGCACCTGCTGGTCAAGGACGGCCAGATTCGCGGCTGGCTGGACATGAACAAGCGCATCAACACCCAGGACCCCGCCTACCAGGGCGGCAAGGTCGGCCTCTGGGCGCAGGGCGACACCGTCGCCGCCTTCGACGATTGGACCGTGGACATCTACGACGGCGCGACGCCGCCGAATCCCCTGGGCGCCTGATAGGGAGGCCGGGCACTCCTGCCTGGCCCTTTGATTATCCGCCCGCGCGGGTACAATCAGGTCATGCCGGATAGGAAGCATGATTATGACATCATCATTCTCGGCGGCGGGTCGGCGGGGATCGTGGCGGGGGTGATGGCGGGCGGGCTCGGGATGCGGGTGCTGCTCATCGAGAAGGGGAAGATGGGCGGGGAGTGCCTCAACACGGGCTGCGTCCCCTCCAAGGCGCTGCTCCATGCGGCGAAGGTGGCGCACACGATGCGGACGGCGGCGCAAATCGGCCTGCCGGCGGCGACGGTGTCGCGGGAGGACGCGGCGGGCGCGCTGCGGCATGTGCGGGAGACCATCGCCGCCGTGCGCGAGGCCGACGCGACGGAGCAGCTCCTGCGCGACAACGGCGTGGAGATACGCCACGGCGACGCCCGTTTCCTGTATGGGCATACGCTGGAGATGAACGGGTACGCCCTGACGGCGGCGAACTTCATCCTGACGACGGGGTCGCATCCCGTCGTGCCGGACATTGCGGGGCTGCGAGAGGCCGGATTCTGGACCAACCAGACGGTCTTCGACATGGAGGCCGTCCCGGAGTCGCTGCTGGTGATCGGCGGCGGGCCGAACGGCGTCGAGATGGCGCAGGCGTTCGCGCGGCTCGGCAGCCGGGTGACGCTGGTGCAGAAGGGCGACCGCCTGCTGCCGAGGGACGACTCGGAGCTGACGAAGGAGCTGGAAGGCCATCTACGCGGCGAGGGTATTGACATCCGCCTGAACGCCCCTGTGCTTGCCGTGCGGCGGGAGGACGGGCGGCGCGTGGCGACCATCAGGCAGGGCGCGGGGACGAGCGAAGTCGCCTGCGATGAGGTGTTCGTCGCCGTCGGGCGCGCGCCCAACGTGGCGGGATTGAATCTGGAGGCGGCGGGCGTCGCCTATGACGCGGAGCGGGTCACGACGGACGCCAATCTGCGCACGACCGCACCGCACATCTACGCCTGCGGCGACCTGCTCGGCGAGTACCAGTTCTCCCACATGGCCGAGCACGAGGCCAAGATCGTCGTGCGCAACATCGTCTTTCCGGGCCGCAGCCGCGAGACCTTCCGCATTGACCCCTGGGCGACGTTCACCGACCCAGAATTGGCCCATTTGGGGCTGACCGAGGACGAGGCGAGGGCGCGGGGCATCGCCTACGAGGTCTACGCGCAGCCGTTCGCGCAGAACGACCGCGCCCTGACGGACAATGTCCCCCAGGGCAGGGTCAAGGTGCTGGCGCAGGGGCTGACGGGCAAAATCCTCGGCGTTCACATACTCGGGCCGAGCGCCGGCGAGCTGATGCAGGAGTGGATTCTGGCGGTGCAGCACGGGCACTCGCTCCGCGACATCGCGGACATGATCCACGTCTACCCGACGCTCTCCATGGCCTGCCAGCACGCGGCGCAGCGCTGGTACGAGCGCCAGGCCAGGCAGCCCGCGGTGGAGAAGGCGCTGGACGCCTACGTGAACGCGATCCGCCCCCGCCAGGCGGCGCTGGCCTGGGGCGCGGCCGGCACGGCTCTGGTCGGCGTGGCCGTCGGGCTGGCGCGGCGGCGCGGAAAACCGTAGGGGCTTGGCACGCCAACCCCCTGCCGTGATTAACTGGCGGTTCCAGTTCCAGAGTTTTCCTGTGCAAAGACCATGTGATCTAACCGCAGGTTGAACAGAGTTTTGCCAGGGGTAAGATGGTAACAGTCATGGACACTGTTGAACAAATCTTGATGGGTTTAGCCCTCGCGTCGGCGGCAGGGTTACGCGCCTTTTTGCCCCTCCTTGCTCTGGCATTGGGCGCGCGGTTTCATCTCGTTCCCCTGAATGGGCACTTCGCATGGCTTCATTCAAACACGGCGATTGCTGTGCTTGCGGTAGCGACGGTTGCAGAAGTGATGGCCGACAAAATACCCCTTGTTGACCATGCCCTTGACGCCATTCAGTCCGTAGTGCGGCCATTGGCGGGTGCTTTGGCGGTTGCGTCCACGCAAGGCCACGTTGATCCCGTGACAGCAGGAGTATTAGGCATAATCCTGGGCGCACCCTTAGCGGGCGGCGTCCACGTCGTCAAGGGCGGAACCCGCTTGGCTTCGTCCGCCGCTACAGTCGGGTTAGCGAACCCGTTCCTGAGCCTGGGGGAAGATGGAACATCACTGGTGATCTCCCTATTGGCAATCTTCGTTCCCGTTGCGGCTTGCCTCTTGGTGTTGATTATGTTCTACTTCGGCTGGCGGATTTGGAGCAGAGTCCGAAAACTCAGAAAACAGCCACAGGTGTGAACGAGTGGCCTGCGGCCACTTTCCTACAACGGCGCAAGCCCGACGGTCACGAAAGTACCGCCGGGCTTTTCCACCTTCACCGCCGGTTACAATCATGAGTCACGCCGCCAGCGGCGCGATGATCTCGCGCATGAGGTCGGCGGCGTGGATGGCGCGGTTGCGGCCGGCGGACTTGGAGGCGTAGAGCGCCTGGTCGGCGGCGGCGATCAGATCGGCGCGGTTGGCCATCGCGGGCGCCAAGGTGCTCACGCCGAGGCTGGCGGTGACGGCGCGGCGGGACCAGGGGTTGGCCTCGATCGCGGCGCGCAGGCGTTCGGCGACCACCTGCGCCCCATCGCCATCGGTGTTGGGCAGGACGACGGCGAACTCCTCGCCGCCGTACCGGGCGGCGAAGTCCGTGTCCCGTATGCCCTCTCCCAGCAGTCTCCCGACCATCTTTAGGACCTCATCGCCGGCTGGATGACCGTAGGTGTCGTTGTACTGCTTGAACTTGTCCACGTCGAGCAGGATCAGCGACAGCGGCACGTTGTAGCGCCGGGCGTGTCGCACCTCCGTCTCCATCTTCTCCTGGAAGGCGCGGTGGTTTTTCAGGCCGGTCAGCCCGTCCTGCGTCGCCAGGGCCTCCAGGGTGGCGTTGGCGGCCTCCAGCTCCTGCTTCTGGTACTCCAGGACGACGGCGTAGTCCTGGATCTGCTCCAGGTGCGCGGCGATCTGGGCCTCCTGACGGCGGCGCTCGGTGATGTCGGTGAAGGTGACGACGGCAGCGTAGGGCCGTTCGTCACCGGCATGGGAGAGCGGGGCGGCGTTCATGGACAGCCAGGTCACGTCGCTGCCCCGTGCGATGCCCAGGACGACGTCCTGCTGGGGCCGGCCCGTGGCGAGGGCCATGCGGCTGGGCTGCTCGGCGCGCGGGAAGCCGGAGCCGTCCGGGCGAATGACTCGCCAGTCGGCGCGCGTCGCGGGACGGTACAGCAGGTCTTCGGCGGGGACGCCCAGAATGCGCTGGGCGCCCTCGTTGCAGAGCACGACTGTGCCCGCCTCATCCTGCACCAGAAGCCCTTCCTGCATGGAGCCGATGGCGGAGCGAAACCGCTCCTCGCTGTCGAGGATCGCCTGCCGGCTGTTCCGGCGCTCGATCTCGCCGCCGATCCACTGGGCCATCAGGCGCAGGAAGTCCTTCTCGGTGTCCGTGAAGGGCATACGGGGCCGTGAATGGGTGAAGCACAGGGCGCCCCAGGTCTCGCCGCCCACACGGAGCGGGGTCCCCAGGTAGGCCTCCGGTCCGAACAGAGCGTAAGCGGGGTGGTGACGCCAATCGGTCGCGCCGACGTGCTCGATGGCCACCGGCTGCCCGCGCCGGACCGTCTCCTGGCAGATGGTGTCGGCCGTATCGCAGACGAACCCAGCCGCGACCGCGTCATCGGGGGAGACGGCGTGCCGGATGCGATACTCCTGCGTATCCATCTGGGCCACGATGCCGGCGTACATTCCGAACTCGCGGCAGCCCAGACGCAGCAGGTGCTCGACCTTCTCCTCAAAGCCCACTTGTGGCGCGGAAGTGATCTCGTGGAAGGCGCGCAGGCGTTCCTCGCTGCCCCGCAGCGCCTCCTCCATGCGTTTGCGCTCGGCGATGTCGGCGACCAGGCCCTCGTAGTACCGGACGCGGCCCGCCCCGTCCCGCGCCGCCCGCACGTTCATCGAGATCCACAGCGGCGCGCCGCCCTTCTTGCGGAACTGCCCCTCGAACGCCGTCACCGACCCGTCCCGCCCCAGACGCTCCCGGAAGCCGGCCCGGTCCTGGGGGCGCACCCAGAACTGGCGCTGGATGTCGGTGACGGCGGCGACCATCTCCTGGGGCGTGTCGTAGCCGAACATGCGGGCCATGGCGGGGTTGACGCTCAGGAAGCGGCCGTCGGGCGTGCTCTGGAAGATGCCCTCCAG
>JAFAZD010000213.1 GCA_019239955.1 Armatimonadota bacterium | reverse complement strand
CACAATCAATTGTCCGCGCGCCCCCGCCCCGGCCACGCCGGTCCGCCCTTTTGTGGAATGATCCCATGAAAACCGCCCTGCTCGTCATGGTCCACGGCTCGCCCCGCCCCGTCGCCAATGAGGATATGTACAAGGCCGTGGAGGTCGTCAAGGAGCGCCGCGCCTTCGACATCGTGGGGGTCGGCTTCATGGAGTGCAACGAGCCGACCATCCCCGATGCCATTGACGCCTGCATCACCCAGGGCGCCGAGCGCGTCGTCGCCGTCCCGTACTTCCTGCACACAGGAACCCACGTCGCCGACGACCTGCCTACGCTCCTGGACGAAGCCCAGCAGCGCCACCCCGCCATCGAGTTCACGATGGGCCGCTACATCGGCACGTCCCCCCTACTGACCGACATCCTCGCCGACCGCGCCGAGGCTGTCATCGGGCGGGTATAGGAGGCAGGTTCGGTGTTGGGGATAATGCATCCTGTCGCCTGGATCGGCTTCTATTCGCTTGTTTGGCTGTCCTGCTTCATGTTTGCTTGCTGAATGCCGCTTATGTGGGCCTATGTCCGTCTGGAGGCCAATCATCTGCAGGCAGGACTGAGCAGTTACGCCGTTTGAAAAGTTTGACAGGACAGCCAGGACTATGTTATTATGCCTTACTTTCAGTAACGCGTGTGATGGAGATCACAGAATCGGATAGAGCAAGGGGAAACGCTATCAATGTCGATGCTGGGCCGATTGTTCGGCTTGGGATACAATGCTGCCTATGATCGGGGGCTTCGGCTGTACGATCAGGGGCAGTACGAGGAAGCCATCAGCGCCTTCGAGGAGGCGCAGCGCTCGGAGAATGAGCCGGACGCGCTGACGCTCCGTCTGGCCTCATTTTACACTGCCGAGTCCTACGTCAACCTGGGCACGGCGGCCCTGCAGCGGGGGGATTACGGGCGGGCGCGCGAGGAACTGGGGCGGGCGTTGGCAATCAACCCGCAGTTCGCTGACCTGCATTTGCAGTATGGCCGCGCCTGCCGCCTGGCCGGTGACTGTGAGGGGGCACGGGAGGCGTTCACCCAGGCGCTCGCCATCAATCCCCGATTCGCGCGCGCACGCTTATATTACGCTCTGACTCTTTTGGACGCGGGACGCGGCGAGGAGGCGATGGCGGCGGCCTCCGAGGCCGCACGACTCGATCCTGCCTGCTGCACATCGGCGCTGGATGAGGCCTGCGCGGCGCTGGCGGTCGGTGATGATGCCCGCGCGCGCGTCCTGCTGGAGCACACGGCGGAGGCGGAGGCCGGGGAGGTCGTCTTCCGTGCCCGGCTGGGGGCGGACCTGTACCGGCGCGGGATGTACCCGCAGGCGGCGGAGGAGTTCCGTGAGGCGCTGGCGGCCAACCCCCATTACGCCGACATCCGCAACCATCTGGCCATCACGCTGAACGCCCAGGGCCTGTATGACGAGGCCATAGCGGAGCTGCGGCAGGCGCTGGGGATCAACCCGGCCTTTGCGGAGGCGCGCGTCAACCTGGCGCTGACGCTGCGCGCGGCGGGCCGCGACGCCGAGGCCGCCGCCGAGTTCCAGAAGGTGCTGGCCGAGGACCCCGGCAACCGTATCGCGCGCGGCCACTTGGCGGACTGAGAGCGCAGGTAGAAAGCGCCTGGGGAGCGACTTGAATCCCTTCACCTACGCCTTGTGGGAACAAAAACCTGGAAAAACACCGTCTATTGCAGAGGCGACGCGGCGGGCCGGGCGTGTGTCGGCCGCCGCTTTTTTCCTGCCCATGCCCTTCACGCTTTTTTCATTTTTTGCCGTCACACTGGAGACGCACTTCACCACAGAGGAGATGTGATTTGACCTCTTGTTCGCGCGACGGAGCCGCCTGGCACACGCCGGCGCTACTGGCGACGGCGCTGCTGCTGGCCCTGCTCCGTCCTGCCTCGGCGTCCGTCGCCCAATCCCGGCTGCTGGGACGCCTGGATGCGGCCGCGCCCGTGCGCCTCGCGCTGTCTCTGCCGCCCCGCAATCAGGCGGCCATGGATGATCTGCTGAGCCGGCTCTACGACCCTCACGACCCGCTGTATGGCCGCTACCTGACTCCCGCCGAGTGGGCGGCCCGTTTCGGGCCGACGGAGGCGGACTACCAGCGCGTCGCCGCCTACGCGCGCGCGCAGGGCTTGACCGTCACGGGCACCCATCCCAACCGCCTCCTGCTGGACGTGTCCGGCCCGGCGGGGGCGGTGGAGGCCACGTTCGGCGTCCGCCTGCACCAGTACCAGGCGGTGGATGGGCGCGTGTTCCGCGCCCCGGACGCCGCCCCGGCGGTCCCCGCCGCGATCGCCGGGCGGCTCGCAGGCGTGATCGGCCTGGACACGTCGGCGGTCGCTCATCCCCACCTGCGCCGCCTCGACCCGATGCTCCGTCCCCAGGCCCTGCCGATTCCCGGCCCCGGCAGCGGGCCAGGCACCGGCCCGGACGGCGGGCTGACGCCCTCCGACGTCAAGAGCGCCTACGGACTTAACGGCGTCACTCAGGACGGCCAGGGGCAGACGCTGGCCGTGTTCGAGCTGGATGGGTACAGGGAGAGCGACATCCGCGCCTATGAAAGCGCCTTCGGCCTGCCCCGCATCCCGCTGGTGAACGTCCCCGTGGACCTCAACGGCACTCCCTTGCAGCCCGGCGGGGGCGCGGACGAGACGACGCTGGACATCGAGATGATCGGGGCCCTGGCCCCGCGCGCGGACAGAATCCTCGTCTACGAGACCCCCAACACCAACCAGGACATCGCGGACACCTACAACAAGATCGCCACGGACGGCCTGGCGAAACAGGTCAGCACCTGCTGGGGGCTGGACGAACAGGACATGGAGCAGGCCGTGGTGCAGGCGGGGCAGCCGTCGGCCTCCACGCCCTTCCTGCAGGCAGAGAACCTTGCCTTCCAGGAGATGGCGATGCAAGGGCAGGCGATCTTCGCCGCCGGCGGCGACGCCGGGGCGTATGACAACGGCTCCACGTTGAGCGTGGATGACCCTGCCTCACAGCCCTACGTCACCGGCGTCGGCGGCACCACGCTGACCACGAACGGCCCGGGCGGCACATGGGCCGGGGAGACGACCTGGAACAATGGCTCGATCAGCGCGGGCGCGGGCGGCGGCGGCATCAGCGGCTACTGGCCCAAGCCCTCCTACCAGTATCGTGACTCCGTCCACATGACGGGCCCGCTGGGCGCCAGCGCCACTATGCGGGACGTGCCGGACGTGTCGCTGAACACGGACCCGAACACCGGCTACGCGATCTATTTCAACGGCGGCTGGGTCGTCTACGGCGGGACGAGCACGGCGGCGCCGCTGTGGGCCGGCTTCGCCGCCCTGGCGAACCAGCAGCGGCTCCAGGCCGGCCGGGGCTACCTCGGCTTTGCCAACCCGGCAATTTACGCGGCCGGCCTTGGAGCCAACTCCTCCCGCGACTTCCACGACATCGCCGACGGCAGCACCAACCTTTACTACCCCGCCGTCACCGGCTATGATGATGCGACCGGCTGGGGCACGCTCATCGGCGAGGGCCTCCTGGCCGACCTGTCCGGCACACCCGCGCCCGTGGCCAACACCGGCCCCTTCACGTTCCCCGCCGGCCTGAACCTCTTCTCCCTGCCCGGCGACTATCCCGGCGTCTCATTGGATACCCTGTTCGGCTACTCCGGCGTGACACTGTACGTCTGGAACGGCAGCGGGTACGCCGTCACGCCCAAGTCCCCGGCGAACCAGGTGCGGGCGGGCCAGGGTGAGTGGGCGCGCTTCCCGATGGCGGTCAGCGTCCCCCAGTCCGGTAGCCCCGTGGATGCCACCAAGGCCTTCCCCGTGTCCCTCTTCGCCGGCTGGAACCAGATCGGCAACCCGTTCTCGCCCCAGTCCGGCGTCGCCAATCCCTTCTCGCCCCGAATCGCAATCGCCGCCCTCCAGATCGCCTACGCCGGCCAGACCTACTCGTTCACGGAGGCATCAGGGGAGACGCCGCTGGTGGGCAGCGTCCTGTACCGCTACGACACTACCGCCGGGCGGTATGTCCTGGTGGATCCGACGCAGGCGCTGGAACCAGGGATGGGCTACTGGATTTACGCCGCACAGTCGCTGACACTGCTCATCCCGCCGCCGCCGGCGCTGCCCTAGCATGGACGCCACGCCCAGCGTTTTTGTCGAGGCCGGACGGCGGTACGACCAGCCGGGGAAGGTCGTCACGCTCGGCCCCTACTACCCGCAGGCCCAGGCGGGGGCGGCGAAGGGCCTGCTGCGCGAGGCGAAGGCGGGGTACGCCGCCGGTGGGGCGGACCTGGGCCGCGTCCGATCCGGCATGGACTGGACGCGGGTGATCAACGCGCTGGGAAAAGGGCGACGGTGGCCGCAGCGGCTCCTCTTCGAGCGCCTGCACCCGCTGCTGGCCGAGGGCATCGCCGTCGCGGTCGTCCCGTCGCACATCGCCTACGCCGTGGACGCCCCGATCCGGGAGCTGGCCCGGCGTCTGGCCGCCGAGGGCGGGCGCGTGGACGCCACCGCCTGTCTGGAGCGGCACACCACCATCCGCCGGATCATCTTCGGCGGCCCCAGCACCCGCGCGCTGCATCGACAGACCATCGCCGTGGTCCACCCGGAGCTCATCCAGGGCCAGCGCGTCCTGCTGCTGGACGACATCGCCAAGAGCGGGGCATCGCTGACCGCCTGCCGCGAGCTGCTGTACGAGGCGGGCGCAGCGCGGGTGCAGGCCCTCGCCCTGGGCCGCGTCACCATCGCCCGCGAGGAGGACTAGAGGCCGCCGGGCGAGGCGTCCTGCCCCAGCAGACGGCGCAGCGTGTCGGCGTTGCGCACGGCGTTGCCCTCGCCGTCGTTGTTGAAGTAGGCGAACACCTCCCGGCCCTGCGCCGCCCACTCGCGGATGCGCTCCGCCCACCATTGCAGGTCATCATCCGGGTAGGAGCCCGCATACAGGAAGTTCCGGTCCGGGCCGTGCAGCCGCACGTACACGAACGGGGCCGTCGCCCGCAGCACGCACGGCAGCCCCGCCCCGCTCATCACGCAATAGGCGGTCCCGTGCCGTTCCAGCAGACGAAACGTCTCCTCGCGCTGCCAACTGGGATGGCGCAGCTCCACTGCCGTTCTCAACCACCCCGGCACCTGCCCGAGAAAATACGAAAGCCGGGGGAGGTCGTATTCCATCTGGGGCGGCACCTGCACCAGCAGGATGCCCCGGCGATCGCCGAGGGCGGCGAGGCCGGGTTCCATCCGAGCCAGCCACTGCTCCGGCGCGTAGAGGCGTCGGCCATGCGTCAGCCCGCGTGGGGCCTTGACCGTCATGAGGAAGCCTTCGGGGAGGCGGCGGCGCCAGCCGTCGAACGTGGTGACCGGAGGCCAGCGGTAGAAGGTGCTGTTAACCTCGGCGGTCGGGAAGCGCCGGACGTAGAGGGCGAGCCGCTCCGCCGGCGAAGTTCCCGGCGGGTACAAGACGCCGTCCCAGTGGTCATAACTCCAGCCCGACGTGCCGATGTGGATCGCCGTCATTCTGCGTCTTCCAGTGCGCGCGCCTCCTGGGCCAGCGCCGCGCGCGTCTCGTCCGCCGGCAGCAGCGCCAGGTTCGCCGCCACGCCGCCCAGTATGGCGGCGAGAGCGCCCCGCAGCAGCGCCGCGCCCGCCGCCACGTCCGCCCGCACGGGCTGGGGGGCGACCGTGAGCGCGGTCTGGACCAGTGCGAGGCCATCACGCATCGCGCGAACCGCCGCCAGGGGAACCTCGGTGGCGTGGACCAGCGCCTGCCGCGCCGCCTCCGGGTCCGCCACACGCCGGGCGCGCAGGTATCGCCGCACCGCCGCCTGATCGTCCTCCGCGTGGCGCAGCAAAGCCCCGGCAAGATCGCGCGCCTGCCGGGTCAGCGCCGCCAGTTCCTCAGGCGTGGCCTCGGCCGGCAGGGGTTTGCCTTGTCTCAACCGCTTCGCCGCGATCTCAAATCCCATCGCCACCAGGCCCATCGCCAGTGAGGCGCTCACGGCGGCGACCGATCCGGCGCTGGGCGTCGGCTCCGCGCTCGCCGTCCGGTCCAGCAGTTCCGCCAATGTCCACGCTTCCATTGGTTGCGTCATTGCCGCCTCCCGGCAGCGCCAGCAGCGCACCGAACACTTCCCGCCACAACAACGGCTCGCACAGGAGCAGGGTCGGGGAGCGGCCCGTCATGGCGCGGCTTCGAACCTGACCCGGAAGGCATCGGGGAACGCGCCGTCGTAACGGATCTTTCCGTCCGGCCCGTCCGCGCGCCGCAGGCCCGGGCGGCGCAGCAGCGCCCGCGCGACGGTGGGAATGAGCCTCCCGGCGATGTGCCGCCCGAAGCACATGTGGGGGCCATCTCCGAAGTGCAGGTAGACGTCGACGGGCCGGTCCAGGCGGAACGTGTCCGGGTCGGGCACTACCTCCGGGTCGAACATGGCCGACATCGTGCCCACGAGGACGAGGGAGCCGGCGGGGATGGTGCGGGCGCGCGGCGTCCCCGCCGCCAGAGTGTAGTCCCGCTCGCAATGCCGGAGCAGGAACGGGTTCTGCGGGTTGAAGCGCAGCGCCTCCCAGATATACGCCGCAAGACCAGGATCGGCGGCGGCCGCGGCCGCCTGAGCCGCCTGAAGCTGATCGGGCCGGTCGAGGAGCTGGTCAACCGCCTGCGCGATGGCCTTGGAATTGGTGTCGACCGCGCCGACGATGATGCCGCCCAGGATGCGGCGGACGGTCGAGTCGTCGAGCCGGGCCGGGCCGGCGGCCTGCACTTTGAGCAGGCGGCTCAGGAAATCATCGTACGCCTCGGGATCGGCGACGACCTGGGGCTTTCGGGCGGCGATCAGAGCGTCGAGGTAGGTGTTCAGCTCTTTGCCGGCGGCGGTGCCCTCCGCGCTCGTCCCCGGGTCGTTCGCCAGGTTCAGGAAGATGTCCCGGAAGATCGCCCGCATCCAGCGCATCAGGGTCGGCTCGTCCGGCCCCGGCGTGCCAAAGTAGTGGCCGACCAGGCGCGACGGGACCACCCGGGACAGGCCGGACACCACGTCCATTTCGCCCGTCGGCTCGGCCTGCCTGACCAGGGCCTCGGCGGTCTCCCCGACGAATTGCTCGATCGTGTCCAGATCGTCGGGCCGCAGCACGTCCTGCATCAGTGTCCGCTCGCGCTCATACTGCGCGGTTTCGGCGGACATGCCCAGCACGAAGTCCCCGGTCGTGCTCTCCATCTTGGCCGCATAAACCTCGGTCACGGAGAAGACGGCGTCCTGCTCCAGCACTTCGCGCACGTCCGGCGCGCGGGAGACCAGGGCGAAGCGGGGCGCGACCAGAATCGGTTCGTGCGCCCGGGTGAAGCCGAACAGGTCGCGGACCAGGGTGGGATTCCCCAGCAGCGTCTCAAAGCGCCGCTCGACCCGCTCCCGCAGGTCGGTCAGGTCTTGCTGAAGGGCGTGTTCTTCGGCCAGCGCGGACTGCCATAGTTGGTGGAGTAAGGGCGGCATAAAGGTCTCCTTGGGTATCGGAAATGGGGCGCGGCCTCACGCCCCGCCGGACAGAAATCGCAGGGCGCTCAGGCCGGGCAGGAAGAAATAGCCGCCGCCGCGCACACGCACGAACCGTGGCAGATTGTTGATGCGCTGGCGGACGGGCAGGGCGGGGATCGTCATGTGACTCGTCCCGTCGTTGTCCCCGACCAGTGCGTCCTTGTTGTCGTACAGGCCGCGAAACTTGGGGCTGTTGATCCAGGTCTGCTGGATGAACTCGAACTGACGCTGGATGTCGGCGTTAAGGGCGAGAAAGCACAGCCCGTGTTCAACGCCGTTCCCTTCCACGGCGTCCGCACGATGGTCTTCGTAGTGGCGTCCCCGCCGGATCAGGCGGTGCCGATTGGCGATCACCAGGGAGCGGGCCGGAGTCGGCAAGAGTGAGTCACGCGGGTTCGACCGCCGGATGTGCGCCCCGATGGGGCAGGCCAGGCCATCCGGGTCGGTCGGCATATAGGAAAACTGGTTGCCCTTGTCCTTCGTGTGCAGGGCCGGGTCATCCGCATCGGGCGCCAGGACCAGCGGAGCGCCGCCGGGCCAGCGGCCCACGATCTTGGCCGCGAGCCGCACCTTCCGGGCCTCGTCCGGGTTGCCGTCCGCCCGCCGCGTCTGCTGCTCCATGAACCGCCAGAACCCGCTCACGTCCTGCGCCAGCTTGCGGAAGATCAGGTACGTGCCGTTGCGCCCGAAATCCCGTCCCTGGGCATCCATCGGGCTGGGAGGCAACGTGCCGTAGCCGTTGCGGTAGCCGAGCAGAAATTCTCCGGCATTGATCGGGACCTCGCCGGGGATCGGCGAGCCGGGAGAGCCCGCCGGGAACGGTTGGGAGATGCCGTCGGCGAAGCCGAACGGCTCCCTGTTGCTGATCCGCCCGGTGTCCTGCCGGAACACTTCGGTCAGGCCGGCCGCCCGAAACTGCGCCTCCAGCGCCGGGGTGCGGGCGAGGATGACGTCGTCATTGCGGCCGTAAAGCATCAGCAGCACATGGAACACGGGAGTCGCGGGGCCCCCCAGATCCCAGTGCGCGGGGGCGCTGTCGCCGGTATCACCGAGTACGCGGGAGCGTTCTCCGTCCGCCATCCCCTCCTGAAACTCGCGGGGAAACTGAGCCAGGGCGTCCGGCGGCAGTCCCAGCATTTGCAGACCAGGGTGGGTGAACGCGACGTTCAGCGCCGTCTCAGGCTTGGGGTCATCCTTGGGGCGGCGCGCCCCCGTGGTGATCTGGGGCCGCAGTTCCCCCAGCCAGCGCCGGGCGGCGGCCGCGTCGCCGATCTGGAGAAAGAGAAACCGGGTGCATTTCAGAGACCCGTAGCCGTTCAGGACCACGCCCTGGATGTCGGCGTAGTCCGCGGGTGTGATCTGCGCGTCGCTCATGCTGCCTCCCAAAGTGATTTACAGCCGCTGGAACCAGCGGGCCAGCGCGGGACCGGCGAGGTTTTGGCTCAGGCCGTCGCGGAGCTGAACGGCGTCGGTGATGTTGCTGACCGTCGCGTCCGGGTACGCGCTGTACCAGACGTGGGCGAATTCATTGTGCTGCCGGCTCCAGAGCTTGAATTCTTCGATGTGCTGCGCGCCGCCCCAGAACAGGAACTGGGAGGGCGGGAAGTTGTCCGTGTTGCTCCACACGGCGGTCAGGCCGTAGTTCGCCTTGTCCACGAAGTCGCCCAGGTAGCTGGCCCAGCTCCCGTCATAGTTGGAGAAGAAGAGCAGCCGCCGGCCGTCATCCGTTAGCAGCCAGCGGGCGAAGTGAATTGTCGGGATGCCGCCCAGGTTGCCCGCGATGAAGACCGTTTTCGCCAGCTGATTGACCAGCCAGAGCACGCCCTTGAGTGTGCCCAGGCGGAAGCCGCCGGGCTTGACCGTGACCATCGTGGTCAGGTGGTTTTGCGTGAAGATGTCTTCCTTGCCGAACAGGCGGGGGTCAATCGGCGGCGGGGTCGGGCTGGGGCCCTGGACATCCCTGATCTCATGCCAGCGCAACGCCACGGTGAACAGCAGCAGGAGGACGATGACCGGGCGGGGGAACTTGAGCAGCAGCGCGGCGGCCAGAAGTAGGGCGAGCGCCGTGTTGACCTTGGAGCGGATCAGGATACTGTCGTAAGCCTGAGTGGGCGTGTAGGGCGGGTCAATCTGCAGTGTCCGGGCAAATTCACGAATGTTTTGGAAGATCTGCACCTGGGACAGCCCGACCAGGCGTCCGGCGTCCTGCTCCCGATCTAAAAACCCTTCAATCTCCTGGCGCAGAGCCATCGCGTGACGCACGCTCGCCACGGATTGGCCGTAGCAGCCGACATAGAACGCGGGGCACTGAACGCTGTGGCGCTGAAGGTACTGTTTCAGGCTGTTCGGGTCGCTCGCGCCGTCCATCGGGTAGCCCTCGCACTTGCGGTAGATCGCGTCCAGCCCCGGCCCGGCGCAGCGGATCAGCTCGTCCAGATGGGCATCGGTGGGGCCGTCATGGTTGCTTTCCAGGACGAGCAAGGGCGGAAAGCGGCTGTCCCGATTCAGGATCAGCCAGCAGGCAAAGTGCAGCGACTTGATCTGGGGGAACGGGACCAGCGTGTTGCCCGCGATGTCATTGCCGATGGTGGAAAGCAACTCTTCCAGGGCGGCGACTTCATCAGGCTTGATGCGGGCGACAACGGAGAGGGCATTCTGAGCCATGGATTCCTCTGCCAAGCGCCTCAAGACGTGCGGGGCGTCTGACGTAAAATTGGTTGCTTGCTGTCCTTTCTATTCGACACACCTGTTGCGATTCCTTCCTGACCGCCGGCAGAGGGCCAAAATCCTGTTCATGTTCGGCGGCCGGCGGGCCGCGCCAGGGGCACACAGGTTTGCCGCCGAACCGTTCTGCGTATACTGAAATAGATGAGCCGTGACACGCTGCGGCTCGCGACCATTCGTAGAACGGGGACACTGATCATGGCATCCAAGATCGCCGAAGGGCTGCATCTCACCTATCTCGGCCACTCCACCTTTCATCTGGCCACGCCCGGCGGCAAGAAACTTCTGATTGACCCCTGGGTGCAGAACAACCCCCGCTGCCCCGAAAAGAACAAGGACGTCGGCCCGCTGGACATGATGCTGATCACGCACGGCCACTACGACCACATCCAGGACGCCGTCGAGATCGGCAAGGCCACGAACGCCCAGGCCGTTGCGGTCTTTGAGACGGCCAGGTGGCTCGGCACGAAGGGGATCAAGAACGCCGCGCCGATGAACAAGGGCGGTACGCTCGCCCAGGACGGCCTCAAAGTCACGATGGTTCACGCCGACCACTCCTGCGGCATTACCGACGGCGACCAGATCATCTACGGCGGCGAACCGGGCGGCTATGTCATTGAGCTGGAGAACGGCTACCGGCTCTACCACGCCGGCGACACGGCGGTCTTCGGCGACATGAAGCTGATCGCCGAGATTTACAAGCCGGACATCGCCCTGCTGCCTATTGGGGATCGGTTCGTGATGTCCCCCACTGAGGCGGCCTATGCCTGCCGCCTGCTCGGCGTCCCGCAGGTGATCCCCATGCACTACGCCACCTTCCCCCTGCTCACCGGCACCCCCGAAGCCTTCCAGGCCGCCCTGAACGACCTGAACGTCCACGCCGAGTTGCTGGTGATGGAGCCCGGCGAGACTCTGTGACGGTTTCTGTAGGGAAACGACGTGTCATTTCACGGCCCTGAAATGCCGGGTGTGCTTGAAGTTGCCAAAACCAACTCCCCTGTGCCACAATAACCCTGAGATGAACACGCGCCCACTGGGCAGGACGGGGCTGACGGTCTCGGAGGTCGGCTTCGGCGGGTGGGCCATCGGGGGCGACGCCTTCGGCAACAGCTACGGGCCGACGGACGATGATGTCTCCAAAGCCGCCCTACGCTGTGCGCTGGAACTCGGCGTCACTCTCTTTGATACCGCCGACGTCTACGGCCACGGCCACAGTGAGGCGCTGCTCGGGGAGGTCTTGCAGGGATGGGAGGGGCCGCCGCCGGTCGTCGTCACTAAAGGCGGCGTCAACTTCTACCGGCGCGACGGGACGCTGGAGCCGGACTGGACGCCCTACGGCCTGGCCCACGCCGTCCAGCAGAGCCTCGCCCGCCTGCGCCGCGAGACCCTGGACGTTTGGATGCTGATGAACCCGCCGGTGGAGGAGTTGGACCGGTGGCGCGTCTGGGAGACATTGGACGCCCTGCGCCGCGCCGGCAAGGTGCGATACATCGGCGTCAGCGTCGCCGAGCCGCGGGACGGCGTGTGGCTGCTGAAGCATCACCTGCCAGTGGACGTGCTGGAAGTGGCCTACAGCCTGTTCTATCAGGGCGCGACGACCGAACTGCTGCCGCTCGCGCGCAGGCGCAAGGTGGGGATACTCGCGCGTGAACCGCTCGCCAACGGCTTTCTGACGGGCAAGTACGCCGCCGACGCGCGGTTCTCAGAGGGCGACATCCGCGCCGCGCTGCCGCCGGAGTACGCCGCCGCGATGGCCGAGATGGCGGGCAAACTGTCCTTCCTGACGCTCGAAGAGGAACGGACGAGGACGCAGGCCGCCCTGCGCTTCGTGCTGGACGATCCCGGCGTTTCATCGGTCATCGTCGGCGCGAAGACGCCCGCGCAGGTGGAGGAAAATGTCGCCGCCGCATCCGTGCCGCCGATTGATGACCAAGAGCGCGAGCTCATCCAAAGAGTGTTTGCAGAATGAGGGAGAATCCTTCCAGGGAAGAACCCCCTCCGGCTCGGGCGAAGCCTTTCCGCAGGAACCAAGCCTCGCCACCTCCCCCGAAACGGGAGAGGAGGGGCGGCAGGGGCTGTTGCCGCTGTTCCCCTCCCGCTTCGGGAGGGGTGGCGAGCCTCAAGCGAGCCGGGGTGGGTTCTTTGGCCGGGCTGGGTTTGGAGGTGAGGTTATGAAAGTCGCCACCGCCGCGCAGATGCGGGAGATGGACCGCCGGACGATTGAAGAATACCATGTTCCCAGCATTGTGCTGATGGAGAACGCCGCCCTGCGCGTCGTGGAGGCGATGCAGGAACGCTTCGGGCCATTAGAAGGCAAGCGGGTCGCCGTCGTCTGCGGCAAGGGCAACAACGGCGGCGACGGCCTCGCCATCGCCCGGCATCTAGCAAGCCGGTTCGCTGCACGGGTGAGCGTGTGGCTCGCGGCTTCGCGGGAAAACCTGCAAGGCGATGCCGCCGTCAATCTGCGAATGGCCGAGGCGTTCGGGCTGAAGGTGCGCGAAATCCACCCGCGCCTGAAGTCAGATTTCGCGGAAGCCGCTGTGATCGTTGATGCGCTACTAGGGACAGGCATCACAGGAGGCGTGACCGGCGAGTTCGGCTCCATTATTGAATGGATGAACGACAGCGGCCAGCCCATTGTTGCCGTAGACGTTCCCTCCGGCCTGGACGCGGACACAGGGAAAGTCCTGGGGGCGTGTGTCCGCGCGACGCTGACCGTCACCTTCGCCCTGCCCAAGTACGGCCTGCTGGACTTCCCCGGCGCGGAGTATGCCGGTGAGGTCATCGTCGGCGACATCGCCATGCCGCGCGCCGTGATGGAGGCCCCGGACATCACCGTCCATACGACCAAGCCCGCCGACGTGGCGCGCTGGCTGCCGGCACGCGTTAATGGGCGGGACAGCAACAAGGGCCAGTTCGGGCACGTCATGGTCTTCGCCGGGTCGGGCGGCTTTGTCGGCGCGCCGGTCATGGTCGCGGAGGCGGCGGCGCGGACGGGCGCGGGCTTGGTGACGCTCGCCATTCCGAGCGGCATCCATCAGGCCGCGATGGCGCGTGTCTCCCCGGTCGTGATGACGCGGGGCCTGCCGCAGTCCGGCGAGGGGACGTTCGGCAACGACGCGCTGGACCCTGCCCTGAAGCTGACCGAGAAGGCCACGGCGGTGGCCCTGGGGCCGGGCCTGGGGCACGGCGACGAGGCGGCCGCCTTCGTCCGGGAGTTCGTCTCCCGCTGCCCCGCCCCGCTGGTGATTGACGCCGACGCGCTCACCCTGCTCTCCCAGCAGCCCGACCGGGGCGCGTCACTCGTTAAAAATCGCGCCGCGCCGTCGATCCTGACGCCCCACCCTGGCGAGATGGGCCGCCTGCTGGGAACCGACACCAAGACCGTACAGGCCGACCGCCGCGCCGCCGTCACCCAGGCCGCCGAGACCTACGGCTGCGTCGCCTTGCTGAAAGGCGCGCGGACTCTGATCGCCGCACCCGACGGCACGCTCTATCTTAACACGACCAGCAACCCCGGCATGGCGACCGGCGGCGCGGGCGACGTGCTCACCGGCGTCCTGTCCGCCCTACTGGCGCAGCATCTGGGGCCGCTGGAGGCCGCCGCCGCCGGCGCGTACATTCACGGCCTTGCTGGGGACCTCACCGCCGCTGCGCATGGCGGTGCGACAGGGCTAATCGCCACGGACCTACTTGACCACTTGCCCCCGGCCATCGCCCGCTGTCAGGGAGGAGCGCAGGGATGAGAACGCCCCCCCCGCCCCCAATTCTGGGGGAGCCGGACAGAAAAGAGCCAATGACGGTAGGGGCGTGGCGCGCCATGCCCCTACTCCCCCGGAATCGGCTGCGGGGAGATCTCCTTCTGCTCCTTCTTCTAGCCGTCGCCGCCCCAGCCGCCCCGCCCACCGGGCCGCGCGTGACGCTCCCGGACGCGGCGACCTACGCCTACTGGGTGCGGTCGGCGGCGGGTACGGTGTCCACGATGCCAGTGACCACCACCGGGCAGAAGCAGATCACCCTGCCGAACACGGCGGGCATCGGTGACACGCTCTGCGTGCTGGACAAGCACACCGGCAACGTCGCCACGTTGACCCTGGCCGCCTCGGGGCCGCAGACACTGAAGGTGGGCGACTTCAAACCGCTCGCCCCGGCATCCGCCGCCTCTCCGGCTCCCCCAGCATTGGGGGCAGGGGGGATCGCCGCGCCGTCTCCAGCCCCGGAAGAGGGCAGCGGCTTGGCCCACTTGCTCACCGCGTTCTTTGGCCTGCTGGTCGCCGCCGGGGTCGTCTGGGTCATCCTGCGCCTGATTCAGTCGCGCGGCCAGCCGCTCATCGTGGCCGCGCGCCGAATGGGCGTGGAGGTGCCCGACCCCGCCGCGCCCGATGCCGAACCGGACGCCACACCGGCCTACGTCCCGCCCGCGCCGCGTCCGGTGGAGAAGATCCCCGATGAGGCCGGCGTCACGCCGCCCCCGCCAGGATTGGGGGCCGGGGGACGTCCTCCGGGTACGGCAGTGGGAACGCTTGACGCCCCGCAGATCGTCGGGATACAGGGACTGGCCGCGGGCAGCAGCTTCGCCGTCCCGCCGGGAGAGGTGACCATCGGGCGCGACGGCGACAACGGCATCGTGCTGGCGGAAACCACCGTCTCGCGCCGCCATGCCCGCCTGGTCCGCGATGACGCCGGGACCATCACCCTGACCGACGAGGGCAGCGCCAACGGTGTCTATGTCAACGGCAGGCGCGTCAGTCAGGTCGTCCTCGCCCCCGGAGACCAGATACAGATCGGCGACAGCTACTTCCGCCTGGAGGCCTGACCCTGCAACTTTTTCCGCTCGCCCGTGTCTCACGGGCTGTACGTAAATTCTGAGGAGGAACACCCGTGAAACCCTTCCCCCGGCAGCGTCTGCTGCCCCTGGCCGCGATGCTG
>JAFAZD010000106.1 GCA_019239955.1 Armatimonadota bacterium | reverse complement strand
TCCGGGGACGGGCCAGTGGTAGCGGAGGCCGGCTTGCTCGGCCACGTCGGTGAAGGTGATGGGGGAGGCGGGGGGAGGAGGCGTGGCGGGGCGCGGGGCGGCGGGGCGGCAGCCGCCCAGAACAGCCATCAGCCCCAGCGTCGCAAGCACGGCGGCCAGTCTTCTCACCGTCGGGAAACTTCGCATGAGTGAAGCCTGATTTTCAGTGCGGCGCTGGCAAGAGTTTGCCGCCCTCGCGGAGCGTGTAGAAGCGGTCGGCGGGCACGCCCCGGAAGGCGTCCACCCGGCCGCTGGGCCACTTGACCGTCACGGACTGGGCGGACATAGCCGCCCCCAGCCCCACGTGAACGCGCTTGTCCGAGGAGGACAGGTACGAGCCGTCGGCCTGACACAGCCTGGTCTGCGTCAGCCCCGGCGTCCTGACGGTCACCAGCGCCCCGTAGCCGTCCCGGTTGCTCCTGACGCCCACGAGTTGGAGGGAGAGCCAGTGGCCGGGGCGGGGGCTGTCGTTGCGGAGCAGCAGGGGGGCGCCCTCGCTGTCGACGACCAGGGCGTCCACCCGGCCGTCGTTGTCGAAGTCGCCGACGGCCAGGCCGCGCCCGACGAGGGGCCGCTGCAGGGCCGGGCCGGCGGTGTCGCTCAGGTCGGTGAAGCGGGCGTGGTCGTTGCGGAACAGCTGGGTGGGCTGGCGGTAAGTGGTGCTGGCGTCAATGTCGTGGATGTTGTCCTGCGTGTGCCCGTTGGCGAGCATCAGGTCGAGCCAGCCGTCGTTGTCGAAGTCCGCCCACTTCACCCCGAAGGCCACCAGCGGGAAGGCGGGACCCAGCCCCGCCTGTTCCGCCTGGTCGCTGAAGAGGGCCTGCCCGTCGTTGTGGTACAGCGACTTGGTTTCGTTCTGATAGGTGGCGACGATCAGGTCGAGTTTGCCGTCGTTGTCGTAGTCTCCCCAGTCCGTGCCCATGCCCCCGTGGATGCTGCCCTTGCCGTCAAGGGCGATGCCCGCCTGCCCCCCGATATTGACGTAGCGAGCGGGGCTGCCCGATCCGGCGGCCCGCAACAGGTCGCTGGCGACCTCGTCATCGGCGACGGCGATGTAGGGGCGGCGCGTGCCGTCCAGCGGCGCGCACGCCACCCCCAGACCCTTGCCGTTGATGATGGGCCGCATCCCGCTGACGCCCGTGGCGTCCGTGAAGTGCCCGTGCCCGTCGTTGCGGTAGAACACGTCCTTGGCCGGGCTGTAGAAGCGGGGGCCGCACGAGGTTCGCAGTCCACGCGCGAAGCAGAACTGCTGGTACTTCTTGGGGTCTGGTCCGAAGTCGGCGTAGTTGCACACGAACAGGTCCAGCCGCCCCGACCCCGGCACGCTCTCCACGAAGGCGCAACTCGTGCCCCAGGGCTGGGGCGTCAGCCCCGCCTGCCGCGTCACGTCCCGGAAGGATTTCCCCCCGTCGTTGTGCAGCAGCAGGCCCGCCCGGTAGCCGCTGACGTAAATGTCGTCGTAGCCGTCGCCGTCGTAGTCGCCGACGGCCACGCCCAGGAAGTGGCCGTGGAACCTGTCCAGGCCCGAACGGTGGGTCACGTCGGTGAAGTGTCCGCGCCCGTCGCCTTTGTAGAGGGCCAGATTGGGGCCGACGAGCAGGAGGGAGAGGTGTCCGGAGTTGTCGTAGTCGAGGAAGGCGCATCCGTTGCCGATGGTCTGGAGGATGTTGAGGGGGCGGTGTCCGGGGACGGGCCAGTGGTAGCGGAGGCCGGCTTGCTCGGCCACGTCGGTGAAGGTGATGGGGGAGGCGGGGGGAGGAGGCGTGGCGGGGCGCGGGGCGGCGGGGCGGCAGCCGCCCAGAACAGCCATCAGCCCCAGCGCCAGACACCACGCCCCAAGCACGGCGGCCAGGCGCTTAATGGGTGGAAAGAACGGCATTGAAGGATGACTCGAGTGAATGGATGTCCTGTACGGCCTTCTGCGGGTCGGTCTGCAGCCGCCGGATCAGGAGGCGCTCCTGCTGCGCCTTGCCCGGCTCGCCGGTCCGATCATACAGGTCGGCCAACTGGCGGCGCACGCCGATGTCCCGGCCGTTGTCGCGCAGCCGATCCTCCAGGACCTCCGCCTGATCCCGATCGCGGTTCAGGATGGCGGCCTGCTGAGACACCCTCTGGGCCAGGTCATTGCGCCCGGACCGGCGGAACGCGCGCGCCAGGAGCAGCATGGTGTTGCGGTCGAACGGATCGCGCGTCAGCGCGTCGCTCAGGGCGCCGACAGCCTCCGCCACCTGGCCGCGCTCCAGCAGCAGTTGACCCAGTTGCGCCTCCGCCGTGGGGTCGTGCGGGGACAGCCGCAGCGCCTCACGCGTCTCGGCCTCTGCGGACGCCACACGCGCCGGCGTCGGGTTGTTGTCCATCAGCAGCCGTCCCAGCAGGACATGGGCGAGCGCATCGTCCGGCGCGTCGGCCACGCGCCGTCGCAGCACGGCCTCCGCCTGGTCCCACTGGTGGTTCTGGCGCAGCGCGTCGGCGTACTCCACAAAGTAATCCGTGCGCGCCGGGGCGAGGCGGGCCGCCGTCCCGAAGGCGGCGATGGATTTGTCATAGTCGGCGCCGGTCAGGCGCAAGGTGCGGCCGAGGCCGACCCAGGCGTCCGCGGAGCGGGGGGCGACCTGCGTGGCCCGCGTGAAGGTGCTGGCCGCGTAGCCCTTCAGGTCGCTCGCCGCGAAGGCGGCCCCCAGCCCCAGCAGGGCGGGCAGCCAGTTCGGGCGGAATTGCAGGCAGACGAGATAATGCCGGGACGCCGTCTCCAGGCGGCCCTCGCGCGCCAGCGCGTCGGCAAGCGCCAGGTGCGCGTCGGGCGAGTCCGGGGCCAGCGACACCGCCCGCTCCGCCGCCGCCTCGGCCTCCGGCAGCCGCCGATTCTGCATCAGGGCCTGCGCCCAGAGGCGCTGCGCCTGGGCGTTGCCGGGCTGCCGGGCCGCCCACGCCTGCCGCGTCGCAAAGCCGCTGGCTTCGGGGTGATGCCGCCCCCACCAGGACACGACGCCGTTCAGAAAGCTGCCCCGCGCGTAGACGGCCAGCAGCGGCTCGGGGCCCTGGGGGCTGATCGTGCGGGCGAGGTCCATCGGGGAGGCCGTCGGCGGCAGGGCGCGCGCCTGATCCAGAGCCGTCTGCAGGAGGGGCACGTGAGACAGAGTCTTGATGCCCAGCCGCAGGTCGGCGACCGCCTTCCCCGGCTCCCCGGCGGCCGCGCTGTCCGCCGCCAGCGCCTGCCAGACGGCCTCGCCCTGCTCGCCCGCCGCCAGCGCCTGCCGCAGCGCGTCGGCGGCGGCGCGGTACTCGCCGCACTCGGTCAGCCGCGCGCCCAGCAGCGCCAGCAGCCGCCCATCCTCAGGATGCCGGCGCGCCTGCGCCTCCAACTGCGGCAGGTACGTCTCGCGACGCTGCGTCTCCCGCCACGCCCCGGGCAGCACGGCGGCCAGCGCGAGGACGACTGCGATCACGCCGCCGACGAAAAGCGCCGCCCGGTGGGGGCGGCGCTTCTGTGGAACGGGAGCACTGGCCGACCGGACCATGTCCGGGGTCTGCGATCTGCCCTTGCTCATGTTACGGGTTCGCGGGCTTCTGGAGATACCAGTAGTAGGGGCTGCCCCCCGGGTAGGCCTGCGTCACCTTCATGGTGTTCTTCATGTACTTGACGTGTCCATCGTAGAACAGGATGTTCAGGCCGCCGTTGTGCTTGTGGCCCTGGATCACGAAGTCATCTTGAATGGCCCTGCCGCCCGTATTCGGATCCTGGGTCGGGATGCCCTGCCAGTTGTCGCCGTAGAACTGACCCTTGATGTCCGAGTTCTTGGTGTGCCAGGTGTTGACCTCCCAGCCCTGGTTGGGCGACTGCTTCTCGTCCAGCACCAGGATCGTCTCCGCCGGGGAACTGATCTGACTCAGGTTCGGGTGGGCGCCGTCGCCGCCCGGAGCGCCGGCCGTGCCCGGATTATCCGGGGCGTCCCCGCCGTCGTTGATGATGCAGTTGTAGCCGTAGCTGATGCCCGGCCCCGAGACGGGATTCGGTCCCGGGGTGGGAGACGAACCGGGAGATTGACCGCCGATGTCATGATTGTACGCATCGCCCAGCTCCCAGCCGCACGATGCCTGTAGGTTGTCGCCCGGCGTGTTGTCAGGGCAGAGGTAGACGGCGGAGCTCTTGGTGTACGGGTACAGCAGTTCCGGCCACATGATTCGGGCGCCGCCGCAGTTGCCGCCGTTGTTCAGATTGGTGTATCCCCCTGAGTACTGCTCGTCGTTGTCCTGAGAATACTGGGTCTCGGCGAGACCGATCTGCTTCAGGTTAGAGGCGCACGAGATCTGGCGGGCCTTCTCGCGGGCCTGGGCGAAGACCGGGAAGAGAATTGCGGCGAGGATCGCAATGATAGCGATAACGACGAGCAACTCAATCAGCGTGAAGCCCTTACGGGACCTCGGAGACGGATAAGGGCCATGCATGGCACAGAACCTCCAATGGAATTTGCAAGAGTATACCCTCGCAAGTCGTTATTATAAGCATTCATTGCAGATTCTGTCAAGCACCCGGTAAAGTTTTTTTGGCGGACGCCACGCGGAGGGCGCACCGGATCCCTCGGCACGTCGGCGGCGGCGCCTCCCTCGCCGCGAAATCTTGACATCGCCCGGTGATTTGTGATACAATAATGGGCGCAACGGGCGCGTGAGGCAATAATGAGCGCCTCACGCCTGTGGAACGGTGTCCGAGCTGGTCTAAGGAGCACGACTGGAAATCGTGTAATGGGGCCTACCCCCATTCGTGGGTTCGAATCCCACCCGTTCCGCTCCCCTATTTTCCGCTTTTCCTTCGGGTTCCTGGGGCGCTGGGGTTGCAACACGGCTCATGCCAAGCGCGGCGTTGATTGAAGAGCTGGCGAACGTGGCCGCGCGGCGGCTGGGCGGCAACCTGCGCCTGCTCGCCCTGTACGGCTCGGCGGCCGACGACCCCGAGGCGGCGCACGACCTGGACTTCCTGCTGGTGGTGGACGCCGTGGAGAACTGCGTCACCTATGCGACCCGCGACTGCCGGGATATCTTTCCCAACGTGCAGTTTTTCGTCCTGAGCGCCGCCGAATTCGCCCATCTGCCGGCCTTCTACCGGTTCCAGTTCGCCTTCGCGCGGCCCCTGCGGGGTGCGCTGGCGCTGCCGACCCCCAGCCGCGGTGACGCCGTGGCCTCCATCGCGCAGGGCTACACGGACACCCTGCGGACGCTGCGCCAGCAGTTCAAGCGCCGCGAGTGGGCCATCGCCGACGACTGGGCGCGCCAGGTCTGGTGGCACCTCAAGAGCTTCAAGTACGCCACGCTCGATGTCTGCTGGCTGCTGCGCCGGGAGCGCCCGCGCGACGTGGGCCGGGCGGCGCTGATCCTCCAGGCCGAGGGGCTCGAGAACGCCGCCCGCGCCGTGGCCGAGTGGCCCGACCTGGAGAACGCGGCCGGCCAACTGAAGCAGGAGCCGATCGCCTGGTTGCTGCGCTGGGAGCGCCTGATCGCCGCCGCCTACGCCGAGGTGCGCCCGCTGCTGTGACTCCCGCCCGTCAAAGGTCGCAATGCTGCCCTACAACCGAACACTGAATCGTCCCATCTTCTCCGCGAAGCGCCCCCGCCGCTGGAAGCGGGTCCTCCTGATGGCCCTGGGCCTGCCGGCGCTGGCGGCGGGCGTCGTGGGCGTCACCGCGGCCTACAGGATTTACGCCGGCAACCGCGCCTCCGCCCGGCAGGGCCTCCCCCCGATGCCGCCGCTGCGGCCCGGCCAGCGCCTGCTCGTCTTCTCGCCGCACCCCGACGACGAGACGCTGGGCGCGGCCGGGCTGATGCGCGAGGCGCGGCTGCGCGGCTGCGACGTGCGCGTGGTATTCTTCACCTGCGGCGATGCCTTCCGGGTGGGCGCGTCGCGCGAGTTCCGCAAGCTGACCGTCGCCCCCTCGGATTACGTCCGCTACGGGTCACTGCGGCAGGAGGAGTCGCGGACGGCGCTGGGCGTGCTCGGCGTCCCGCGCGACCACGTCGTCTTCCTCGGCTACCCCGACCAGGGCCTGATGCCGCTGTGGACGACCCGCTGGAATCAGCCCTTCGCCTCGCCCTACACCCGTGCCGACCATTCCCCCTACGCCGATGCGGCGACTCCCCGCGCCGCCTACACCGGGGCGTCCGTGCTGGCCGACATCAAGCGGCAGATGCTGGCCGACCGCCCGACCGATATTTACGTCACCCACCCCAGCGACGACCATCCCGACCACGCCGCCGCCAGCGTCTTCGTGCGGACGGCGCTGGAGCAACTGCAGCAGGCTGGGACGCCGTGGGCGCGGACGGCCCGGCTCCATTACTACCTGGTGCATCGCGGCGACTGGCCCGTGCCGCAGGGGCTGCACGAGGACGATGCGCTCGCCCCCCCCGCCCAGATGGCCGACCTGGATACGCGCTGGGAGCGGTTCCCCCTGACCTCCTACGACGTCAAGCGCAAGTACGCCGCCATCAACCGCTACAAGAGCCAGACCGAGATGATGGACCGGTTCCTGTACTCGTTCGCCCGCCGCAACGAGCTGTTCGGGTCGCTGGCGGAGGATGCCGGCAGGCTGCCGGTCGTGCCGAATGGCCACATCCGGCTCGACGGAAACGAGGACGACTGGGAGGGCCTGCGGCCGCTCGAACTCGACCCCGTGGGGGACAGCGTCGTGAAGGCGTTTCAGGCCGGCGGCAACATCACCCGCGTCTACGCCTGCCGCGACTCGCGCTTCCTTTACGTCCGCGTGGACATGAACGGCCGCCTGTCGCCCCAGGTGCGCTACGCCGTCACCCTGCGCCCGGTCTTGCCCCTCGGCCCCCAGCCGGACTCCCTGTACTTCACCCTGACCCCCCGCGCCGCCGAGCGCGCCTGGCCGCTCCCAGGCGTGGACGGCGGCTCCTACGCCTGGCGCGGCGATCTGCTGGAAGCGGCCGTCCCGCTGGCCCGCGCCGGCCTGGCCCGGCGCGTCCCCGGCGAGACCCTGTACGTCTCCGCCGAGACCCGCTTCGCCGACATCGTCGTGGACAAGACCGGCTTCCGCGGCGTCCCCTGCGGCCCCAAAAAGCCCGCCCTGACCGCCGCACGCCGCTAGGCCCCGACCGAGAGCTGCACCGTGTCACCGTCTTGCAGCGCGTCCGTGACCTTCGCCGGCTGCCCGTTCCTGGTGAACCGAAGGATGCTGCGCAGCTCACCCTCGCAGTTGAACATGTGCAGGGCCGGGTACGCCCGCGCCACCGCGAACAGCGCCTGATGCACCGTCTGCGCGCTCACCTCCATGTCCTCCATCTCGCCCACCCACTGCCGCAGCTTCTCGCTGAACTCTACCTTGATTGCCATGCCGACAGTGTACCCCGGAACCGGTCGTGAGGCAACTGGGCGGGCTGGGTTGGGACCGCCCTGACCTGATACGCGGGGCAGGCGGCGCGGGCGCTGGAGGCGGGGAAGTTTTCCCGAAGCTCTTGTGCAAGCGCGCCTGGCGTCCGGTGGGATTTCCATAAACCCCGGAGACGTGCTAGCGCAGCACCAGGTACAGGGTGTCGGGCGGCAGCTTGACGGTGACGGCCCTGGCGGCGCGCGTGGTGGGGACGGAGCGGACGGCCTCGCCGTTGGCGTCCAGCAGGGTCGCGGTTTTTAGCGCATGGTTTCGGACGGTCAGAGTCACGTCCGCGTCGGCGATCTGCCAGGGGTTCCGTCCCGTCGAGACCACCTGCTTGCCCGTCACCGTCTGGTCGCCGCTCTTCCACGTCGCGTCCTTGTCCTGCCAGCCGGTCGGACGCGCCATCGTCCCCACCTGGACCAGAAGTTTGTGAGAGGTCTTGATCGGAAGGCCATCCAAGGAGACGACGCTGACGGTCGCATAATCGTTGCCGGAGCGGATCGTCACGTCGCCCAGGGCGAGGGGGCCGGCCTTGCCCAGAAATCCCGCCGCGCCCTGCGCCTTCGGGGCGTTGACGACGCAGACGCCCGTGCCGTAGTTGAGGCGAATCTGCCCGGTGTCGCTCCTCACGACCTTGTGCGCCTCGTCAATGTAGGGGGTCATGTCCAGCGCCGTGCTGCGGGCCGGGTCGCCGCCGTATTTGACCTCCACAGGGCCGACCAGGAAGGCGAGGGGGTTGACGCCGGTTTTTACGGCGCTGCGGGGCGGCAGGTCGCCGGCGTCGCGGTTGGGGTCGAAGCCGCCCTCCTCGGCGATCAGGGGCGAGCGGCGCTGCCAGAGGTCGTCCAAAGAACGCTCCTCATGGACGGCCGGCCGGCCGCGCGCGACGTAGCCCTGGCGGTACGTCAGCGCGGCGGCGGGGAACTGGCCGAGCTGCATGGGCGTGGCGATCTGCCACTTGCCCGTCGGCGGCTGCCAGCCCCCGGCCGGCGCGGCGAAGGGCGGCTGCCATTCGGGCACGTCGCCGTCGGCGAAGAAGTAGGAGATGTCCACGCCGGTCAGCGACTCGTAGGCGGCGGTCAGGAACGGCCCTTCGGACTGGTAGGCGGTGGGGGCGACCCACTCCGTCTCCGGGATGATGAAGGGATAGCCGACGACCTGCTTGGCGTTGGTCGGCATCCCGCGCGGGTCGCTCAGGACGGAGGCGTTGGTGAAGCGGTCGCCGGGGCGAATCGCCCAGCCGTTGTCCGGCCCCTCATGGACGCCGTTGAAGTAGCGGTTGACGCCCATCACGTCGCCGGGCGTGTAGGAGTAGCGCTCCACGTCGAACAGCCGGATCGGGTCGGCGGGCCGCCAGTTGCCGGGGTTGACCAGTTGTTTGCAGCCGAGGTCGTTCCGTAGGTAGGAGACCATGTCGGCATTGAACTTTCGCATGGTCTCGCCGAAGAAGGCCAGCTGGTCGGCCAGCCGTCGTCCCCGATAGTCCGCCGTCGGCGGCTGCGTCCAATGCCAGACGATGTAGATCCCCATCCTGCCGCCCGCCGGGTCGTCCCCCTGATTGTCCTGAAAGTCGCCCGCGCCCGGATGCTCCCCGCCCCACGCCGCATTGGCCGCGTCCAGCGAGCCGTATTTTTTCGTGAGCCAGCCGCCGTACAGGGTGCAAAGCTCCGTGAGCTGCGCGCCCTTGATGTTCTGGATGGTCCAGAAGAGCATGGAGTCCTCGTTCTGGAGCTGGATAATGGCGACTGCGGGGTCTTTGGCCAGCGGGATGTCGGTGTACGGGTTGGGCGGCGCGTACAGGGCACGCAGCCACGCCCGGTAGCCCGCCTGCATGGTCGGGTCCCAGAACACCAGCGCGGCGGCGTCCTGCGCCCCGCCGGGGACGCCCCAGGACGCCCGGACATGGACGGGGATGGCCCAGTAGGGCGAGATGGTGGTGTAGATGCCCTCCTTCTTCATGGCCGCGACCAGCTTCCAGATGCGGTCAATCTCGCCCTGCCTGACATCGGTGATCTTCGACCCCTCCGCATCGGGCGCGAGGACGGAGTGGACGCGCACCATGTTGACGCCGCGCTTGGCGAGCCAGCGCGCCTTGTGCGTCACGGCGTCGGGGCTGTCCACGTTCTGGATGTACTCGTCCACGGCCCAGAAGCGCACCGGCTGCCCGTTGCCGAGGACGAAGTCGCTGCCGTCGGCGGAGCGGCGGACGAAGCCGGACTGCCCCGCGACCTTCTCATTGAGCGAGCGCAGGTCCAGCAGAGCTTTGGGGCTGAATGCGTCGGTGGCGGGCTGAAACGCCCAGTGGCCCGGCTCATTCTGCGCGCGGGCGCCGGGGGCGAGGCCGACGGTCAGCAGGGACAGGGAGGCGACAAGGGCCGTCCGGGAACACTGGGGGAGGGAGAGGGTCATACAGGCATTATACCGCAATTGGCGCGTTGGCGATCAGCCTTTTTCCCGCCCGCTAACGCTGGTTGGGGCGACGGGTCAGGCGCCGCCGCAATCGCAGGGGGTCTTCCAAAGCACATCTGCCAACCTCCTTTCTAGGAGGAAGCCAACAGCATGGCTAGTACTATGGCCACGAAAAGCGGCGTGAAACTCAGCAAGATGCCGAGGATGTTGAGGCTGATCCCGTTGCCATGCCGCAGGTTCACCAAGATGTCACGGATGGAGAAGAGAATGGCCGCAACGCCGATGAGCAGGAAGACGGCAAGACAACCACCTTGCCAAACGGGGCTGGATTGAAGTGCTTGCAGGCGCCCGTTCCACCAGTCGTGAATCTCCGGCAGGACTGCCACGACTGCCACTGCGTTCGCCAGCAGGGCGAGTTTGAGGCCGCGCCAGCGCAGCGGCGGCCGCACCGGCGGCGTCACGAGCGGCTGTGCCACCGGCGGCGGCCACACTTCATGGATGGGCTGCTCGTGCATAAGTCTCCTAACTGCCACCGAGTTTGAGGACGCTGAGGAAGGCCTCCTGGGGGATCTCGACGCTGCCGATGCTCTTCATGCGCTTCTTGCCCTCCTTCTGCTTCTCCAGCAGCTTGCGCTTGCGGGTGATGTCGCCGCCGTAGCACTTGGCGATCACGTTCTTACGCAGGGCGCTGATGCGCTCGGCGGCGATGATTTTGGCCCCGATGGCGGCCTGCAATCTGATCTCGAACTGCTGGCGCGGGATCTCCTGCTTGAGCTTCTCCACGAGCTGCTTGCCCCGCTCGTAGGCCTTGTCCCGGTGCGTGATGAACGAGAGGGCGTCCACCGGCTCGTCATTGACCCGCACGTCCAGCTTGACCAGGTGCGACGGCTCATAGCCGGCCGGCTCGTAGTCGAAGGAGGCATAGCCTTTGGTGCGGGACTTGAGCTGGTCGAAGAAGTCCATCAGGATCTCGTTGAGGGGCAGCTTGTAGTGGATCATCACGCGGCCCCGCGCTGGGTAGTCGGTCTTAATGTAAACGCCGCGCCGCTCCCGCGCTAGCTCCATCACCGTGCCGACATAGGTGTCCGGGATGATGATGCCGGCGTGGACGAACGGCTCGTCCATGGAGGCGATCTGCGACGGCGGGGGCAGGTTGGCCGGGTTGTCCACCTCGATGGTCTCGCCGCTCGTCAGATGCACCTTGTAGATGACGCTGGGGGCGGTGGCGATCAGGGTCAGGTTGAACTCGCGCTCCAGGCGCTCCTGCACGATGTCCAGGTGCAGCAGGCCCAAAAATCCGCAGCGGTAGCCGAAGCCGAGCGCCGCTGAGGACTCCGGCTCGTAGGTCAGGGCGGCGTCGTTCATCTGCAGCCTGCCCAGCGCCTCCTTCAGATCGGGGTACTGGCTGCTGTCCACGGGGTAGAGGCCGCAGAAGACGACCGGCTTGGCCTGCCGGTAGCCGGGCAGGGGTTCTTTGGCCCCGCCGTGCGCCAGCGTGACGGTGTCGCCGACGCGGCAGTCGCCGACGGTCTTGATGCCGGCGTTGACGTAGCCGACCTCGCCCGCCCGCAGCCGGTCCACCGGCTTCATGCGCGGCTGGAAGATGCCCACGCCGTTGACCTCAAAGGTCTTGCCCGTCGCCATCATCTTGATCTGAGTCCCCGGCGCGACCTCGCCGTCCACGACGCGGACGTAGGCGACGACGCCCAGATAGGCGTCGAAGTGGCTGTCGAAGACCAGCGCGCGCAGGGGAGCTTGCGGGTCGCCGTGCGGCGGCGGGACGGCGTGGACGACGGCCTCCAAAATCTCGCGCGTCCCGATGCCCTCCTTGGCCGAAGCCCGGATGGCCTCCGAGGCGTCAATCGCCAGCACCTCTTCAATCTCCTCGGCCACCCGGTCCGGCTCGGCGGCGGGCAGGTCAATCTTGTTGATGACCGGGACGATCTCCAGGTGGTTGTTGAGCGCCAGGTTAACGTTGGCGAGCGTCTGCGCCTCCACGCCCTGGGCCGCGTCCACGACCAGCACGGCCCCCTCGCAGGCGGCGAGCGAGCGGGACACTTCGTACGTGAAGTCCACATGGCCGGGCGTGTCGATCAGGTTCAGTTCATAGTCCTGCCCGTCCGACGCGGTGTAATTGAGCCGCACGGCGGCCATCTTGATGGTGATGCCGCGCTCGCGCTCGATGTCCATGGAGTCTAAAAGCTGCTCCTGCATGTGCCGCGCCTGCACCGTGCCGGTGAATTCGAGCAGCCGATCGGCGAGGGTGGACTTGCCGTGGTCAATATGGGCGATGATGCAGAAATTGCGGATATGGTCCTGGGAGTGTGCCATTGTGCCGCTATTATACCAGAAAGGGGGAGGCCCCCACCCCGGTCGCAAGCGACCGACCCTCCCCCATAAGAATGGGAGAGGGTGAGGAGACCCCTCCGGCCCGGCAAGCCGGTCCACCTCCCCCTGCGGGGGAGGATGGTGTAGCCGTGGGGCAGGTTCGTTTTGGCAATTTTCGTGTGCGGTCCTTCCCCGGCCTTGAAATGCCGGGCTAATCGTTCGGGAAGGAAAGTCCCTGCGGGACTGAGGCCTGCGGGCAGGGGCTGGGTTCGTTTTGACAAATTTTGCATTCATCGGACTCCCAGCCTGATCCTGGCTCCGGTCGGGGAG
>JAFAZD010000041.1 GCA_019239955.1 Armatimonadota bacterium | reverse complement strand
CTGCTCTCGGACGGCGGCGGGGAGGGCGACCTGCGGCGGGCGATGTGGGCGGGGGCGCGCGAGTGCCTGGCCTGGCCGGTGCAGGCGGCGCGGCTGGCCGCGGTGGTACGAACCGTCCATGAGGAGCAGAGGCGGCGGCGTTCGACGTCCTTCGCCGAGGCGGCGGACCCCCAGAACATGGCCCGGATCATCGCCGTCAGCGGGGCCAAGGGGGGCGTGGGCAAGACGACGCTGGCCGTCAACCTGGCGCTGGCCCTGCTCATGGAGACGGGCCAGCCGACCGTCCTGATGGACTTGTACACGCAGTTCGGCGACGTGGCGATGCTGCTCAACCTCTCCCCCCGACGCAGCCTGGCCGAGCTGGCGGCGCGTCCGGCGGCGGTGGATGGGGCGCTGCTGGACGACCACTTCGAGCGGCACGAGTCCGGGCTGCGCGTCCTGATCGGCGCGCGGTCGCCGGCGGCGCTGGACGCGATCTCGGCCCCTTTTTTAGACCGCGTCCTCGGCCTGCTCAAAGGCAGCGCCCGCTTTGTGGTGCTGGACGTGCCGCCGATCCTGCACCCGACCACGCTCCACGCGCTGTCGCATGCGACTCAGGTTCTCCTCACGGCAAATCTTTACGACCTCACGACGGCCAAAGACACGCGGCTGCTGCTGGAGGCGATTGAGGGCCGGTACGTGCCGCGCGAGAAGCTCTCCGTCATCCTCAACCGGGTCTCGCGGCAGAACAGGCTGTGCGTGCCGGACATTGAGGAGGCGCTGGGCCGCCCCGCCGCCGCCCAGGTTCCCAACGATGGGAAGATCGTCCCTCACTCCATCAACCAGGGGGCCCCGTTCGTGCTCTCGCAGCCGCACAGCGCCGTGGCGCAGAGCGTGCGGCATCTGGCGTGTCAGGTCGCGGCGGACGGTCCCCGCGTCCCTGATGCTGGCGCAGGCCGTAGCGGGTTCTGGAGGCGCTGGGCGAGATGACGCAGTTCACGTTTTCGGGCGGCAGGGCGTCCGTTCAGGACGTACCGGTGGCCGAGGAGACCCCCGCCGACTGGCTGCAACTGAAAGGGCGCATCCATCAGCGGTTCGTGGCGGAGGCAGATGTCGCGGCGGCGAGCCGGCTGCCGCGCGAGGCGCTGGCGGCGCAGGTGCAGGGGCTGGCGGTGGCCATGCTCGCCGAGGATGGCGTGACGCTGGACGGGCGGTGGCGCGGCGCGCTGGTGGAGGCCGTGGTCAGCGAGATCGCCGGGCTGGGGCCGCTGGACGCGCTGCTCGCCGATCCCGACGTGACGGAGATCATGGTCAACGGGCCGTCGCAGGTCTATGTGGAGCGCGCGGGTCGGCTGGCGAAGACAGGGCTGGCCTTTGAGGACGAGGCGCACCTGCGGCGCATCATCGAACGCATTGTCGCCCCGCTGGGCCGCCGCATTGACGAGTCCTCGCCGATGGTGGACGCGCGACTGCCGGACGGGGCGCGAGTGAACGCGATCATTCCGCCGCTCGCCGTCAGAGGCCCGGCCCTAACGGTCCGCAAGTTCTCGGCGGTTCCCTACGTGACGGAGGACCTGATTCGCTTCGGCACACTGACCCCGCCGATGGCGGCCTTTTTGAAAGCCTGCGTCGCCGCCCGGCTGAACGTCCTCGTGTCGGGCGGAACGGGCAGCGGCAAGACCACGACTCTGAACACGCTGTCGAGCTTTATTCCCTCGGATGAACGCATCGTGACCATCGAGGACGCCGCCGAATTGCAGTTGCAGCAGGAGCACGTCGTCGCCTTGGAAAGCCGGCCGGCCAATCTGGAAGGCAAGGGCGAGATCACCATCCGGCACCTGGTCCGCAACGCCCTGCGGATGCGGCCCGACCGAATAGTCATAGGAGAAGTGAGGGGCGGGGAGACGTTGGACTTGCTCCAGGCCATGAACACGGGGCATGACGGGTCCCTCTCCACGGTCCACGCCAACAGCCCGCGCGACACGCTCTCGCGCCTGGAGACGATGGCGCTGATGGCGGGGACGGAGCTGCCGATGCGGGCGGTGCGCGAGCAGATCGCGTCGGCCCTGCAATTGATCGTCCACCAGGCCCGCCTGCGCGACGGCAGCCGCAAGATCACGCACGTCACGGAGATTCAGGGGCTGGCGGGAGAGGTCATCGCGCTGCAGGACATCTTCTGCTGGGAGCCGCGCGGGGTGGATGGCGAGGGGCGCGTCCTGGGCGAGAACCGGCCGACGGGCCTGCGCCCGCGCCTGATGGAGACGATGGAGGCGCAGGGGGTCACGCTGCCGCCGGGCCTGTTCGGGTGACGTATGACACCTCTGGCATGGGCATTGCTGGCGTTCGCCGTCTGCGGCGGGGGGACGTATGCGGCGCTGGAGCGGCGGGCGCGGCGCGGGCGGTTTCGGGCGCGGCTGACGCAGGTGATGCTCCCGGCGGAAGTCGCCCCGGAGGAAGAGCCGACTCAGTCGGCACCAGCGCCTGCGGTCGCGCCCTGGGAGGCGCGGCTGCGGCGAAGGCTCCGCCGGGCGGGCCTGCGCCTGCGTCCGGGCGAATTCCTGCTGCTGTGGGCAGGCTGCCCTCTCGGCCTGGGCGCAATCGGTGCTTTGCTGACGCGCCTGCCTCCCCTCGCCCTGCTGCTCGCCCTGATCGGGGCCGTGATTCCGCCGCTGATCCTGCGCGTGGGCGAGGACGGGCGGCGACGCCGGTTTGACGGCCAGCTCACCGACGCGCTGACGCTGCTGGTGTCCGGATTGCGCTCCGGCTACTCGCTGGCGCGGGCGGCGCAGATGGTTGCGGAGGAGATGCCGCCGCCGGTCTCGGAGGAGTTCGCCGTGGCGCTGGGGGAACTGGCCCTGGGTCTGCCGCTGGCGGCGGCGCTGGCGCGGATGACCGAGCGGGTTGGGTCGCCGGATTTGGATCTGATCGTGACGGCGGTGACGACGCAGCAGCGGGTCGGCGGCAACCTCGCCGAGATACTGACCCGGATCGCCGACACAATCCGGGAGCGTGTGCGGGTGCAGGGGGAGATACAGACACTGACGGCGGAGGGCAAGCTGTCCGGCCTGATCCTGAGCCTGCTGCCCCCTGCCCTGGCCCTGCTGCTGACGCTGCGCAACCCGCACTATTTCGCGCCGCTGCTGGGCAGCCCGCTCGGGCGAGTCTTGATCGCCGGGGCGGTGCTGGGACAGATTATCGGCGCGGTCATCATCCGGCGCATGGTGAGGCTGGACATCTGATCGCCCCTACGTGTTGGCGAGGAACGAGATGCTGCTGGTTATCGTGGTTCTGGCCTTCTTCGCAGGGGCGCTGCTGGCGCTGGGATTGGCGACGCCGTCGGCGCGGCAGAGCGCCCTCGCCGCGCGGCTGGAGCGGATCGCGCGCCCGGACGCGGCGGAGGCCGGGCCGTCATCCGAGGAGGATTGGGACGCGCCGCTCACGGAGCGGGTGGTGCGGCCCGTGCTGCGGCGCCTGGCGGCGGTGGCTGGGCGCGTCGTGTCGCGCGGGACGGCCCAGTCCACGCGGACGCTGCTGGAACGGGCGGGCCGCCCGGCGGGGCTGGGCGTCGCGGAGTTCCTCGGCCTGCGGGTGCTCTGCGGCCTCGTCTTCATGGCGCTCGTGCCGCTGGCCGTGCGCGTCCTGGGCACGACCCTGCCGATGAAGGCGGCGGCGGCCCTGCTGGACATCGTGATCGGCCTCGCCTTGCCGGAGGCGTGGCTGCAAGGGAAGATCGCCCAACGGCAGGCGCGGATACGGAAAAGCCTGCCTGATATGCTGGACCTGCTGGTGGTCAGCGTGGAGGCCGGCGTCGGCTTCGATGGGGCCGTCGCGCAGGTCGCCGAGAAGCAGGCGGGGCCGCTGGCCGAGGAGCTGCGGCGGACATTGCAGGAGATGCGGCTGGGCCGAACGCGGGCCGAGGCGCTGCGGGACATGGCGGCGCGGGCGGACGTGCCGGAGGTGACGAGTTTCGTCGCGGCCATCACGCAGGCGGATCGGCTGGGGGCGGGGGTATCGGGCGTCCTGCGGGTGCAGAGCGAGACGGCCCGCACTCAGCGGATGCAGCGCCTCCGCGAAGCGGCGGCGAAGCTGCCGACCAAGATGCTGTTCCCCCTGGTCCTTTTCATCTTCCCCGCCCTGTTCGTTGTGCTGCTGGGGCCGGGGCTGATCAACCTCCTCAAGCTGCTCGGCCCCCACTGAGGCGGCAAACAGGGAGTACCGATGTCTTACTGGGAGGTCGCCGCCCGCCGGAAGTCGGCCGCGATGAAACACCCCGGATCGCCGACGACACCGGGACCGGCAAAGGTCAGGATCACGCCGTCACAGTGCGAGAAGGGGCTTCCCCAGGTGCGGTGTTCTGCTTGCGGCAAGCAAGCAACCAGGGTCGGCTCAATGGAACCGCCGTGTGAGACGATCAACACACGACCGCCCGCCGGCACGTCGGCGAGCAGATGCGCCCACAACACGGCGTCCGTCGCCGCGCTTTTCGCCAAGGCTCCCCCAGAACGGAGCAACTCGGCAAAGCGGACATACGGCTCCTCCCAGTCCCACTGGTCGTGATGCTCGAACTCGCCGCTGACGTAGCCGCAGGAAAACTCCAGAACGTCATCCACGGCAAACCCCATCGCCAGGGCCGTTTCCAAGGTTCGGGGCACAGGGCTGACATAGACGCGGTGGAAGGGGCCTAGGTCCCCTCCAATCCGGCGGGCAAGGGCGACTCCCTCGGCGGACAGATGCGAACCGCGCCCCCGTCCAGCCCCCTTCTTTGTCGGCGCATGCCGGTAGACTGCCAGGTAACGCCGTTCATCCTCCAGATCGTTCATGAAACTGCTCGGTCCCGGCTGAGGCAACAAAAAAGCGGGGAGCGTCTGCTCCTCGCCATCGCCCAATTTTTTGAACGTGAGTCTATTATACGGCATGGCCGGCGTTCTGTCAAGGACGGCCCGGCAGCCCGTTTGTCACGCGAAAGTTCGGCTTTTTCGCCTGAACTACTCGTTCCAAAGTATTTCTCCAATCTTTCCGTGGCAACGTATTGCCAATTCCTCCCCTGTGCAGTTTCTCAATTGTCGCAAAATGAGTTTTCCCGGCATGGCCGTGTTTCTTTCGCCACGCGCTGTGGTATTGATGAACACTGGAGGAGAGACGGTGAGCGAACGGCAGAAGTGGCCGCAGACGCTGATGCTTGCGCGGCACGGCGAGAGCGCGGGCAACGTGGCGCGGGACGCGGCGGAGGCGGCGCGGCAGGTGATCATTGAGCTGGCGACGCGGGACGCCGACGTGCCGCTGTCGGCGCGGGGCGAGCGGCAGGCGCAGGCGCTGGGAGAATGGATCGGGCGGCTACCGCCCTCGGAGCGGCCCAACGTCGTGCTGGCGTCGCCCTACATCCGGGCGCGGCAGACGGCGATGCTGGCGCTGGACGCGGCGGGCGCGGAAGATACGCTGATCGTGGACGAGCGGCTGCGGGAGAAGGAATTCGGCATCCTGGACCGGCTGACCAATTTCGGCATCGCAGAGCGGTTCCCGGATCAGGCCGAGTTCCGGCGGCTGCTGGGCAAGTTCTACCACCGGCCTCCGGGCGGCGAGAGCTGGTGCGACGTGATCCTGCGCCTTCGCAGCGTCGTGGACACCATCACGCGCGAATACGCCCGTGAGCGGGTGCTGATCGTCAGCCATCAGGTCGTCGTACTCTGCTTCCGCTACCTCCTGGAGCGGATGACCGAGGCGGACATCCTGGCGGTGGACCGGGAGCACCAGATCGCCAACTGCTCGGTGACGGCGTATGAGTTCGACCCCGATGCCGGGCATCACGGCGAGATGGTCCTGAAGTTGTTCAATTTCGTCGCGCCGATTGTGGAGGCGGGCGAGGAAGTGACGCGCAAGCCGGACGTGCCGGTGGGCCTCAAGTAATCGTCTTCCCCGCCGTGTCCGCGTCCTCTTTGTCTACCGCACCGCCGGATGCCACCTCTGCCGGACCACCTCGGCGGCCTTCTCCAGGCCGGTCGTGCGGGCGCGGCGGCGGAACACATCGTAGCCGTTCGCCTCGATCTTGTCCAGAATCTTGGCGTACAGGGTGCGAGCCAGCGCGACGGGCAGCCGGCACTCCGGCGCGATGGCGGGGATTCCTCGGTCGGCGGAGGTGTAGTAGTCCCGCGCCCGCGCGATCTCGAACCGCATCAGCGCCACGAAGCCGTCGTTGACCTCCCCGCGCGCCAGCATCGCCTCCGTGTAGCCGAACCGCGCCATGTCCTCCTGCGGCAGATAGACGCGGCCCCGCTCCCAGTCCTCGCCGATGTCGCGCCAGAAGTTGGTCAGCTGCATCGCCAGCCCCAGGTCGTGCGCGTGCCGCAGCGCGCCCTCATCCGAGACGCCGATGAGGCGGCACATCATCAGCCCGACCACGGACGCACTGCCGTAGGTGTAGGTCTGCAACTCCTCGAAGGTGGCGTAGCGCGTGCGCGTCAGGTCCATCGCCATGGCGTCGAGGAAGGCGGCGGGGTACTCCGGCGGGATGCGGTGCCGGCGGGCCGTGTCGGCGAAGGCGTGCAGGACCGGAACGTCCGATTCGCCCGTCTTCAGGGCGTCCAGGGTCGCGTCCCGGTAGTCGGCCAGCATCCGCGCCGAATCGGAGCCGGGTGGGGGGTTGTCCACCATCTCATCGGGGTAGCGCACGAACCCGTAGAGCGCGTGGACGCTGCGCCGGACGGCGGGGGGAAAGAACAGCGTGGAAAAGTAGTACGTCTTCCCGTGGTGAGCATTGACGCGCCTGCACAACTGGTAGGCCGCGTCCAACTCCGACAGTGCCATACGTATATGGGCTTTCTAAGCGGTGGCCCCCTCGCCCCCAATCCTGGGGGAACCAGAGGGACACAGCGGTAGCTCCTCCTACTCCCCCAGGATTGGGGGGCGGGGGGCGGTTCTCATGTGGGCCAATCTGCCAAGATCCGTTCCGTCACCAGCCTGGCCCCCAGGCACACCAGCGGCACGCCGGTCCCGGGCACGGTGCTCGCGCCGACGAAGTACAGGTTCTCGACGCCCGGCGCTTTGTTCGACGGGCGGAAGTACCCGACCTGGAAGATGCCGTGCGAGAGGCCGAACGCCGCACCGTATTTCAGATTATACTGCGCCCGCCACTCGTGCGGCGTCACGACCTGCTCCACGACGACATGCCGGCGCAGGTCCGCCAGCCCCCGCGCCTCCAGTGCCGCGTACACTTTCTCCCGGAAGCGCCCGACCTGCCCGGCGTCCCACCGCTGCTGCTCCGTCAGGTGCGGGACGGGGACCAGCACAAAAAGATTGTCTCCTCCCGGCGGCGCGACGGAGGGGTCCGTCCGCGCCGGGCAGTTGACGTAGAACGACGGGTCGCGGGGCGGCACCTTGGCGTCGAAAATCTCCTCAAAGTTGCGCCGATAGTCGCGCGCGAGAAAAAAGTTGTGGTGCCGCAGGTCGGGATAGACTCTGTCCGTGCCCAGATATAGCATGAACGCCGACGACGTGAACGGCTGCTTCTTCCAGGCGGCCTCTTCGTACTTCGCCGGGCGCTCCGCCAGCAGGTCCGTGTACGTGTAGGGCAGGTCGGCGTTGGAGACCACAATGTCCGCCGGGACCATCTCCCCGTCCGCGCAGACCCCGCGCGCCCTGCCGCCCTGGACCACGATCTGCGTCACGGCGCGCCCGGTCTGGATGTCCGCGCCGAGCTTCTGCGCCACCCGTGCCATCGCCGTCGGCAGCGCGTAGAGGCCGCCCTTTGGGTAATACAGCCCGTCCTCGGCGAGTTCCGTGTACGGCAGCAGCGTGTAGACGGCGGGGGCTGCAAACGGCGAGATGCCCAGGTACATGGACTGCATCGAGAACGCCTGCCGCAGCCGCTCGTCTTGGAAAAACTGCGAGACGTGCGCGTGCATCCCCTTAAGCGCGTGCAGCCGGGCCAGCAGTTCTAGATTTTCGGCCGTGAAGAAGTCCGAGGCACGGGCAAAATTTTTCTCAACGAACTGCCTGCGCCCGAGGCGATATTTGTGGCTGGCATCTTCTAAAAACCGAAAATACCCCGGCGCGACCCCCGGCTCAATCCTTTCCAGGTTGGCGATCATGGTCGGCAGGTCGCTGGACATCTCCAGCGTCGAGCCGTCGCCGAACTGCACCCGGTAGTTCGGCTCCATCTTGATGAGGGGGACGAGGCGGTCAAAGTCCTCGCCGCAGACGCCGAACAGCTCCCGGTACACGTCCGTCATCAGCAGCAGCGACGGCCCCGTGTCGAAGCGATACCCCTTCTCTTCGCGGACGTTCGCCCGCCCGCCGACCGTCGCGTTCTTTTCCAGCACCGTCACGGCGAACCCGGACGCCACCAGCCGCATCGCCGTCGCAAGTCCCCCGATCCCCGCCCCGACGATCACCACCCGCCTGGTTGTCATGTCGCCCCAATTCTAAACGCCTGTATTATACCCGGCGCGGCTATAATAGACGCATGACCTACGCCCAGTTCCTCCTCGTCTTCCTCGTCCTCCCCATCGCCTTCCTCAGTGTCCTGCTCCGACACCGATGGCGGCGGCGGCACGGGCTGGCCTGCGCCGCCGTCTGCCTGCTGGCCCTCCTCTACACGTCGCCCTGGGACAACCACGCCGCCGCGACCCGGCTCTGGACCTTTGACCCTCACTTCGCCCCGCCGTCCCATTTCATTCTGCATCTGCCGTGGGAGGAATACGCTTTTTACGGGCTGCAGGGCCTCCTGACCTGTCTGCTCGTCATCGCCCTCTCCCGCCGCAGCGAGGACCAGTGATGCGCGCCACCTACCTGCTCTACGAGCTTTCCTGGGCCTTGCCGGTCATCCTGATTCAGTGGCTCGTCGCCGGGCGCGAGTTGTGGCGACGCCGCCGCGTCCTCGGCCTGGCCGTCGCCGTCGCCACCCTCTACCTGGCCGCCTGCGACGCCTTCGCCCTGGGGCACGGCATCTGGCGCGTGGACCCGCGCCGCGTCCTCGGCCTCCGCTTCGGCCCCCTGCCTCTGGAGGAGGCGGTGTTCTACCTCGTCACCAACCTCATGGCCGCCCAGGGGTTCGTGATGCTGACTGGGTATCTGCGGGAAAAGCGTACTGTGCGGAAACTGTGAAAGAGAGGGACATGCGATGGCTTCATCCGGAGAAGACAACAAGTCCTCGACCTCGGTGGAAAGGGTACAGGTACACGACGTGCAAGCGCAGGCGCTTTACGACGCCTTTACCGAACTCGGCTCTGATGCGGAGATGAGCGACGTGAGTTTCGCGTTCGAGGCCCAGGCGGAGATTGCCCGGCGTGAGTGATGTTGAGTGTGAGGGGGCAGCGGAATGACGTCGGCCATTGACAAAACTCCGACACGGTGGGATAATTGCTGCGGATGAGGCTGACCTTCATTGAGACCAGCGGCTTCACGCAGGCGGTGCGGGCGTACTTCCCGGATGATGCCGCCTATGCGGCTTTCCAGGAGGCCTTGCTGCAAAACTCGGCGCGCGGCGATGTCATGCCGGGCTGTGGAGGTTTGCGCAAAGTCCGCTGGCCTGACCCGCGGCGCGGCAAGGGCAAGCGCGGCGGTCTGCGCCTGATCTACCTCCACGTCCCGGAGGCCGAGACGGTGGTGCTGCTGGACGTGTACGACAAGGACGAGACGGACGACCTGACGCAAGATCAGCGGAGGCAGCTCGCGCAGCTCGCGCACGCCATCCGTGAAGAACTGCTCAGGCCGCAGAGGAGCGGCGGAAGGAGACCGACATGACGACGGAACGGCCTGGGGAGGTTGAGCGGCCTTCCCTGTTCGAGCGGCTGGAGGCGGGTCTCAACGAGGCCCTGGTCCACGCCCAGGGAAAGACTCGACTGAAGACTCAAACGCTGACTCTGCCGGACCCACCGCCGGCCTACTCGGCGGAGCGGGTGCGGGGCCTGCGGACGCGGCTGGGCATGACCCAGCCGCACTTCAGCCGGCTGCTCAACGTCTCGCCCAAGACGGTGCAGAGCTGGGAGCAGGGCACGCGCGTCCCCGGCCAGTCCGCCGCGCGGTTGCTACAGATCATCGAAGACCCCGACGCCCTCGCCGCACTCCGGCGGGCCTCCCCGTAGGCGGAAACCCGGACAGACATCACAAGCGCCCGCCTCAGAACATGAGGCGGGCGCTTGCGCGTTGAAGACATGAGGAGGCTCAAGCCCGCCGTCGCCGCCGCGCTGCCATCACCACCCCGCCTAGCCCCAGGCCGAGCAGGGACAGCGTGCCCGGTTCGGGGACTGTCTGGACGTTCGGGGGGATCGAGACCAGGAAGTTCTGTGTCGCTACCGCGTCCTGCGCATTGGCGTCCGCACCGCCGATCACAGTGGCCGAGCCGACCCAGTCTCCGACCGGAGGCGCGGGGCCGCAGTCAACGGTGAAGAGATCGTCCGTGATGGATGCGCCGCTCGCCAGCAAGGGCGGCGTGTTGTTCAGAAACAAGGAAGGGTCCATCGTGAAGTCGGTCGTCAGCCCCGTCAGGAAGAGGCCGTTGAGATAAACAGGACTGGTGCCGGTGTTGGTCAGAGTCCCGTTAAACGTAAGCGTCTGGCCCGGCCCGCCGGTGAGCGCGGCGGGGTTGAGGCTGAAGAGCAGCTGCGCCCGTGCCGCGCCTGGTGCCAGAAGCATAACGGCGATCAAGGTCAAGAGAAATGAGCGGTTCTTCATGGGCTGGTCCTCCGGGTCGGCACCTTATTTCTTTGAGTTGGTCTTGCTGGACTGGCTGACGGCCGGAATCGTGACCCGGCCGGACCCGCCGAAGGGGACGTACTTATAGAACGCGATGGAAGTCGACTCGTAGACAGTTCCATTGACGGCCAACAGCGCCTGAGTGCCGGGCGTCCCGGCCGAAGCCGGGAACGGGATCGTGATCGAAACGGAATCGCCAATAGCGTTGGGTAGGCCGTTGGTAGTAATCATGCTCACGCCGTTGAGGGTCGCGGAGGTGACGGTCCAGAAGTAGGGACCGAAGTAGGGACCAGACATCTGATCCTGGAAGGTTACTTTGATGACGTTTTGCTGGGGCGGCCCGGCGCTGTAGCCGCCCGATCCGGGGCCGGGGGCTTCTGGCTTGGTGACGAATGTATTGAGAGGTCCAAAAGCCTTGTTCCCCGATGCATCGGTGGACTGGACAATATAGCTGTAGAGCGTTCCCCCGGAAAGACTTTGCAACGTGATGCTGTGTTGAGTTCTCAGAGTGGGGTCGGGGACCGTTGATGCTCGCGCCACCAGACCCAAGTTCCCCTGTGAATACGTAACGGCGCTATCGGCCGGCACGTTGGTATTCCAGGTGATGGTCGCGGAGGTGGACGTGGTCGAGGCATTCACGTTGGAAATCTGTAGACTTGTCTGCCCCCCAACTCCGCCGGAGCCGCTGGAAGGCGTGAAGACCTGGACCCTCCTGGAGAAAGAAGAAGAGGGGTCGAAACCAGCAATCGCGTAGAGACGGCCGTCGCGTCCAGCCGCGCCTGCGAAGTAGGACTGCCAGAAAACAAGGGAGGGGCCGCTGGCCCAGGTGTCAGTACGCGGATCATAGATCTCGGTAACGGCGAGGTTACTGAGTTCTGGATTGGGGTTGTACCCACCATAGACGTATATCCTGCCATCGGCACCGGTCTCCGCCGCCATCGCGCTGCGCGCGGTCGGCATGGGCGCCTTCGTGGACCAGGTGTTCGTCGCCGGGTTGTAGGCTTCCGCCGTGTTCAAGGTGGGCGTGTTGTTCGGACCAGAGACGCCACCGAACACGTAGATATTGCCGTCGGGACCGAGGGCCGCCGCTACGTTCAACCGAGCGGTCGGTATGGGCGCGACTGGTGACCAGGAGCGGGACCGCAGGTTGTAGGCGTAGGTGGTGTTGGTGAGTGCGCCATTGGTGGCACCGGCGAACACGTATATCTTGCCGTCTTGACCAAGTACCGCCGTGCCGCCGTTACGGCCTGCCGGAAGAGGAGGCCCACTGGTCCATGTGTTGGCGCTGGGGTCGTACACGTCAACGGCGTTCGGGAAACTCCCGTCAGGGGCTTCGCCACCGATCATGTAAATACGGCCGTCCGGACCGGTGACGGCCCCAAAGTTAACCCGGCCCGTTGGCATGGGCGCCTCCGCCGACCACGTGTTGGTCGTCGGGTCATAGGCATAGGTGTCGTTGTAAATCCCATACGGCAGTTCCTCACCGCCGCCGAAGGCGAAGATCCTGCCGTCCAGCGCCGTGGCCGCCGCTAGGCCATAACGGCCCGCCCCCGGCAGTGGGGCCGCCTCAGACCAGGAACCCTGCGCGCGGGCGTGGAGGCTGGTCAAGATCAGGCCCGCCAGGACGGCGAGCGCGAGACCGACGTTCCTGAAGAGAGCAACTTGGGATTTCATGGATGCGCCTTTCTGCGCCTTGAGCGCAGGGAATTACGAGCAGAGCCAGTCATATCCGGCGATGAACGCCGTTTCGGTGCGAACTCTGGCGGCAACACGCATGAACGTGTCCTTTGCGAACAGGGTGAGACGTGGGTAGTGCTTGGACAGGCCCGATTGCCTGCGGCGGAGGTACTGCGGACGCCGCACAATGATTATGAACGTTTGTTTTTTTGTCAATGGCTGACACAAAGATCAGTCAAGAATTTTCGTGACACCCTTGTGCAAGGGGGAGAAGCCTAGCCGGCGTGAAGAAGGCCCGGCGGGTCAGCGCCGGGCCTGATGTGAAGACCTGTTGTACAAGCCGGCAGGTCAGTCATCAGATACGGCGGATGCGGAGGGGAGGAGGGCGGCCACTTAGGGCCGCCCCTACGCCGGGCGTTGGGCAGGGCATCACTCCGTAGGGGCAACCCTGCGTGGCTGCCCCGCCGTGTGGCCGCTAAATATGCTTACGCCTTCTCCACCGGGTACTGAATCTCGGTCACGTAGTCGGCGGGGTTGCCCTGGCGCTCGTACTGGAGGTAGACCTCCCGGCCGGGGCCGGCGAGGCGGTAGCCGCTCGACTCCACCCAGCGCATGACGGCCTGGTGGGCGTCGCCGAGGGTGTCAAAG
>JAFAZD010000383.1 GCA_019239955.1 Armatimonadota bacterium | reverse complement strand
GGCGCATGCAGCCCTTGATCGTCTGGGCGATCCGGACGAACAGGGCGGCCTCCGGGGTGTCCTCGCCGACCGCGACGCGGATCAGGGACAGCTCCAGTTGGTGGCGCAGCGCACGGGAGACCTCTTCGTCGAGGCGGGCCTGAAAGTATTCGGCGGTGTAGAGGCCGGTGACGGGGTCCACGACGGAGGGGGGCGCGGCGGCCTCCTCCTCCGCGGCCAGGGCGGCGGGGCCGTGAGTCGCCAGCCGGCGGCGGCGCTGCTCGTGCTGCAGGGCCGCCTCGCGCACGGCGTCCGAGCGGAACATCTGCTGCAATTTGCGCGCGGAGTTCTTCAGGATGTGCGAGATGTAGTTGTTGGAGACGCCCAGCTCGCGGGCGATCTCGGTCTGGCTCTTATCGTCGTAGTAGAAGGAGTACAGGACCTTGCGCTCAATCTCCTTGAGGCGGACCAGGGCGTTCTCCAGAACGATCTTGTCTTCCAGGGGCAACTCGGTGGCGGCGGCCTGGAGGTTGCTTTCGGCGACGTGGGCGGCGGGCGCGCCGCTTTCCTGGGCCTCGTCGAGCGAGGCGACGGCGAAGGTGGCGCGGGTGGCGTTGATGCGGGCGATCTCGGCCTCGGACAGCCCCATCGCGTGGGCCAGCTCGGCGTCGGTCGGCTCCCGTCCCAACTCGTGGGTCAGGGTCTCGGTCTCCCGGCGGACGCGCTGGGCCATCTCCTGGAGCCAGGCGGGTTCCTTGATGATCTGGACGCGGTCGCGCAGGAAGTGGCGCAGGTGGCCGTCAATATGGTGGGTGGCGTAGGTGATCAGTTTGGCCCCGCGGTGGGGGTCATACTGGTCAATGGCGTACATCAGGCCGAGGAACCCCTCCTGGACCAAGTCCTCGAAGGGGACGGAGCCCGTCAGGAAGTGGCGGGCCTGCTTCTGGACCAGGGGCCGGAATTGCAGAATCAGGGCATCACGGGCGGCGGCGGCATCGGGTCCTCCCGCGCGCATCGTTTCCAGCAGTTTCCGCGCCCGCGCCTCATCGTCCTGGCGCCCCGGCCCGCGCCGCTCACGCCCGTCCCAGGAGGACTGTCCGCCCGATGTCGAGGGAGATGTTTTGTTGCCTACGTCTGCCATCGCCGGAGAGTGTACCCGGAACATGCCGGCGGAAGCAAGCGGCAAGGACTCCTGCTCCCCGGCGGCCCCCTCACCCCGGTCGCAAGCGACCGACCCTCTCCCTCACGGGGGAGAGGGTTGTTGCCCCGCAGGGCTTCCCCTCCTCACCCTCGCCCCTCCGAGGGAGAGGGTCGGTCGCTTGCGACCGGGGTGAGGGGGCCGGGGGGCTTGTCCTAGTGAATCGAGCTGACCAGCTTGAAGATAGGCGTCATAACCGAGATGGCGATGAAGCCAACGAGCACGCCCATGAAGACGATCAGCATCGGCTCGATCAGCGAGGTCAGCCCCTTGACCATGGCGTCCACCTCGTTGTCGTAGAAGTCGGCTACCTTGGACAGCATCTCGGACAGGCGGCCCGTCTCCTCGCCGACGTCGATCATGTGCGTGACCATCGCGGGGAAGAGGCCGGAATTGGCGAGCGGCTGGCTGATCTTGGCCCCCTCGCGGATGGACGAGCGGGCGTTGCCGATGGCCTCGGCCAGCACGGCGTTGCCCGACGTCTCGCCGATGATCTCCAGTGAGCGCATCATCGGCACGCCGGACGCGATCAGGGTGCCGAAGGTGCGGGAAAAGCGCGACACGCTCATCTTGAGCACCAGGTCGCCGAAGATGGGCAATTTCAGTTTGAGCTGGTCCAGCTTGTAGCGGCCCGTGACCGTCCTGCCGTACTGCTTGACGCCGACGTAGACGCCGACGCCCAGGATCAGGACCACCCACCAGTAGGCGCGCAGCCAGTCGCTGGACGCAAACAGCGCCTGCGTGACGGCGGGCATCTCCACGTCCATGGAGGCGAAGATCTCCTTGAAGCGCGGCAGCACGAACAGGAACAGGGCGACCACCATGAAGCCGGCGAAGACCAGCACGATGGTGGGGTACATCATCGCGGACTTGATCTTGCCCTTGATCTCCATCTCCTTCTCCAAGAACCCCGCCAGCCGGTCCAGGATCACGTCCAGGATGCCGCCGATCTCGGCGGCGCGGATCATGTTGACGTAGAGCTTGGAGAAGACGTGGGGGTGCTTGGCGAGGGCGTCGGTGAGCGAGAGGCCGCCCTTGACGTCCTTGCGGACGGCGGCGATGACGCCCTTGAGGCTCTCCTCCTTGGTCTGCCCCTCCAGGATGTCCAGGCACTTGATGATGGCGATGCCGGCATCAATCATGGTGGCGAACTGGCGGGAGAAGACGACCAGGGACTGGAGCTTGACCTTCTGGGACTTGGCGGCGGCCCGCGCCTTAAGGCTGCCTCTGGCCTCGCTCAAGTCGACGACGTGGAAGCGCTGCTCGTGCAGCTTGGCGAGGACAATCTGCTCGTTGTCCGCCTCGATCTTGCCCTTGACGCTGCGGCCCTGAGCGTCAAGGGCGTCATATACGAACGTGGCCACGGGGATACCTCCTGGGAAATGCCATGCCCATTGTCGGCAACTTTCGCAGGAAGTTGGAGGGGAGAAGAGACAGCCCCCTGGCCGCGGCGTCGGACGGCGACGAGACCGACGCCGAGCAGCCCCAGGGCCGCCAGGGACAGGGAGGAGGGTTCGGGCACGGCGGCACGCGGGGTCAGCAGGAAGGCGTGGCTCTGGCCGCCGGGGGTGAAGCCGTTGACGATGATCTGGCCCGCGTCGTTGATGCTGTCGGCGTCGGCCAGCGTGTAGCCATTGGTGGAGTTGAGGAGCAGTGTGTTCAGGTCGAACAGGCCGCTGCCGTCGTAGACGAAGGCGCGCGACCCTTTGTAACCGACGCTCATATCGGCCGACTCGGACTCGCCGACGATGAAGCCGAAGTCGTTGATGCCAAACGCCTCACTGTCCAGATCGCCCGTCAGTGTTCCCAGGTCTACCATGCCGCCGTTGTCGAGGAAGGCGTGATGGGCGGTACTGTTGATGTCGGCCTGGCCGACGACTTGCCCGGCGGCGTTGAGGCCTAAGCCGAAACTGGTGGGCCCCCCCAGTGTTCCCAGGTCGTCGGCGGCGGTCAGCGGGCCGGTCCCGGCGTGGAGGAAGGCGTGGAAGTCGCCGCCCGCCGTCTGCGCCTCGCCGACGGTCTGCCCGGCAGTGTTGATCTTCTCCGCCGTGCTGTTGTCGCCGCCCAGCGTCCCCAGATCGTCGGTGGCGATCAGTGGGTCTGTCCCGGCATGAACGAACGCATGGGAATTGCCATTGGCGATGTCGGCGCCGCCGACGACCTGGCCGCTGTCGTTGATGCCGGAGGCGACACTGTTGGCCCCGCCGAAGGTGCCCAGGTCGAACAGGGAGCCGCCCGTGGAGAGAAAGGCGTGCGCGGTGGTGCCGGTCGCATCGGAGAAGCCGACCGCCTGCCCGCTGTCATTGAGGCCGTAGCCGACGCTGTGGCTGCCGCCGGGCAGTGTCCCCGGAGTGTCGGCGGGAGCAAGCGGACTGTCCGGCCCGGTGACGAAGGCGCGATAAGAGCCGGGCGTGTCCGCCTGCCCGACAGCCTGGCCGGAGGCATTGACCCCGTAGCCCAGACTGCTGGGGCCGCCGAAGGTGCCTAAGTCCAGCACGGAATAGGTCGGGGCGGCGGCGGCGGGAGGAATCGCGGCGGCGCAGAGCGCGGCGGCCACGGCCGGCGCGAGGCCGGCCCGGCGAGGGGTGCGTGTCATCATGAATCCTTTCGTGACTGAATCACCGTCCGTAGCGAACGCACTGAGCCTCCTGCAAGACTCGTGCCAAGTATGTTCGCCGGGGCAGTTTTTTCAAACAAATCCGGGGCCGACGCATCAGCATCAATTCGCCGGCCCTCTCAATCGACTCAGCAGAGTGTATACTGGAAATATGAGGCCGTTTCTGCTGGCGCTGGCGGCGGGGGCTTTGTTCGCGGTCAGTCTGCCGCCGATGAACTGGGAGTGGGCCGGCTGGATCGCGCTCGCGCCGCTGCTGACGGCGGCGGTGGGGCGGCGGCCCCTGGAGTCGCTGGGCCTGGGCCTGCTCGGCGGCCTGTTCTGCGGCGTCCTGCGCGCGGGCTGGAACCGGGACACGGAGCGGCTGTTCTGGGCGTACCTGCCGTTCCTGTGGCTGACGCTGTTGTTCGGGGGCGTCGCGCTGGCGGCGGCGTGGGCGCGGCGGCGCGCGGCGGGCCTGCCCTGGGTCCTGTTCGTCACCTGCCTGGCGGTGGCGGGGGAGTGGCTGACGACGTGGCTGCCGTTGCCGCTCAACGTCGCGCTGTGCCAGCACCGCAACCTGGCCCTGATCCAGATCGCGTCGGTGACGGGCATTTGGGGCATCTCGTTTTTAGTATGGCTGGTGAATGCGGCCATCGCGGACGCGACTTTGCAAAGAGGGCTGTGGACCAAGCCGCTCGCCATCGCCGCCGGGTTGGCACTCCTGTCATGGGGATATGGCATGATGACCGACCCATACGCGAACGGCCTGACCACCCTGCCGAATATTCAGCAGTTGCCTGTAGCGGCCATTCAGGACTTCACGGGGGACGAGACGGGGGATCTGGTCCAGCACGCCTCGGATGGGGCCACGGACGTGGACCGGGACCAGATGACACGACAGGCGGCGAAACAGGGCGCGAGGCTGATTGTCTGGTCGGAGGAGTGCCTGGGGTCGGCATTCCGCCCGGACGATCCGGACGATCCGACGCGGGCGCTGGCGCGGAAATTGCATACATCCCTGGTGGTCGGGTACTCGGATGACTCGCGGCCTCGGCCCTTCAACTGCGCCGCGTTCATCGGGCCGGACGGCGTTGTCCGAGGCGTCCATCACAAGATTCACCTGTATCTCGGCGAGAGCCGGTCGGTACAGCGGGGCGGGACGCCGACTGCTTATCGCACCGCCCTGGGGCGGGTCGGCATGGAGGTCTGCTTTGACAGCTGCTACACGGGGGTGACGCGGCAGATCGTGAGAAGCGGCGCGCAGTTGATCGCCATGCCCAATTACGACCCGCCCTCGCCGCAGGGCGTCCTGCATGAGCTGCACGGGGCGATGCTGCCGTTCCGCGCTGTGGAGAACCAAGTGCCGTTCGTGCGGGCCGACTCCAACGGCCGGTCGCAGATCATCGGGGCCGACGGGCGGATCGTCGCGCAGGCTGCCCTTTATGCGCCGAATGTGCTGATGGGGACGGTGGCGCTGGGCGACGGGCGCGGGACGTTCTTCACGCGCTGCGGCGACTGGCTGGCGTACCTGTGCGTCATCGGGGCAGGCATCTATGGCATCCTCTTCAGGAACCGTGCTGTTTCTGGGCGGCAACGGGCACTGCGCGGCGCGGCTGACACCCGCCCGCAGTCACGCCCCGTTCCGGTTGATTGACATCCCCTACCCCGGCTTTGAGAGCCGCCCCCGTGCCGCGAGTTGGGAGGCATTTCTGGAAGTCATCGCCCCTAAGCCCCCAATGCTGGGAGAGCAGGAGGGTACAGCCATCGTGTACGCAACGGGCGTCGGCGGGCTGCTGGCGCTGTGTCTGCGGGCGCGGGGCGAGTGGCTCGACCTGCCTCTGGTGATGCAGGGGCCGGTGCTGTGGGGGCTGGAACGCCGATTGATGCCGCGCCTGATGCGCCTCGCCCCAACACAGTCGCTGCTTCGCCCGATGTTCGCCAACCCCCTGTTCCAGCGGCGGTTCGTGCGGAAGTATTTCACCCACCCGCCGTCGCCGGAGACGCAGCGGGCATTTTTTGACGGCTACGCGCGATGCGCCGCGCTGCCGGACCTGTTCCGCTGGCTGACGCCCGCGCTGCTGCGCGAGTTGGAGGCGCAGCTCGCGGCGCACCCCGAACGGCTGGCAAACATCCGCGTCTGGTGGGGCGGTCAAGATGGAGTGGTCAGCTTGCAGGAACTGCGCTGGACGGAGAAGGCGCTGCACACGACGTTTCCCCTACGGGTTTTTCCCGACTGGGGACATTACCCGATGATGGACGACTCGGCGGGATGGGCAGCGGCGGTGGCGAAAGAGTTGGTGGCCGATGCCTGACCGAAAGCAATCCCTCTGGCAACCGCTTTATCGGTTCCGCGACGCCGCCGTTCCCAAGCTGCACAACCTGCGGCGGGCGCGGGCGGCGGGGCTGCGCGTGCCGCCGACGTGGTGGGTGCAGGCGGCGGATGCGGATGAGGTCGGGCCGCCGATGAACACATGGCCGCTGATCGTCCGCTCCGGGTCGCCGGCGGAGGACACGGAGGTGTCGTCGCAGGCGGGGCAGTTGGTGTCGGCGGTCGCGCGGGGGCGGGAGGAATTCGGGGACGCGCTGCGGCGGGTGATGGAGGCATTGGATGGGAAGGGTGTTGTGTTTGCACAGACATTGGTGCAGGCGGAAGAGGCCGGGGTCGCGTTTTTTGATGGGTTTTACTATGAGCGGGCGGCCTCGCCGGGGGGCAACGCGGCGCTGACATCGGGACAGGCGCGGGGCGAGGTGACGCGCGGGCATTTGCGGTGTGCGGAGGCATGGTCGGAGTGGCTGGACCAGGTGTACCGGGTCTTCGGCCGGCCGGAGGGGGCGTATGCGCGGCTGGACATCGAGTGGGCGCGGGACACGCGGGGGTACGTACTGCTGCAAGTCCGTCCGGCGCTGTTCCCCGTCGTCCGCAACCCGACCCTGAGCCTCGCCAACCACAAGGAGATTCTGGGCGACCCGCCGTCGCCCTGGATCGTGTCGGCCTTGGGGGAGGCGGGGCCGCAGGTCGTGGCGTTCTTCGCGCAGGCGGAGCCGGCGGTGCGGGGCTGGGATGAGACGTATTCGGTCGTGCTGGCGGAGCGGGCGTGGATCAACTTCTCGTTCTTCTTCCGCCTGATGGACGGCTGGGGCGCGCCCCGGGCGTGGATTACGGAGGGGGTCGGGGGCGAGGCGGGCGGGCCGGCGGACGCCAGGTTCCTCCCCTGGCGGCTGGCGCGGGCCCTCCCCCGGCTGGCCCGGCTGCAGCGGATCAGCCTGCGGGCGGCGCGGGACGCGGACCGGGCGCTGGAGGAGGTTGCGGCGCGGATTGAGGCGGCGCAGGGGATGGAGGGGCTGTTCGCGGCCACCGTGGCGGCGCTGGTGACCGCGATCCAGACCAACTTTGCCATCGGCAGCGTCCTGTCGGGCGTCGTGCAGATCCGTAAGGCGCTGCGCGTGCCCGGGGCGGGGCGGGTGGTGACGCAGGCGATGATGGAGGAGTACGGGCGGCTGGCAACGCTGCCCGACGCGGCGGCGCGGGAGGCCGCTTTGGACGAGTGGCTGGCGCGCTACGGCCATCGCGGGCCATTGGAGAGCGACCCCGCGCGTCCCCGTTTTTCGGAGCTCCGGGAGACGCTGCGGCGGGACCTAGCGCAGAGCGTTCCCCCCGGAAAGGTAGGGGCATGGCGCGCCATGCCCCTACAAAAGAGATGGCTGCGGCCGCTGTTTCGGATGGACGAGCGCCGGGAGTGGTTCCGGGACGGGCTGATGCGCCGGTGGCAGCGGCTGCGGGAGCGGCTACTGGACGAAGGGGCGCGGCTGGCGGCGGCAGGCGCGCTGGAGGCGGCCGAGGACGTGTTCTGGCTGCGCGGGGAGGACATTCAGGACCGGGCGGGCCTGCGGGCGGCGGTGGCGAGCAATAAGGCGCGGGGGGAGCAGGCGCGGACGCTGCACCTGCCGCTGACGGCGTCGCGCGAGGAGATCATCGCGGCGATGACGCGGGCGGAGCCGCCTGCGGCGGGCGGAGGGCGGACGTTTCGCGGCATCGGGCTGGGCGGGGCGGTTTTTGAGGGGCGGGCGGTGAAGGCGCATGACCTGCTGGCGCTGCTGGATGACGTGGCGGCGGGGCGGGCGCGGCTGGGGCCGGATGCGATTCTGGTCGTGCCGGCGCTGGAGCCATCGTGGGCGGTGGTCTTCGGGCGCGTCGGCGGCGTCGTGGCCGAGATCGGGGGCGAGCTGAGCCATGCGTCCATCCTGCTGCGGGAGGCGCGGCGGCCCGCCGTGGTCAACTGCGCGGGAGTCTGGGACGGCCTGCCCGACGGCGAGCGTCTGCGGCTGGACGCGGCGCGTGGCACGGTGGAGCGGCTCACGCCCGGCGCAGGGGCAGGGTGAAGCAGAACGTGCTGCCCACGCCCACCGTGCTCTCGACCCAGATGCGCCCGCCGTGGGCCTCGACCGCCAGCTTGCAGAAGGTCAGGCCCAGGCCCGTGCCCTGGCGACGGTCGCGGCGGCCCGACTCGGCCTGGCCGAACATCTCGAAGATGCGCCCGAAGTCCTCCGGCGGGATGCCATCGCCGGTGTCGCGGACGGCGAAAAACAGGGAATCGCCGTCGTCACCGGGCCGCGCGATGACCGTGACCGTGCCGCCCGGCGACGTGAACTTGATGGCGTTGCCCAGGAGGTTGACCAGGGTGCGGCGCAGCTTGTCCGCGTCACCCTCGAACGCGGGCTGGTTGGGGGCGACCTCCTGGGCCAGCGTCAGCCCCGCGCTCCGGGCCAGCAGGGCGACCTGCGCGATGGACTGCGCCACCAGTTCCGACGCCGACAGCGGCTCCAGCTCGAGCAGCACCACGCCCTGCCCCATCTTCTCCACGTCCAGGAGGTCGTTGATCATCCCCAGCAACGTCCGGCCCCCATTGAGGGCGATGTCCAGCATCTCCTGCTGCGCCTCGTTCAGCTCGCCGGCCAGGGGGAGGGCCTGAAGGCCGCTCAGGAGCGAGGTCAGCGGCGTGCGCAGGTCGTGGCTGATGGTGGCCAGGTACCAGCTCTTGGCCCGGTCGGCGGCCTCGGCGGCGTCCCGCGCGCGCCGCAGCTCGTCCTCCTCCTGCTTGCGCCGGGTGATGTCGGTGAAGGCCACGACGGCCCCCAGGACCGGCTCCCCCGCGACGATCTGGATCAGGGGAAACGACGAGTAGGCGACCGGGAACGGGATGCCATCCCTATGCCAGAACAGCTCGTCGTCCACTCGGCAGGCGAAGCCGGTCTCGAAGGCCCGGTAGATGGGGCATTCGCTGGCGGGATAGGGGGAGCCGTCGGGGCGCGTGTGATGCGTGAGGGCGTGCATGTCCCGCCCGAGCAGATCGTCGGGCGCGTAGCCCAGCATCCGTGCCCCGGCCTGGTTGACGAAGGTGCAGCGCCCGCGCCCGTCCAGGCCGTAGACGCCCTCGCCCGTGGACTCCAGCAGCAGCCGGCTGTATTCGGCGAGGCGCTCCCGCTCCTCCTCCACCCGCCGTCGCGCGGTGATGTCACGGAAGTAGACCAGCAGCCCGCGTTCGGAGGGGCAGGCGCGTATCTCCAGCCAGGCGTCCAGCCGGGGGTAATACTCCTCCAGCTCCGCCCTGACCTGATCCCGCAGGGCCCGTCGGCACTCCGGCCCGAGCCGCGTCTGAGTCAGACCGGGGAACGCCTCCCAGATGCTCCGGCCCAGCAGGTCTTCGGGCGTCCTCCCCGCGCGCCGCAGGATTGCGGCGGCCTGCCGGTTGATGTGGGTGCAGCGCCACTCTCGGTCCAGGGCGACGAACCCGTCCGGGATGCTCTCCAAGATGTCGGCGGCAAAGCCGGCGGCGGCTGGTTCGTTGAGGAGTTCGGTCGGCAGTTCGTCCACGGTAATACCCATCGTTGAGGGGATACGATTATGTACCCATGCGTCCTCAATGTTACGCCCGATCATCACGGGGCGGTCTGGCGCCGGCCCGATACCACCAGGAGCTCCCCGGCGCGCAGGCCGGAGACCACCTCCGCCTCCCGGTCGTTGCGGAGGCCGAGGCGCACGTGCTGCAGTTTTGTGCGGCCGGACAGCATCCATACCTTGACCACACCCTGATCGCCGGCGAACGGCATCGCTTCCAGGGGCGCGATGACCACGTTCCGATGCCGGGCACAGAGGATGCTGACGCCCGCGCTCATGCCGGGCCGCAGGCGGCTGTCGTACCGGGTGAGGGCGATCTTGACCGGGAATTTGCTGATGCCGCTCTGGCCGCTGCCGCCCCCGCCGCTGTCGGCGAAGGCACTCGTGGACGCGGGGGCGATCTGCGTGACCACGCCGGGGAACGTCTTGCCCGGCACGGCGTCCACCCGGACCGTCACCGGCGCGCCCTTTTTGAGCTTGGCGATGTCCACCTCGTTGATCTCCACCTGCACCATCAGGCGGCGTCCCAGGGTGACGACGAGGCTCTGGGCATCGGAGAAGCCGGTCGTGGCGCTCTGGACGATCTCCCCCGGCTGCTTGTACGTCTTCAGGACGAGGCCGGCGGTGGGGGCGACGAGGCGCGTGTCATGGACGCTGACCTGAAGCTGGGACAGGGTCTCGGCGGCCTGCTGGACACCGGCGCGGGCCTGGGCGATGTCGGACTTGCTCACGGCGTTCTGGAGGGCGTCGGCCTGGGCCGCTTCCAGCCGGATCCGGGCGGCGTCCACCTGCGTCTGGGCGGCCTCCACGTCCTGCGGGCGCGGCCCGGCCTGCGTCAGCCGGAGCGCCTGGCGGGCGGACTCCCAATTGCTCCGGGCCGTGTCCGCCGCCACCTGCGCCGCGTCCGCGTCGGACTGGGCGAGGAAGCCCTTGTCCCGCAGGGCCTGCTTGCGCCGCTGGGCCCGCTCGGCGTCGGCGAGGGCGATCCGGGCACGGGCGACGGCCTGCTCTTGCACGGCGATCTCCGGCGGGCGCGCCCCGGCGGCGACGGCGGCCAGGTTCGCGCGGGCTGTCGCCAGATCGGCGCGTGCCTGTGAAATCGCCATCCGGGTCTGCGCCACTTGCAGCCGGTAGGCGGCGACGGTCTGTGTCAGGCGGGCCTGCTCCTGGGTGAGTTGGGCCTGCGCCTGCGCGACCTGCGGGTCAAGGAGGGTGCGGTCCACGGTGGCAATGAGTTGGCCCGCGCGGACGGACTGTCCCTCCGCGACACTGAGTGTCAGGATGCGTCCGGCGACCTTGCTGCGAACGTCCACCTTGTCCTCCGGCGTCAGAGTGCCGACCTCCCGCACCTGCACGGCGATGTCCCCGCGATGCGTCCTGACCGTCAGCGGCGGAGGCTTGGGCCGATTGCGGGCCTGCGTGATTCGGGAAACCACGACGCCGCCGATCAGGGCCAGCACGGCCACCAAGAAGGCGGGGCGCAGGTAACGTCGCACGATCAGCCGGTCAATGGCGACCGGCCCGCCCTCCGGCTGGTACCCCGCGTAGGCCCCCGCCGCCAGGGCCAGCAGGAACCCCGCCGTCCACGCGCTGCCGCCGAAGAAGACCAGCAGCGACAGCCACCCCGGTGCCCCCAGCCGCACCGGGACCGCCAGCAGCGATGCCAGGATCGTCATCAGGAGCAGGGTGATGACAAGCTGGATGGTCTCAGAGACAAAGTCCTGCACCTTGTCCTGCGTGCTCGGGTACCACAGGGCCAGCGTGAACTGCAGTAGGTTCAGGCACAGGCTCGCCAGCGGCAGTCCCAACAGGGTTAGCGCCAGGAACGCCGCAACGGTCCCGTGTGACAGCACGATCCCCAACGCCACCACCGGATAAAACAAGGCGGCGAGGGCAGTGCGCGGTCCCACCTCGGCCAGCACCGCCCCCCGCGCCAGCAATGGCAGGGGCCGAATCAGCGCCTGCCGCTGCAAGGCCCGCCGGAAGAAGAAGATGCCGCTGAACACAGTGGTCGCCGCGAAGTAGTAGAACGTGAACAGGCCGACGGCTATCCCGATGTTCTCAGGCCCCGCGCGCCACGTCAAAGCCGCGAGTGCCGCCCCGGCCAACAGCGGCAGGCCGACGCTGGCGAACGGGGTCTTGAACGCCGCCGCCCCGTGCGCCCAGAACAGCGCCCCGGCCCCGCGCCCGAATGGCCGCAGGCTGTAGAGCGCCCGCCGCGCCCCCGCGCGGGGCCGGAGGATGTGCCAGGGGTTCTCCTGCTGCGCCTGGAGGTCCCGCCACTGCCGCTCGGCCCCGCTCAATGCCGGCTCGTAGTAGTTCTCATTGCGGGAGAAGACGAGCGCTAGGGACAGCGCGTAGCAGACCAGCAATCCCCAGACCGCCGCCAGGCCGCCGCGCCCGCCCAGGGCCGCCGTGCCCACGTCCGCCGCCAGCCGACAGGGGTAGAAGAGAACGGGCAGGGGGCCATGCTCGCTGATCCGCGCCAGCCCCGCCGCCCCTTGCTGCCAACACGTTACGCCCACGTAGGCGATAATTAGCAGGAGCGCCGCGCTGATCGCCCGCCGTCCCCACGGCCAGCGCCCCATTCCAAATGCCAATTCCAGCGCCACAGCCAGATTGAAGTAGACGCCCAGACATGCCCCGAACGCACCCCAGACCACCCAGCCGGGCGGCGTTCCGCCGTGCCCGGTGTGAGAGAGGGAATAGACGGCCATCGCCACCGCGAACGCCGCCGTCGCCAGCACCGGCAGGCCGACCTTGAACAGCAGCACCAGCCGCCGCGAGAAGGGCGCGGCGAACAGGTAGTCAACATCGGCCGGGACGAAGTGCAGCGAGCCGCCTACGAACCCCCGCTCCAAGGTCGCCGTCCCGAACAGCGTGAGAGACAGGAATAGCCCCGTGTGGAAGAGCGCGCGGTGTTGCCGAAGCAGATGGGCCACGTTCGGCCCGGCCTGGCGCCCGGCCGGCGTGTGCCCCATCATCCACCACATCCAGGCCGTGTACGCCGCCATCAGCAGCAGCGGGGCCAGCTTCTTCGGGCTGCGCAGCGTATGGAGCAGCGTGTTCTTGATCTGCCAGAGCGTCAGCAGAAGCAGAGGGCACATCAGGGTCTTCCCCACCGGGAACCGGGACGGCCAGTGAGCCGGGCGACTGAAGTCGCGGCTCTGCAAAGCATTGTCCCCCTTCGGGGACGTTCCGGCAGCGCAGGCAGTTCTGCGTCGGCGGAGGCCGACAGCGTTCTGAACAGCCGCGACTTCAGTCGCCGGGCCACCCCGCACGAGAACGGAACGGCCCTGCCGCGTCAAGTCGGGCCGGCCGCGCCCTCCTCGGTCAGCCGCAGGAACATGTCCTCCAACGTCGCGCCCGTGCCCATCGCCAGGCGCGCGTGCAGTTCCTCCATCGTCCCCTGCGCGACCACCTCGCCTCGGTGCATGATGATCACGCGGTCGCACAGGCGCTCCGCCGTATCCAGCATATGGGTGGAGACCAGCACGGCGTCGCCCGCAGCGCGCCGCTCCGCCAGCATGTCCTTCAGCTCGCGCGCCCCCTTGGGGTCAATGCCGATCAGCGGCTCGTCAAAGCAGTAAATCCGGGGGCAGTGGATGAACGCGCAGGCGCAGGCCAGTTTCTGCTTCATGCCTTTGGACAGGTTCAGCCCCAGCTCATGGCGCTTTTCCCATAGGTCCAGCCGCCGCAGAATCTCCTCGGCGCGCGCCATCTCGTCCTCCCGGTCGTAGGCCGCCGCGACGAAGCGCAGGTGCTCCATCACGGTCAGCATATCATAGGGGCTGGGGACCTCCGGCACGTAGGCCAGCTCGCGCTTGGCCGCCTCCGTCTGCGTGACGATGTCGTGGCCGCCGATCAGGATGCGCCCGGCGCTGGGCTGGAGGATGGACGTGATGCAGCGGATGGTGGTCGTCTTGCCCGCCCCGTTCGGCCCCAGCAGCCCGACGATCTCGCCTCCGCTCACGGCGAAGGACAGATCGTGGACGGCGACGAACTTGCCGAAGCACTTGGTCAGGCCGTCCAGGCGGAGCAGCGAAGAGGAACTGTCCATGTCATTGACTGATTTTGCACGGAGCCATCCCGCTCTGATGCCCGGCGAATGAATTCGCGGGCTTGCGTGAACAAAGTCCCTGCGGGACTGACGACTTGAATCGCGCAGCGACTTCGTATCAATCAAGCCCGCGAATTCATTCGCCGGGCAAGCAGGGCGCTGCGTCACATCAGTTATTGATAACGCGCCTGCCCCGTCATGATTTCGCGCCCATCACCAGCGCAGGGTCGGCGGGAAGTATTCGGCGATCAGGTCTTCATAAAAGGGCCTGAGGCGGGCGACATCGGGACGAGCCGGGGTCTTGGAATAAAGGTCGTAGGGGTTGAAGGCGCGGACCCAGCGGAACATCTCGCGGTCCCGGTCGCTCATCAGGTGCGCGTAGGCGCCTTCCCGATGGGCGGCGTAGAAGGAGTGGTACCGGATCATGTACAGGCTCTCGTCCGGCAGATGGTCCTTCACGACCTGATACAGATACTCGTCGTGGCCCCACGACAGATGGACCCTATCCAGTCCGCCGTGCGGCTCGTAGATGCCGCAGGAGGTCTGGTACGCGGGGCTGCGACTGTCCGGGTTGAGGGCGAAGAACTCCGGGAAGACCACCTTGTCGCTGTAGGCGCAGCCGACGGGGAATGTGTCGCCGACGACCGCCCATTGGGGCTCCCCCCAGAGGCAGAGAATCTTGCCCAGGTCGTGGATCAGCCCCGTCAGGATGAACCAGCGGGGGTGGCCGTCGGCGCGAATCGCCTCGGCGGTCTGCAGCAGGTGCTCGATCTGGGTCAGGTCGGTGTCGGGGTCGCTGTCGTCCACGAGGGTGTTGAGGAACTCCATCGCCCCCCAGATGCTCATCGCCGCCCTGCTTTTCGGCAGGTACTCCGCCTTCTTGGCCTGCACGAAGTCAAAGGTCTGGCCCTGATGGTTGAGCCGGTAGAATTCCCTGACGGTGGGCCGGGCCTCCGCCTCGTAATTGCGGTACTCGTCTTTGGCCTTCGCGGGGGCGGCGTCCCGATCCTCATAGCGCGCCTTCTGGAAGTCTTCCAGCTCTTCAATCACGTCAGGGCCGGTGTTTGCCATTTTCCCTTCCTCCCGCAATGGTATTATCCTCCCCTACCCCGGTTTCCTTCTCCACGTCGGGTAATACAAAGTCTCTGCAAGGCCGTAGGGGCATGGCATGCCATGCCCCTACGGTGTCACTGCCGGGCGAAGTCGCTCATCAGTTGCGGCGTGGCCGTGTCGAATCCGACCACGTCGAGCATACCGGCGTCGTTAGCGTCGGCGATGGAAAAACCATTGCTGGTCATTCCCACGACCACCAACTTGGCCGGGATGCCCATGCGCTGGCGGTACTCGCGCAGGGCCTGGACCGGATGGATTTTGCCCGCCCAGGTCTCCGAGTCCGTGTAAACCACGAACACGTCCGCCGCCATTTTGTTCTTCAGCGCGTAGACCATCGGCAGCGCGCAGTCCGTGCCCCCGAACGGAATCTTATCCGTCTCGCGGATGACGTCGTCCAGGCGCTGGCGCGGCGAGATCGTCACCGGCGTCAGGCCCGACTGCCCGCCCCACTGGCCGCCGTAGCCGCCGCCCCCCGATGGGGCGCTGAAGGCGACGATCTGGTGCTCCGGCTCCGTCGCCGCCGTGATCATCGCCATGGCGGCGGAGGCGATGCGCGGGGTCAGGCCCGGCGTGCCGGCGATGGGCGGGCCGCCCATGGAGCCGGACACGTCCAGCGCCAGCAGCCAGCGGCGGCCCGTCGCCTCCACGTTGCCGAACGAGGCGTAGAACGCCGCATCCAGCGCGTCCACGACCTTCGCCACGGGAGTCCAGGTGTTCTGGCCGCGCTCGCCCCGGCCCTGCGCGTAGGTCTTCAGGGCCGACAGCACGGCGATGGGGTGAACGCGAGCCTTCTTCAAGCGCGCCTTGTCCGTGACCTGGGCGATCACCTTGCGGGTGGCGTCCGACTGCGGCGTGAGCAGGCCCACGCGGGTCAGGGTCGCCAGGTTGCGGATCAGGGCCGTCATCGGCATCTGCTCCAGCAGCGCCTCCCAGACCGCCGGGTCGCCCAGCCACTGGGTCGGCACGGCCTCACGCGGCAGGGTGTGGTCGCGGATCAGCGACGCCGCCTCGCGGGCGTCCGCCGCCCGCTTGAGGCGCTCACAGGCCCAGACCGGGCGCAGCGCGGGGTCCGGGTGCGGCGCGTCGCCGACGCCCGGCCAGCCCTGGGTGATCCAGTGGTACAGGGCCGTGTGCTGCTCGGTCGCCGGGGTCGGGTGCCCCAGGCGCAGCAGGTCGCGGTGGCTCCAGCCGTCGCGCTGCCCGTACTTGATCGCCTGGTAGGCGAGTTTGCCGGCGTCCTGGGCGTTGTACCAGCGGGCGATGGCCTGGCGCAGACCGCGCCCCCAGCCGCGCATCCCGTCCACATACGCGGCGAAGTGGAACAGGTGCGTCCCGATGCGCGCCACCTGCGGCAGAGCGGCCAGTGCCGCCCGGCGCGTGGCGTCGTCACCAAGCGCGGCGCACATGGCGAGGGCGAACAGGGCCGGGTCGTTCTTGGGCGCGCGTCCCATGTCGGAGACGGCGACGATCTCGCGCACGACTCGCGGGCCGTCGCTCTGGATGCAGCGCTTGACCGCCTCAGCGTTCTCCAGCGTCAGCGTCCGCTCCCCGATGTAGTACGTGCCGCCCTCAGCGCCGAGCACCAAAAAGCGGGTCAGGCGCGTCCAGTCGTCCACGGCGAAGGCATAGCCGCCCGCGCTGTTGGCGACTTGGGCCGAGCCGGGGATCGGCTGGCTCTGCGGCGTCGTCTTCTTGTTCAGCGTGTTCTTCAAGTAGTTCATCGTCGTCCTCCGGGGAACCTACCCCTGGCCGCAAGCGGCCTGTCCCCTCCCTGTCAGGGAAGGGAAGCGGACGGGCAAGTGTTCCGGCTGGGGTGTTTCCGGGTTCGTTTCTGAGACGAGTGATAACCCAGCCGATCCGGCCCGTACAAAATAGCAATAATAGCAAAAAGGATGTGGCGGAGAGCGGGGCGAGTCGAACGCCCGACCTCGTCGTTATGAGCGATAACCGTCCTCCAACGGCCCGCAGACGGGCAAAGGGCGGACAACGGGTTTTTCGTGCTCTGCCGTTGAGCTACACTCTCCAGGTCGTCAAAGGTCGTTCGGGCAAGGGGCTGCCGATGGGATCACCCGTTGCCGGGGTTGGAGTCGAACCAAGTTTCCGATAACCCACCCGCTTCGGCCCGAACAGGGTTCCCGGCCATGAATGGCCGGGCTAATGCCGAAAGAAGCCCCATGAATGGGGCTGTCGCCCACGCAGCCGGCTTCAGCCGGCTTTCCCTAGCCCGGCCCTTCAGGGCTGGGACTACTCTGCCCCTGAGCTACGCCTCGAAAGTTCGCTGGCAGTTGTCCGGGCAAGGGCATGTCGGTGGGGTCGTTCCTCTCGTACAAGATAACCCACCGGCTTCGGCCCGAACAAGCCTTCCCAGAGATGGAGAGTGGCGGGAGTTGAACCCGCACGGTGTTGCCACCACGCCGTCCCAGATAACCATGCGCCTGCGGCCCGTGTCTGGGCAAAGGGCGGCGACGGAGATCGCCTTGCGGCGAGCGACGCGCGTCTGCTGTTCCGCCACACTCTCCAAAGACCGTTCGATCAGACAAGGGTTGCCGTGGGGTGGAACCAGCAACAGGGCTGGCGCAGTTTTCCAGACTGCCTCCGGGTGAGGATAACCCACGAGCACCGGCCCGACCAGAATCAGCACAAACAAAGACGCCCGCTGCGAGGCGAATGGCCTTTGCAGTGGGCGTCTTCAAAAACGCTGGGCTGAGTTATGCGGATTAACCCAGTCTTCCTCCTGCAAAGGGGCGATGTCCGGTGCGCTGGCTATTGAGCCATAGGGCGGGCGTGAACGCACGGCCCGCACACGGTCGGATGCGGCCGGCTATGGCCTGATGCTGATATGAAGTTTTGGAGGTCTTCACGCAAGCGGACATGGAATGCCGGCTGCTCCCTTCGCAAAATTCGGAACAGGGGGTATTATACACGGGCGTTTTCGGTTTTGTCAAGCCCTTTGACGAAAAAAGTGGAAGAAATTTTGAGACGGGCAAATTGTCGCGGCTGGGGGTCTGGTAGAAGATAACCCAACCGCTCCGGCCCGCCCCAAAGCGCTTTGTGGCGGAGGCGACAGGATTCGAACCTGCGACCGGTAACCATTCACCTTCGGCCCGTCGCCGGGCAAGGAGGCGGCAGACGGAAAATGCTCTGCCCACTGAGCTACACCCCCACAGAAGACTGCTACTATCGTAGCACTTCCAGCCAGCGCTTGTCAAGGGTTATAGACTCGGCTGGCTGACGACGAAGGACTGGGCGTAGAGGCCGTTACGGATGGTCTGACTGGCCTGGGCGGCGAGAGAGTCGGCGGTCGCGCCCGGCGACAGGGCCGCATCCGCCGGGGTGATGGTGAGTACCGGACGGTCGGCGGCGTAGACGGTGCCGTCACGGGCCTCCACCTGATACAGTTGCAGGCCCTTGTCCAGCAGGTCGTTGAGCATTTCCACCGACGCACGGGCGCGCGTCCCATCCGGGTCGGCCAGGGTGGCGACGGTCTGATTGTTGAAAACGATGCGCTGGGTCTGGGCCACCGTGCCGGGTTGGACGCTGGCACGGAAGCCGCCAGAGACGGTGCGCACGGCATGGAAGGTGATGGGGACCTTCATCTGCGCGAGTTGGGCGCGGATCAGGCCGACGCGCTCGGTGGTGTAGGGGTGGTCGCGCAGGATGCCCAGCTCAATATCCGGGCTGCGCTTCTCGATGTCCGCCAGGCGCTCCATGAAGGTCAGCATCCCCACCGGGTTGTAGCCGGCCTTCTGCATGATGATCGTGCCGCCGTGGTCGGCGTCGCGCTCGGCGGCCTCGCTGTACTTGTTGTTGATCTCCCCCATCTGGGCGTACTGGCCGAAGGTCGCCCCCTTGGCGATGGTATCGGTGGGCACGTGGGCGAGCACGGCGGCGATCAGGGCGATGAAGGTCTCGGTGCTCATCTTGCTCTCGGCGTGGGAGAGGGCGGCGACGTGGTGGTGGGCGGCGTGGGTGATCTCGTGGGCGAGGACGCCCGCCAGCTCGTCGTCGGAGCGGACCATGTCCAGCAGGCCGGAGTTGACGTAGACGTAGCCGCCCGGCAGGGAGAAGGCGTTGACGTTTTTGTCCTGGACGACGTGGAAGGTCCACTTGAAGGGGTAGACGTGGTCGTTGCCGAATCCGGCGGGGATGACCGTGGAGTTGGCGACGGCGGCGAGTCGCTGGCCGATCGTGTTGACGCGGTCGAGAACCTTCGGATCCGTCACCAGCTTCATCTGCTTGGCGACCTCGTCCGCGACCTCCGCGCCCTGCTTGCTTTCCTCGTCCGCCTGATGCTTATCCTTATCGGAAAGGGCCGGGGGGGTGTTCTGGGCGAAGGCGGGCGGCACGGACGCCGCGAACGTCAGGCCACACAGGGCCAGCGCGGCGAGGGACCATGCGGGAGGCGTTCTCATGGGTTTACTGCCTTGTGTGCTATAATGGGCCTATGCTTGTGTCTTCACTGCTCTGCCGGGTGTCGGCCTCGCTGCTCCTGCTGGGATGCGTCTTGCTGTGGTCCCCGCCGACCGTGCGGGCGGACGCCACTTCTTTGGACAGCCCCGTGCCGGAAAAGTTTCAAACCTCACAAAACGACCTGGCGGCGCTGGTGGCTGCGCGGAAGGATGACCCGCAGAATCAGGACGCGATTCGGGCCATTGAGGAGGCCGTGGAGGACGGGCTGCCGGACCGACTCCCATCGGCGTGGCTCCCCAGCCTGCCGGTGGACACCGCCCCTCTTCCCAACAACCTGGGGATGCGCGTTGTTCCCCTGGCGTTCCTGCCGACGCCCGCGACGGAGTCGCAGCACGGCTGGGCTTTCTCTCATGTGACCTACATCTATGTTCCCGCCGATGCGGAGAACACAAACCGGCTGCTGTGCCGCGTGCATTACACGCAGGCGGGCGACGCGGACTTGGCGGCGCGTTTTGGGGGCCTGCTGGCCCTGGCGCACCGGACCCTGACGCAGCAGACGGGACGCGAGGCCCTGAACGGGGACACGCCATTCGATGTCTGGCTGTGCCGCAAGGGCCAGACCGGCGGCGAGCAGTGGCGCTCCAACATCTACTTCTACGACCTGGACACGCCCCGCAGTTCCATCGAGTGGATCCGGGAGATCACGCACGAGTACGGCCACCTGGCGCTGCCGCCCATCGGGGGGTACTCCGCGCCCGAATACTGGGCGAACGGGTATTACGGGGAGCGGCTCATCACGCGCTGGATCGCGCGGGCGCAAGGCGGGCCGGCGCTGGTGGCACAAGTCTGGGGCGACTTCAGCGGCTGGCCGAACTTCCAGCGGCTGCTGATCGCCCCCGCCCTCGCCCTCTACAAGAAGGCCGGACCAAGCCCCACGATGGCGACACGCACGGACGACACCGGGATGCGCTACCTGATCGGGCAGATTCTGACCTGTGACGACAAGTACGGCGCGCGGCGTCTGGGCGAGGTGTTTTCACATCTGCCTCACTACCGCACGGCCAAGGCGGCGGACTTCGAGGAGGCCATCGCCGAGACCCTGCCCCGCCAGGCGCGACACCGGCTGTGAGTAATCCCAGGGCGTAAAGAAAAGGTCAGATTTCGTGACCTTACCCTCGGACACTCGGCGTCCTCGCCGGAAGCGGCGAATTCATTCGCTGCCTCCTCTGATCCTAACATGAACACCATCACCGTCCCGGCCCATGCCAAGATCAACCTGACGCTGGACGTGGGCGCGCGGCGCGCGGACGGCTACCACGCGATACGTTCGGTGATGCAGACAGTCGGCCTGCACGACACGCTGACCGTGACGCGGACGCCCCATCAGCCGGGGGTGCGGCTGGAAGTGACCGGGGATGAGGCCGCGAGCGTACCGACGGACGGGTCGAATCTGGTGCATCGGGCGGCGGGACGGATGCACCAGGAGGCGGTGGAGCGTGGCGCCATTTCCAGCAGCGAGTCCGGCCTGCACATCCGGCTGGAGAAGCGCGTCCCGTCGCAGGCCGGCCTAGGCGGGGGCAGCAGCGACGCGGCGGCGGCACTGCGGGCCGTCAACGCCCTGTTCGGACTGAACCTGTCGTCGAGCCGTATGGCGGCCTTGGCGACGGAACTCGGCGCGGACGTGCCGTTCTTTCTCACGGGGGGAACAGCGCTGGTAGAGGGTCTGGGCGAGCGGGTGACGTCGCTGCCACCGCTGAAGCCGGCTTGGGAATTGGTCATTGTCAAGCCATCGGTCGGTGTTTCGACGGCATGGGCGTATGCGGCACTGGATGCCCTGCCGGGGCGCGTTCCGGGACAGGCGACGGCGGCCTGGCTGAAGGGTGGGCAGCAAGTTGCCAACGACTTTGAACAGGTCGCGCGGGATGTCCCGGAGATCGCAGCGGCCCGGATGTTTCTGCACGATGCGCCGGAGCGGGAGCCGGGGACGCCGCCGTTGCTGTGCGGGAGCGGCTCCGCGCTGTTCTGCCGCTGCCGTAACCGGGTGGCGGCGGAGCGACTGGCGGAACGGGCGCGGGAGGCGAACATCGGCAAGGTCTGGGTGGCACAGACCGTAGGGGGCGAGAGTTGACCATACGGGTGGACGCCGTCGTGCTGGCGGGCGGGAAGAACAGCGCCGAGATGCAGGCGGCGACGGGCGTGGAGAACCGGGCACTGGTGCGCTTGGGCGACCGGACGATGCTGGAGTATGTGATTGCCGCACTGCGCGAGGCTTCCTGTATCGGCCGCATCTTCGTCGTCGGGGACGTGCCGGAGAATACAGGTTATGAGCGCCTCGCCCCCGGCGCGACCCTGGTAGACAACCTCTTTGCGGGGCTTCGGGCGAGCGAGGAGGCCCCCCGGCCCCCGATTCAGGGGGGGCCGGAGAGACCGGTACTGGCCGTCACGTCCGACATCCCGTTTCTGACGGCGGCGGCGGTGGAGGATTTTGTCGGGCGGGCGGCGGCGACGGGGGCGGACTTCTGCTACCCCATCATCCCCATTGATGTTTGTCTAGCGCGGTTCCCCCAGATGCGCCGGACGACGCTGAAGGTGCGGGAGGGGACGTTCACGGGCGGCAACGTGATGCTGCTCAACCCGCGCATTGTCATCGAGCACCGGGGGACGATCCTGCGGGCCTATGCGGCCCGCAAGCGGCCCCTGCAACTGGGGCGGATGCTCGGCTGGGGGCTGCTGGCACGGATCGCCTTGGCGCAGGCGTTTCGGCCCGGCATCCTCTCCGTGCCGATGCTGGAGGCAGCGGTGTCGCGGGTGCTGGGCTGCCGGGCGACGGCAGTGGTCACGGAGTTAGCCGAGATCGGGACGGACGTGGATAAGCCCGAGGATGTGGCGGCGGCGCGGGCGTTGCTCTAGCCTGCTCACCCTACAGCGGCTGGCGCTGACGCGATAATGGCGCTTGTCAGCCAAGCAGGACGCCGCTGAGAACTGCGTCTGTCGCCACGTCGAGCCGCCGCATCTGCTCAGGAGTAGCCCTCAGGGAGACGTGGTCGGCACCGTGGACCGTATACAGGGTGGCCGCGACGCCCGCCCTGCGGAGGGCCGCGTACAGAAGCTCGCTCTGGTTGTGGGGCACGGTGCGGTCGTTGTCGCCGTGGGCGATGAAGAACGGGGACGTCTTCCGCCCACAGCCCAAGGCAACCCCGGAGTTCACGCACTGGTCCAAACGGCTCGCCACCGGGAACAAAGCAATCGGTGCAAACATGACGCGCGGGTAGACTGCTGATAGAACCATGAACACTGCGAACTTTCTGACTACGGAACAGATCACCGCGATCTTCAGACAGCACGATTTGGCACAGAACCCATTCATCAGCAGGCTAACCACAGGGTTTACGAATGAAGTGTATGCGGTCGATAGATACATCCTCAAGGTCTGTGTCAATACGACGAACGAACCCAACTTTGAGCGGGAGACCTTCTTGTACCAAGCCTTGTACGGTCAGGTCCCAATTCCCAGGCCCGTGGTCGCTGATACCTCGAAAACGCTCCTGAACAAGTTTTACATGATCTATCCAAAGATCGAGGCGGAACCGGCGGGTCAGCGCTGGCACCTCTTGGATGATTGTCAGCGCAAGAAATTTATCGAAGACCTCTGCCGGCAATTAAGGCGCATTGATCATTTTCCCCGTGCGAAGTACGCCCGTCAATTTGGTCTGAACCCGAATCCTGTGTGGAAAGACGAAACAGTGAATGGCCTGTTCAGGGCGCTCTCCACGATCCAGGAGAAAGGAATCCTGCCCGAAGTCACCCGGAAGGACATCGCGAAATACATCCAGGAGACGGCTTCTGTTCTGGAGGCCCAGCATCTTGGCCTGGTGTTCTGGGATGTCCAGCTTGATAATATGCTGATCAACACTCGGAATCGCTTCACGACGTTGATAGACCTCGAAGGAGTGAGTATTGCCTCGATAGATTACCGACTCTCGATCGTCAGGATCATGTCGGAACGTCCCCATTTGTTCATGAGTGTGGAAATGGAGTCCTATGCCGCTGTAGACGATTATCAACGGCTTCTGGAGTGGTATGGGGAGTTTTACCCGGAGTTGTTTGATTTCCCGGACCTAGAAAAACGCATTGACCTCTACGAGCTAGGGGACGTTCTGCATCATCTCGTGGATTGGCCCACCACCAAGCAGTTGCATGATCGGTTAGCAAGAATACTGGCAAGGTAAGCGAGCGGGCCGGAGCATCGCTGCCGTGGCCGTTCGCTTGCCTGATGGCGGTTCTTCCAATCAGGGCTGTCATTTTGAGGGCTGGGATTCGGCCTTCTCTACAGAGGACAATGGCGAGAGCAGTGTCGAGCGTGTACCTGGTCATTATGCCTGCTCGTCGGTGAAGGGTGCTCCGTGAAACCGGAAAGCAAATTGCAGACCGTCCACTCTGGCGGGTCTTCTCTGGGTTGCCGCGGCTGCCCCCGACGGGTCGAGAGCAGGTCGGTTTCGTGCCTGCCCGGCAGGGATCGGCACCCGGCGGACGGTCTCGCAGGAAGGGCGGGGCTTAAGCGTTCGTTGCATCCGTCGCCGCCCGTCGCAGCCGTTGGACGTCTTTCATGGGCGACTGTCCGAAGTGCCGTTTGTACTCCCTGCTGAAGTGGGAGGCATCGTCATAGCCCACTCGGAAGCCGGCGCTGGCGGCGTCCAGGTCCTCGCCGAGCATCAGGCGGCGGGCCTCCTGGAGCCGCACCTGCTTTTGGAACTGCAAGGGACTCATGGCCGTGACCGCCTTGAAGTGCTCGTGGAAGCCCGACGGGCTCATCCCCAGCTCGCGCGCAAGTCCCTCGATCCGCAGCGGCTTGTCGTAGTCATTCCGCAGCCGCTCGATGGCGCGGGCGATGCGGTCGGTGTGGCCGCCCAGCACGGCGAGGTTTCGGAGCCGCGCGCCCTGCTCCCCGGCGAGCAGCCGGAAGAGGATCTCGCGGGTGACCAGGGGCATCAGGACCCGCGCCTCGGCCGGCGGCGTATCCACGAGCCGCACCAGCCGGACCGCGCCGTCCAGGAGATCCGTGTCCAGTGGGCTGACGGCGATGGCCCGCGCATCGCCGGCCTCCCGCCGGGGCGATGGCAGGCCGGCTTCGAGCATGACGGAAGCGACAAGCGCCGGGTCGAGCTCCAGGCGCAGGCTCAGGTACGGCCGCTCCGGCGACGCCTCGACGAGTTGGGTGACGACGGGCAACTCGACCGTAGCGAGCAGGTAGTGATAAGGGTCATACCGGTAGCAATGCTCACCGAGGTAGACCTCCTTGGCGCCCTGAGCGATGACGCAGAAAGAGGGGTAGGCCACGCCGTGGGCCAGCCCCGTCACCGAGGACGCCCGGGCGAGGTGCAGGCCCCTCAGCGGCTGAACCACTCCGTCGTCGCGGACGGCCCGCGCGATGCGCCCGACCAGCTCCTCCCGGTTGACCTTGGCCCTCAGCTCCCTCCCTTCGGCCCCGTCTGCATTCCAGTTGTTCATAAACCCATTGTACCACCTCCCCACGCCCCCCGTCGCCTTTCCTGGAAAGTTTGTAGAATCAGCCAATGATCATCGAGAAATGTTCTACCGCTCTCCCCTCGGAACGGTGTAGAATAAGACAGAAGTGGGAGGGGAACACTTGCCTCCTTCGGGTGTCGTGGAGTTCTTGCCAATAGAATGCCTGCCCCATGGACCGTGATGCTCCCCCTCGCACGATGATTTTAAGTAAATGGAGGTCAAGCAAATGGACATCAAGCGAAGCGGCTCACAACCTTCCGGCAAGGGACCGGCCGAGTGGTTTACTGGAACGGTGCGAATTGACCCCTTGTTCCAGGCGCCCGAGCCGGCGCGCACCGCCGGCGCGAGCGTTACCTTCGAGCCGGGCGCGCGCACCGCCTGGCACACCCATCCGCTGGGCCAGACCCTGATCGTGACGGCGGGCCTCGGGTGGGCGCAGCGCGAGGGTGGGCCGATTGAGGAGATTCGGCCCGGCGACGTGGTCTGGTTCGCGCCGGGCGAGAAGCACTGGCACGGGGCGACGCCGACCACGGCCATGACCCACATCGCCATCCAGGAGCGGCAGGGCGGCAGCCCCGTCACCTGGCTGGAGAAGGTCACCGACGAGCAATACGGTCAATGAGCCGGCTTCCGCCTGAACACGGATACTGAAAAGGGAGAAAAATCAGATGGAATACACGAAGCTGGGAAACACCGGATTGGACGTGTCCCGCATCTGCCTCGGTTGCATGGGGTTCGGGGACGCGGAGCGCTGGGTTCACAAATGGGTGCTCAACGAGGAAAACAGCCGGCCGATCATCCAGAAAGCCCTCGAGATTGGGATCAATTTCTTCGATACGGCCAACGTCTATTCTCTGGGGAAAAGTGAGGAAATCCTCGGACGCGCTTTGAAGGACTTCGCCAATCGCGACGAGGTCGTCCTCGCCACCAAGGTACACGGCCGGATGCATGACGGGCCGAATGGCGCGGGGCTGTCGCGCAAGGCGATCCTGAGCGAGATCGACAAGAGCCTGACGCGGCTGGGGACGGACTACGTGGACCTCTACCAGATCCACCGCTGGGACCCCCAGACCCCGATCGAGGAGACGATGGAAGCGCTGCATGACGTGGTGAAGGCCGGCAAGGCCCGCTACCTCGGCGCCTCCGCCATGTGGGCGTGGCAGTTCCAGAAGGCGCTGCACGTCGCCGAGACGCACGGGTGGACCCGCTTCGTCTCGATGCAGGACCACCTGAACCTGCTGTACCGGGAGGAGGAGCGGGAGATGCTGCCGCTGTGCCGGGCGGAGGGGGTCGGGGTGATCCCGTACAGCCCGCTCGCCTCCGGAAGATTGACGCGGGACTGGTCATCGGAGAGCACGCTCCGTTCCGAGACCGACCAGGTCGCCAAGAGCAAATACGACGCGACAGCCGAGACCGACCGACGGGTCGTGGAGCGGGTCGCGGAAATCGCGGAGAAGCACGGGGTTCCGCGCGTTCATATCGCGCTAGCCTGGCTGCTGCAGAAGCAGCCGGTGGCGGCGCCGATCATCGGGGCGACGAAGATCACGCACCTGGAGGACGCCGTCGGCGCCCTGGCCGTTCGCCTGACTCCGGAGGAGGTCGCGTTCCTGGAGGAGCCGTACGTGCCCCACTCCGTCGTCGGCCATCAGTAGACTTCTGGCAAGGCGTCCCCAAACGCCCAATTCGGAGCGCCTACCCGGCCTCGGCGGGCGGACCGTGGCGGCCTGACGCCGCCACGCCGCCCAGGGATGCGAGCAGGGACAGCAGGGCCAGCCCCGCCACAATCACAAGGGCGTGGGCCGCGGCCCGGTCCACCCAGACGCCGACCGGGTTGTTCCATCCCAGGGCGCGCTCCGCCATCCAGCCCAGGGCGGCCACGCCGGTCAGGCACGCGCCGGCGACGCGCAGGGGCGGGTACAGCCGTGTGCGGGCCAGCAGGATCAGCCAGGGCATCGTGATCAGGATGACCAGGAGCTGGAACGCCTCGATGCCCAGATTGAACCCCAGGACGCTGGACGCCATTGTCAGCGGGTCCAGCCCGAACTCCGTCAGCGTCGCCGCGAACGCGAGGCCATGCACCAGGCCGAAGCCGCCCGCGATGAAGATCTCCTTGCCCCGGAAAATGGGGACGAGCGCGTGGACCGCGGAGACGAAGATCGACAGGGCGATCGCGGACTCGATCAGGGATTCCGGCGGGTGGACACACCCCAGCGCCCCCAGGAGCAGCGTGACCGAATGGCCGACCGTGAACGCCGTCACGATCTTCACGATCCGCCGCAGCGCCGCCCTGGCCCCTGCGTAGCCGCCCCAACGCCTCCCGGCCGCCACCAGAGGGGCCGGGAGCAGAAGCGCCAGCAGGAACAGCAGGTGGTCCGTGCCCTCGGCGATGTGCCGTGCCCCCAGGCGGAAGAGCGCCGCGAAGCCGCGGAACCAGCTCCCCCAGGAGCGGTCGATGACCATGGAGGGCTGCGTGTCCCGCATGGTCCCGAGAAGCACGGGTGAGCCGCCCACCACGCCGTTGCGCCAGTCGCTCGCGAGGGACACGATGGCCGTGTGGGTGATCAGCCGGTGGAAGATGACGTCGTAGTGGAGAGTCAGCCGGTCCGTGGGGGCGTCGGGCGGCGGAGTCATCGTCAGGTCCACCTGGACGTCCGGACTCGACGCCACGAACCCGTTCGGGGCCTGCGCGGCGATCGGCGTCAGTGACTGAATCCTCACCGTCCACGGCCGCCCGTCCGGGGCGGTGGGGCGGACGTGTTGGATGACGTAGCCCTTGAGCTCCGGCCCATACTGCCGGATGGTCTCGACGGCGTCCATCGGCAGCGGCTTCTGCCAGCCGAGCCTGAGTTCAATAATGGGCAGGATCAGCCGGGCGCCGATCCCGCCCCGTTGCAGGCGCAGGATGACATCCGAGCTGGGCATCGCGTGGCCCCAGGCCGGGGCCATCGTCATCAATAATAGGAGCACGAGAAACAGTCGTCGCATTCGGTCCCTCAGAAGCGAAATTCGGTGCCGTAGTCGGTTGCCCGGTCGCGCCAGATCGTGTGGTAATGGTCGCTACCCTGGCAGCAGAACTCGATCCAGACGTGCGGCCCGTCGATGCGCGCGTAGTCGCCCTCCGTATCCAGGGCCGTCGCGCCCGACCAGGCCACCTTCGTCCGATTCAGTTCCGTATAATAGAGCTTTTGATATGTAGCGCCCTGGGCGGAGTCGCCGGTCCAGGCGGCGATGGCCTGCTTGACCCAGTTCTTCGACGCGGCGGAGAGCGCGGAGACCGGCACTCCCTCGTGGGCGGGGAACTGGCCGTCGCGGCCGGGGCCGACGTACACGTCGCTGAAGCTGGCGTCGAGCCGCGCCCGCGTCAACTGCTCCGGCGTGAGCGAGTGGAGCAGGCCGTACAGGGCGTCGCGCATCGGCGCGAGCGGGGTGTGCGTCCTGCCGCTCGCGTCCTTCCAGACATTCGGCTGTACGCCGACGAAGTAGGGCGTCGCGGCGCCGGCCGTTCCTTTGTAGTAGATGTTGAAGGCGAGGTGGTGGCCGCCGAGCTGGAGCAGCCAGGGCGTCGTCTTCGACGGCTGGCCCAGAAACGCGATGATGTAGTTGCCGTGGCCGAAGAGGTTCCCGCCAGGGCCGCCAAAGCCGCCGGGCGGCGGCCCCCCCGGCCCGCCGAAGCCGCCGGGCGGTCCCCCCGGCCCGCCGGGACCACCGAACCCACCCGGAGGAGGACCGCCGAACCCGCCCCGCCCTCGGCCGCCGGGGCCGCCGCCCGGGCCGCGGTCCAACTTGGCGAAGGCGTCGTCGGTGGCGCGGATCTCCTGCATCCGGGCGAGGCCCTCCTTGCTGAGAGCCAGCCGGGCGACCTTCAGGGCAGCGGCCTCCTGCGCCGGGGTCATGTCTCGGAAGTAGACGCCGTTGCGCGGGACGACCGCGGCGGGAAAGTTTGACCACCGGGCGGCGTTCTGGGGCGTGAGCGGGATCTGCGCGACCGCCCGCTGCTGCGGCGAGAGCATGGCCAGGAAGGCGTCCGCGGCGTCCACGACGGCGGCCTCGCGGACGGGAGGGAACAAGGGCGGGGCGGGTGAGGCCGCTCGTACATCGGCTTGCGGGGCCGGTGCCGTCTGTACCGTGGCATGGGCGTGGGGCGCGGCGCCTGCGAGGTAGGCCGCGACAAGGCCGGTCGGCAGCGTCCCGGCCGCAGCCGTGAGGGCCAAGAGTGTCCGTTTGTTCATTCGTCTTTCCTTATTGTTCATGTTTGCTCTTCAATGGTATGTGGCCGTGAGTACTGCCGGGGAGACCCCGGTACGCGTGACACCCGGGTGGCGCGGGGCCGGGCAGGCGATCAGGAAGCCGGTGAGGAAGCCCGGCGCCAGCAGGGAGGGGTACTGGCCCGCAGCAGTGGTAAAGGGCGGCGAGGCGGGCGTGCCGCCCTCGTGGCCCTCGATGAAGAGCTCGCCGCCGTGAGCCTCCACGATCTTGCGGGCGGACACCAGACCCAGGCCTGTCCCTTCCACCTGCGCGTGGGCGTCCAATCGCCCGAACGGGACGAACAGCCGCTGGGCCTGCGCCTCGGAGATGCCCCGCCCCCCCGCGCCCTGGTCCAGCACCCCCACGAGCACGGCGTCCCCCGCCGCCCGCCAGACGACCCGCACCTCGCCATCGCTGTACTTGAGGGCGTTGCCGATCAGGTTCATGAAGACCGTAACCAGCTTCAGGCGGTCGGCGCGCACCTCCAGGTCCTCCTCGGCCAGCGAGACCGCGCGACCGTGCGTCAGCCGGGGGCTCTGGAAGCGGGCGCCCGCCTCCACGATGGGGCGCAGCGGCTCCGGCCGCAGGTCTACGGGGATGGGCCTGCCCTCCAGGACGCGCGTCTGCTCGATCAGGGACAGGCGCAGGGCGGCGAGCATCTGCGCGCCCTCCCGGACGGCCCCGTTGGTCTCCCGGATCGCCGCGGCGTTGCCCGAGCCGGCCTGCATCTCCAGCAGGTCCGCCCCCAACTGCACGGTCGTCAGCGGGTTGCCCAGGTCGTGGACGATGCCCCCGATGGCCTGGGCCAGCACCCGCAGCTGGCCCTCGGTCTGCTCCCGACGCCGCCGCTCGTCGTTGCGCTCCTCTTCCAGCAGGTGCCCGGCGGTGAACGCCCGCACGGCCAGCTGCTCGTTGACCAGCGCGGCCAGCAGCACGGCGGCGAGGATGGCGACCACGGGCCGCAGGAAGCCCAGCAGCCCGCCGCCGGGGCCGGGGCCGGCGGACAGGTGCGCCACGAACGCCCAGACGCCGGCGCCGAACACGCCGGCCTCCAGCGCCAGCGCCCACCGGAACCGCAGCCGCAGGACGGTGAGGCAGACCATCAGCAGGCACACCTGCAGCCCGAAGAGGAGCGGGCGCCCGCTGGGCGGCCCGCCCGCCGGCCCGTGGGGTATCCCCCCGGCGTCCGCCGCCGGCATGCCCAGGAACGCCGCCATCGCGCCCAGCGAGACCAGGGCCGCCGCCAGGCCGGCCGCCGTCAGGGCCGGCTGCCAGACCCGCCCGAAGGCCGGGACCCAGGTGAGGGCGAAGGCGACCAGGAACAGGGCCGCCGGGGTCCCGTCCTGAGCCGCCGCCAGGCCGAGCGAGTGGGTGTCGGCATAGTCGCGGACGGCGCAGGCGGCGAACAGGGCGGCCAGAAACGGCGCCAACACCCGCAGGGTGGGCCGGATGCGCGCGTAATACTCCGCCCCGAACCGCCGCTCCAGGTCCGGCGTCAGACGCGGCAGCAGTCGGGCAGACTCGCCCAGGGAGGGTTGGTCCATAGAGGCGGCTTCAGGCGATGCGTTCGTCATAGGGTTATGCTCATTCTACCCGGCCCACCTTCCCCGAGGGCGGGCGGCGGGCGCTGGTCGGCCAGCCGCTCAGCGGTAGGCGGCGGCCTGGAGGTTGAACAGCTCCGCGTACGTGCCGCCCAGGGCGAGCAGCTCCTGGTGCGTGCCGTCCTCCCGGATGCGGCCGTCCTCCAGGACCAGGATCCGGTCCGCCAGGCGCACCGTGCTGAAGCGGTGGCTGATGAACAGCGCCATCTTGCCCTCCGTCAGCGCCTGCATCCGGGCGAAGATCTCGTACTCCGCCCGCGCGTCCAGGCTGGCCGTCGGCTCGTCCAGGATCAGCACCTCCGCGTCGCGCATGAACGCGCGGGCCAGCGCCACCTTCTGCCACTCGCCCCCCGACAGCTGGGTCCCCTCGTCGAACCAGCGCCCCAGCGTCGTGTCGTAGCCGCTCGGCAGCCGCTCGATCACCGTCGCCGCCCCGCTCTTGGCCGCCGCCCCCTCGATCTGCACGCGGTCCTCGATCCCCTCGAGCCAGCCCACCCCGATGTTCTCGGCGGCGCTGAAGAAGTAGGTCACGTAGTCCTGGAAGATCACCCCGATCGCCCGGCGCAGGCTGGCCAGGTCGTACTCCCGGATGTCGCGGCCATCCAGCAGGATCTGGCCCTCATCGGGGTCGTAGAGCCGGGTGAGCAGCTTGACGAGGGTGGTCTTGCCCGCCCCGTTCTGGCCCACCAGCGCCACCGTCTCGTCCAGGCCCAC
>JAFAZD010000363.1 GCA_019239955.1 Armatimonadota bacterium | reverse complement strand
CGGCGGCCAGGAGTTGGCCGAGGGCGGCGGGTTCGAGGCCGAAGAGGGCGCGGACGCGGTCCTTGGGGCAGGCTTGTATCTGGGTCAGGTCCATGCCACCATTCTCGGCAGAACATGGGGCGCTCATTATTTCACGGAGTATCTTTTCATTATACCATCATTAGCAAGCATACTTTACTCCCTCAATGGGAATTGGGTATAATTGACATCGTCCATTGTTCGGCATTCTAAATTGTTAGGTTTTCCAATATGGCTGTACCTTCCCGAAAACATACGACAAGGAAACTGAAAAACGAATTATGGCTAGCCGCATCACCCTGTACGGAAAACCGAACCACCCCGACGTCAAGCGCCTGAAGCGCGAGATGAAGGTTATGTACGTGGAGTACGACGTGCGCGACCCCGCCGAGGACGCCCGCGCCCGCCAGCGCTTGGCCGATGAACTTGGAGCCGTGCCCGCCGTCCCCATCGTGGAGGTGAAGCGGGCCGACGGCGACGGCAGCGTCTTCCTCGTCAACCCTGACGAGCCGACCCTGCGCCAGTCCCTCTACTCGGAAGACATTCTCTCCATCACCGCCTACTGGGTCTAGCGGAGGAGCACCGTCATGGCGATGACGCTCAGCGACGGCTTCAATCAGCGCAAGAAGCTCGGGGCAGACCTGCAATCCTGGATCGCCCGGCTGGGGCAGGCCGGGCTGGACCGCCGCGCCTACCGCACCAAGTCCATCGAGGGCGAGGACGCCTTCGTTCCGGAGCCGGGCAGTGAGAAGGTCACCACGCGCCACTACACCATCGCCGAGTGCCAGGCGCACATTGACGCCCTGCTGCGCGCCGACCGCGACCTGGCCCTGCGCATCTCCCTGACCAATCAGCGGGCGCGGGCGCAGGTGGTGGACCTGGACAACGTCCTGCGCGAATACACCGTCCCCGAACTGCTGGTGCTCAAGAACGAGGTCATCCCCAAACTGGAGGAGATCGCCCGCGCCACACCGGTCCGCGCCGAAGGCGTGAACGTCATCACCGAGGGGGAAGGGGCCGTGGTGCATCGGGCGATCAAAAAGATCGAGCGCAAAAAGGAGACGCTGACCGAGAAGGGCCTCAAAGTGGAGGAGGTCATCACCGAAGGCTACGATGTTCTGGACACCACGGACTATGGCCTGCCCCGCCGCCAGGTCTGGAACGAGATCGACCGCATCCAGGAGTTCGCCGAGCGGGTTAAACAGGCGATCAGCGAGGCGAACAAGACGGAACTCGTGGAACTGCCCCCCGCCTTCTGAGGGCGACCCCTGTGACGATGGGGGCGTGGCCTGCTCAAGAATGGTCTGTATACCGTAACACGAACACCCACATACCAGCCACTGGTCTATCCCAGAGTGAGTGACTCTGAGGACGCAAACCGCAACGGGAACACCGCCAACGGCCAATGGCCTCGCGGCAAACAGCACACATCGAGGGCTACCATTCGCCCAAGTTCGGCCACGCCCCTGCTCTTGGGAAAAGACTGACGGGAAGAGGCTCTTGTTGACGGCAGCACAGGCGGCCGCCACGCCGCACACAATCACGGTGGAGCTTTCGGATGATCTCTATGCCGCCGCCCAGGAGGCAGTGAAGCTGCGACTGGCTTCCTCCCAGGCGGACTTCGTCCTCGGGGCCGTCCGACAGCGTGCCCGCGAACTGCGCCATGCGCGGATGCGGCGACTCGCCGCAGAAGCCATGGCCGACCCCGGCTTCGTTGCCGACATACAGGACACGACGGCGGAGTTGCGGCACGCCGACCGGCAGCGCTGGAGCGATGAGTCGCAGCCATGACGTACCAGCGGTTCATCTTCCAAGCGGACTTGCATCCGACATTGTCGAGGTGACGCTCGGACCGGGCGACTGGATCGGCGACGAAGGACCAGCCACCTTGACCCCGACTGACGGGGCCGCCGCCGCTGACGAGGAGACATCGACGATGTCCATCACGGGAGAACTCATTACCGAGACATTGGAGTACGACTATGGCCGGGAGGTCACGGTGTATGTCCCGCCAGGGCCGCCCAGGGCAGTCGTGTTCGCTGGCGATGGCCAGTTGATTTCGCAGTGGGGCGCTGTCCTTGAGGCGGCCGACGTACCGTCCACGATGATCGTCGGTACACATCGCCCGGCCGATGAGACGCTGCGTCTCCACGAGTACTCACCGGGCTTTGACCCAGAACGGTTCGCCGCGCACGAGAGGTTCTTCGTCGAAGACGTGGGCCGGTGGGTGCGGAAGCGTTTCGGGGTCGCGTTGCCCGCCGGCCGTACCGCGGTGTTCGGTGTCTCGGCAAGCGGAGAGTTCGCGCTCGCCGTCGGGTTCCGCCATCCTAATGTCTACGGTACGATCTTCTGCGCCTCTCCGGGCGGGGGTTACCGGCCGCCCAGTGTCATGCCGAGTTCGATTCCGCGCACGTACCTCGTCGCCGGTACGCGAGAGCCGTTCTTCCTCGAGAACGCGGCTCGGTGGGCGGACGCGCTGCGCGATGCAGGTGCGGATGTTGTCATGAAGGAGCGGCCCGGATCGCACGGCGATGCGTTCTGGCAGGAAGAGTTTCCCCTGATGGTGGCGTGGGCGTTTGGACAATGACGCAAAGACGGCTCCCCGGAACGCCCGGTCGTGAGGGCGGGGTATAATTCCCCCATGCCGACTTGCAATCTCTGCCACCTGACGCGCGGCGTCGTGCTGGACAACGCGCACTGGACGATGGCCGTCAACGAGAACCAGGCCACGCTGGGGCGCGTCTTCTTCGCCCTCAAACGCCACGAGACCGATGTGACCGCCCTCACCGACGACGAACGCGAGTCGCTGTGGACGTTCCTGAAGGAAGCCAAAGAGGCCCTGACAACCTTGTTCGCGCCGGACCACTTCAACTACCTGTTCCACATGAACCTGGACCCGCACTGCCACATGCACATCTACCCGCGCTACGCCGCCCCGCGCGAGTTCGGCGGACAGACGTTCACCGACACCCGCTACGGCAATCATTACGACCCCGACGAGACCCACCCGCTCGACGACGCCACCCGCGACGCCCTTGTAATGGCCTTGCGCCACGAGCTGACCCAGCCCACCCGGACCCTCGCGCCATGATCGCCTCCCTGCGCGGCACCCTTGCCCACATCGGCGCGACCTTTCTCATCCTGGACGTCGGCGGCGTCGGCTACAAGGTCTCCGTCCCCGTCACCACCCTCAACGCCCTGCCGCCGCAGGGCCAGACGGCGTTCCTGCACATCCACACCCACATCCGCGCCGAGGAGATCTCGCTCTATGGCTTCTCCCAGCCCGGCGACCAGCAGGTCTTTGAACTACTCCTGAGCGTCACCGGCATCGGCCCCAAGGTCGCCCTCTCCATCCTCTCCGCGATGGACGCCGACTCGCTCGCCCGCGCCGTCGCCGCCGAGGACACCAAAACCCTGGTCCGCATCCCCGGCCTCGGCCTCAAGACCGCCCAGCGCCTCGTCTTGGAACTGCGCGACAAACTGGCCGCCCTGGTCTTCGAGCGCAAGGTGGACGCCCTCCAGGCCAAGTCCCAGAAGCCCCCCGCCGAGGACATCTTCAACGACGTGGTGGACGGCCTGATCGGCCTCGGCTACAACCGCAACGATGCCCGCAAGGCCGCCGACAAGGCGCTCAAAGACATCCCCGACAAGACCAACATGGCCGCCGCCCTCAAAGCCTCCCTGAACATCCTGACGGGCGCGGACAACAAAGGGTAAAATGACTTTGACGGAGACCATCCAAAAGGCACTGACAAGAACTAGGGACCGAACACCATCAGGAGTCTCATGCCTGCCTACGACCGCTTCCACAATGCCGCCCGTAATGCGCTGATCAAAGACGGCTGGACGATCACGGACGACCCGCTGACGCTTCGGATCGGCGAGCGTAAGCTGTACGTGGACCTGGGGGCGGAGCAGATCATCGGGGCCGTGAAGGAGGCTCGAAAGATTGCTGTGGAGGTCAAGACCTTCGCCAGCCTCTCGGAGATCACGGACCTACATGAAGCCTTGGGGCAGTTCGTGCTGTATCATGAGGTCCTCGCCGAGTAGCAGCCGGATCGGGAACTCTACCTCGCTGTCCCGGAGTCCACCGCACAAGGCATCTTTCGGGAGGACGTGGGGGCCCTGCTGTTGCGGCGACGGGTCGTGAAGTTGCTCAATTTTGATCCTGAACTTGAGGAGGTCCGGCAGTGGATACCTTAGAAAAAGACCGCGATCTGGTCGAACGCGTCTTGTGCGAACTGGCCCGGTTTTATGCCCCCAAGGACGCGCGGACGCTCACCGTCTTTGACCGCGTCCACGACCAATACCTCCTCCTGGACGAAGGCTGGGACGGGTACCAGCGCCTCCACTTCGTCTGGGCGCACGTGGAACTGGCAGAAGGCAAGTTCTGGATTCTGAAGGACGGTACGCAGACCGGCATCGGCATGGACCTGATGAACGCCGGCATCCCTCGTGAGCGGATCGTGCCCGCGTACCAGCACCCCTCGCTGCGAAGAGAAATTGAGGATGCGGCTGAGGTAGGGGTATGATCGACAACACCCAACTCGCCGCCGCTCTCTTTTAGATAAGGGCCTTGCCGGGGACGCGCTGTCGCGCGCAACGACGCTCGCAAGGCCGCCGACAAGGCGCTCAAAGACATCCCCGACAAGACCAAATGGAGAAGCGATCGCTACGCCTGGGCATTTGGCCTCCTCTCCGGCACGGCGGCGGCGTGGTTGATGTGGCTCCTGACCGATCCGGGAGGGCAGTCGCATCTCCAACTTCTCCTGCCTCATGCCACTCTGAACCCAGAGGATGAGGTGTGGGCCTCGCTCGCGGTTGTGATTGCGGCGTTGCTTCTGTTTCCAGCCGTTACCATCCTGCTGGCCTACCACCGTACTTTCGGTTGGCCCTTGTTGCCTTTGGTCCTGTTCTTCGGATCAGTCCTACTCAGGAACCATCACACGGTTCACCAAACAGTCCAAGGCCTAGTGCCCCTGACCGGCGGTGTGATGATTTTTTTGCTATTTGCCTGGGTGCCGTTCGCACGGACGGTCGTGCTGACAGGAGCCAGGACGTTCAATGACCCTTCGTGCGGTCCACGTGCGTTCTACCTAATTTGCCGCTCACTGGACTTGAAGGTATCGTTGCTGCAAGTGCGCCGCCTCACAAAGATTGACGAAGCGAGGAACACCCTTGCCCAACATAGAGCGGGCCGCTCGATCGCTTGGATTGGCCGTTGCTTCCGTACCGCTCAGGCTCGACGACGTCGATGGGTTAGTGCCACCCGCTCTGGCGGTTGTCAACTGGGGGTGGGGGCAGGAAAATCATGCCATCGCCGTGCTTGACATAGCCGAAGGCCGCGTTCTAATCCATGACCCCAATGTCGCGTGGGAACGGTGGCTTTCTCTGCCGGCACTGATGGACGTTTTACAGGCTGACCTTTTGGTCGTCTCAAGGCCGGACAAGCTCCAGGAGAAACCATTGGATGCGACGTGGCCTCCTGCTCCGCGCCGTGTTGATGTCTCTTAAAAAACATCAGACCGAGGTGCATATGTGAGAGCGCATGGCGACCTAGAAAGTGTGGAACAGTGTTTTCAGGTATAATCTCGGCATGACACCCGAACGGATGGTCTCTCCGATGCCCGGCGATGAGGACAACGACGAATACTCCCTGCGGCCCCGGTGGCTGCGGGAGTTCATCGGGCAGCCCAAGATCAAGGAGAACCTGGGGATCTTCTTGCAGGCCGCCAAGCGGCGCGGGGAGGCGCTGGACCACGTGCTGCTGCACGGGCCACCGGGGCTGGGCAAGACCAGCCTCTCGCTCATCATCGCCAACGAGATGGGCGCGGCCCTGCGCGGTACGTCCGGCCCGGCCATCGAGCGGCCCGGCGACCTGGTCGCCATCCTCACCAACCTGGAGAGCGGCAGCGTCCTCTTCATTGACGAGATTCACCGCCTGTCCCGCCCCGTCGAGGAGATCCTCTACTCGGCGATGGAGGACTACCAGGTGGACATCGTGATCGGGCAAGGGCCATCGGCACGCACGGTTAAACTGGACGTCAACCCCTTCACGCTGGTCGGGGCGACCACGCGCGCTGGCCTGCTCACGTCGCCCCTGCGCGACCGCTTCGGCATCCAGCACAACTTCGAGTTCTACACGCCCAAAGACCTGATGGAGATCATCACCCGGTCCGCCGTCATCCTCAACGTGCCCATTGAACTGGACGGCGCGCAGGAGCTGGCCCGGCGCTCGCGCGGGACGCCCCGCATCGCCAACCGGCTGCTCAAGCGTGTCCGGGACTTCGCCGAGGTCAAGGCCGACGGCCACATCTCCCAGGATGTCGCCCGCGCCGCTCTCGCCATGCTGGAGGTAGACGCGCTGGGCTTGGATGAGTTCGACCGCCGGCTGCTGCGCGTCCTGATCGAGAAGTTCGGCGGCGGCCCCGTCGGCGTGGAGACGATCGCCGCGGCCATGTCCGAGGAGCGGGACACCATTGAGGACGTGTACGAACCCTATCTCATGCAGATCGGCTTTCTACAGCGCACCCCGCGCGGCCGCATCGCCACCCGCCTCGCCTGGGAGCATCTGGGTCTGAAACCCCCGTCGCCCCGCAGCGATCCAGGCCAGGGGACGTTGCTGTAGGTTGGGGACGATCCAAGAGAGCCAGACAAGAGAGCCAGCGGATGAATTCGCCGCTCGGTGGCGCTCCGCGCCGAGTCTCCGCCTGCGCGGAGACGCTTCTCTGTCCGCGAAGGCGGACAATCGGCCGCAGGCCCGTAGCGGCGAATTGATTCGCTGGCTCTCTTTTTCTTCTGGTTGGTTCGTCGGGTATAATGGTCCCATGCGTTTTCGTTTCCGTCTCCTGCCGCCGGCCCTCGCGGCGGTCCTCCTGACCCTCGGCGGCTGCGCCCATCACTCCCAGGACGGCTCCTCCGGCAACACCCTGCGCGTGCCGATGCTGGCCGCGCCGACGACCTTTGACCCGGCGACCGTCGAGGACGGCACCACCATTGACATGCTCCAGCAGGTCTTCGAGGGGCTGGTGCAGTGGACGCCGGACAACAAAATTGCCCCGGCCCTGGCCGAGAAGTGGGAGGTCAGCCCCGACGGGCGCACCTACACGTTCCATCTCCGCCCCGGAGTCAAGTTCCAGGACGGCCACCCCGTCGGGGCGCAGGACGTGTACTACTCCCTGCGCCGCGCACTTGATCCGGGCCTCAACTCCTCCGTCACCAACTACCTGGAAGACATCGTCGGCGCGAAGGACGTGGAGAAGGGCACGGCGGAACTGAAAGGCGTCAAGGTCGTGGACCCGATGACCGTCGCCATCACCATCTCCAAGCCCAAAGCGTATTGGATCTACACGCTGACCTACCCGACGGGGTACATCGTCTCCCAGGCCGAGGCGCAGCCGAACGCGCGCCTGACGGACGCCGAGGTGGCGCAGGGCGCAGGCACGGGGCCGTTCAAGCTGGCCCGCTACGACAAGGACGCGCGCGTCATCCTCGCCGCCAACCCCGATTACTGGGGCGGCCCGCCGAAGATCGCCGGCCAGGAGCGGCCCGTCGTCATTGACGCGGGCACACGACACGACCTCTACGTCCGGGGTCAGTTGGACATCGTGGATGAGCAGAAGGACGCGCTGGATGCCGACCTGAAGGATGCCAGACTCAAGGACCAGGTGAAGTTCTTCCCGCGCGCCGCGACCTATTACATCGGCCTGAACCAGCTCAAGTTCCCGCCCTTCAAGGATGTGCGCGTCCGGCAGGCGCTGGCATACGCGACCGACAAGAAGAAAATCCAGGACGTTGTCCTACGGAACCGCCTGGACGTGGCCCAGGACATCCTGCCCGAAGGCATCCCCGGCTACGACCCGAAGTTCCAAGGCATCCCCTACGACCCGACGAAGGCGAAGGCGCTGCTGGCCCAGGCGGGCTACCCCGGCGGCAAGGGCTTCCCGACCGTTCCCATCTTTTACCGCGAGTCCTACCCCGACCTGGACAAGACCGTGGACCTGCTGCGCCAGATGTGGCAACAGAACCTGGGCATCAATGTCGAGGCCCGCCGGACGGAGTGGGGCGCGCTGCTGGCCCAGGAGCACAACAACGCCTTGGAGTGCTATCACATCCGCTGGGCCGCCGACTATCTGGACCCGCAGGACTACTACTCCATCCTGCTGACCACGCACGGCGGCGAGAATCACACCGGCTACTCCAACCCCAAGTACGACGCCCTCTGCGCCCAGGCCGACGTGTCCCAGAACCCGAAGGCGCGCATGGCCCTCTACCGCCAGGCCGCCCGCATCGCCGCCGATGAGGTTCCCATGATCCCGCTCTACTACCAGAAGGACATTGAGCTGGTCAGTCCCGCCGTCCACGATTTAGAGGACAGCCTGATGGGCCACCTGCCCTACAAGAAGCTGACGCTGGCGCGGTAGAGGCCGTTCAGAACCTACCCCTGGCGGCAAGCCGCCTGTCCCCTCCCTGTTAGGGAAGGGACGAGCAGGGGGGTGGGTCCTTGCCCCTTCCCTGGCAGGGAAGGGGCAGGTCGCTTGCGACCGGGGTTAGGTCTGTTTCGTATCATGCTCCGCTTCATCCTGCAGCGCCTGGGCCTGGCCGCGCTCTCCGTCTGGGCAGTCTGCACCATTGTCTTCTTCATCGCCGCGCTCGCGCCGGGCGACCCCGCCGAGATCGCGGCAGGCGGCAAGTCGCTCTCGCCGGCGGCGCTGGCGCGGACGCGCCACGAGTTCGGGCTGGACCGGCCCCTCGGCGTCCGCTACGTCGCCTATGTCTGGGACGCCCTGCACGGCAACCTGGGGAAGTCATTTTATGACCGGGAGCCGGTGACGCACTTCTTCGCCCGTGCCCTGCCCAACACGGCTATCCTGGCCGTCACCGCCATCGGGCTGGCCCTGCTGGTCGGCATCGCCGTCGGCCTGCTCGCCGCCCTGCGCCCCAACTCCGTGCTGGACCGCCTGCTGATGGCCTCCATCCTGACCGGCGTGACGCTGCCAAACTTCGTGCTCGCCCCCGTCCTGATCCTCCTCTTAGCCGTCAAATTGGGCTGGCTGCCCGTCGCCGGCTGGTCGGACCCCATTACGGGCGCGATTCAGCCGGAATACGTCGTGCTGCCCGCCGTCGTGCTCGCCGCCCGCCCCGCCGCCCTGACCGCCCGCCTGACTCGCGCCTCCCTGCTGGAGACCTTGCGCCAGGACTACATCCGCACCGCCCGCGCCAAGGGCCTCTCCCCGGCCCGGATTTTGTTCCGGCACGCCCTGAAAAACGCCTTCCTGCCGGTGCTGACCACGGCGGGCGTCTCCTTCGGCTACCTGCTGTCCGGCTCGTTCGTGGTGGAGACCATCTTCACCGTCCCCGGCGTCGGCTACGAGTCCATCCACTCGCTCTCCACCCGCGACTACTCGCTCATCCAGGGCACGACCCTGCTGCTGGCCGTGATCTTCGTCACGGTCAACCTCATCGTGGACATCCTCTACGCCCTGCTGGACCCGCGCGTCAAGGTGACGGAGGGGGCGGCATGAGCATCACCCTCGAAAATGAGCGGCTAGAGGCGGGGGACTTGGAAGCGGCAGGCCCCAAACCGGCGCGGGCGGTCTGGCGGCGGCTCACGCGCAACCCGGTCGC
>JAFAZD010000312.1 GCA_019239955.1 Armatimonadota bacterium | reverse complement strand
CCATGCCGGCCGTGATGAACACCATGTCCGCGCCCTCCAGCGACTTCTTGATGTCGCTCTTGGACTCCTCGGCGGCGCTGCGGCCCACTTCGGGGTTGCCGCCCGCCCCCAGGCCGCGCGTCAGATTCTCGCCGAGTTGCAGCTTGTAGTGGGCCGCCGAGATGTCTAGGACCTGGACATCCGTGTTCATCGCGTAGAATTCCACGCCGGTCAGCCCCGCGTCGATCATGCGGTTGACGGCATTGGTGCCGCCGCCGCCGCAGCCGATTACCTTGATGCGGGCGAACGCCGCCTCATCCCGTATTCCGAGTGCCATGGTCACTATGTCTCCCTTAGAAGTGCAAATGAATTCTGGTAAGTATAGCAGATAATGCGAAATTTCGCACGGGCCGGGTATGGCCCGGCGGCGAGCAGACAAGGATCAGCGAATGAGCGAATGAGTCAACGATTGAGCCAGCGAGTGAATTCGCCGCTATGGGCGCTTCGCGCCGAGTCTCCGCCTTCGCGGAGACAGAACAGGCCGCTCCTCTGTCCGCGAAGGCGGACATTCGGCGTCTTCGCCACTGAGCGGCGATTTCAATCGCTGGTACTCTTCTATTGTTCCCGGAACGCTATGTCCCCAGCACACGCGCGGCGATTTTGGCAAAGTAACGCTGTAGACGCCCTAGCATCGTGTTGTCCTTGACGGCCTGCCGCGACTGCTGGTGGTGCCGGGCGCCGTACTGGACCAGGCCCACCGCCGTGGCGTAGACCGGGGAGCGCAGGTCCTCGGAGACGCCGACCGTGTTGCGCGGGCCGCCGAGGCGGGTGGGCATCCCCGTCACCTGCCGGCACAGATCGGCGCTGCCCGCGAGCTGGCTGCCGCCGCCGGACAGGACGATCCCCGCCGGCAGCAGGTTGAAATAGCCGGACTTCAGAATCTCCTGCCGGACCATGCCGAACAGCTCCTGCATGCGCGGCTCGACGATCTCGGCCAGGATGCGCCGGGGCAGCAGGCGCGGCTCGTCGCTGCCAAGGCTGGCGACCTCGAACACGTCGTCGGGGCCGACCATCCCCACCATGGCCGCCGCCTCCTGAATCTTGACGCGCTCGGCCTCCTCGTGGGCGGCGCGCAGGCCGACGCTGATGTCGCGCGTGACGTGGTTGCCGCCGACGGGAATGGCGGACGAGAAGGTGATGTCGCCATCCACAAAGATGGCGATGTCGGTCGTTCCGCCGCCGATGTCGGCGATGGCAACCCCCAGATTCTTCTCGTCCGGCAGCAGCACGGCCTCGGCGGTGGCGATCGGCTCCAGCACCGTCGCCTCGATGGCCAGGCCGGCCTTGTGGACTGCCTTGACGACATTCTGCAAAAAGGTGACGGCCCCGGTGACGATGTGGGTCTCCACCTCCAGGCGGGTGCCGGACATGCCGACGGGAAAGCGGATGCCGCTCTGGCCGTCAATCGCGTAGGAGCGCGGGATGGCGTGGATGATCTCGCGGTCGGGCGGCAGGACGATGACGCGGCTCTGGTCCTGTACGCGCAGCACGTCCTCCTCGGTGATCTCGCGGGTGGCGTGGGTGATGGCGATCACGCCGCGCGAGTTCAGGGACGCGACGTGCTCGCCGGTGACGCCGACGACGACGCGGTGAATCTCGTAGTCGGACATGGCCCGCGCCTTGTCCACGCTGTCCATGATCGCCTGCGCGGCGCTGTCAATGTCAACGACGACGCCCTTGCGGATTCCACCCGACAGACTGTTGCCGACGCCGACGATGTTGATGCGGCCCTGCTCTTCCAGCTCCGCGACCACCGTACACACCTTGGTCGTGCCGATGTCCAACCCGACAACGCAGTCCCTGGCCACCCTCCTTTGTCCCCCTGCTCATCCGCCGCCCGCCGGCGGTCTCCGTCATGCGATGTTTCTGCGGCTTACGGCTGCTGCCCGGCCGCCGCAGACGCGGCGGGGCGAGGCGACGGCGCCTCCTCGTGGCTGTCCAGCCAGTGGCGGCGGATGATGGACAGGTTGAGGAAGATGCGCCCGCCCAGCAGCACCACGGCGGCCAGCCCCAGGTCCTGCCCCAGCTGCTCGCCCAGGTAAACCAAGAATGCCGCCAGCAGCGTGTTGAACACGAAGCCGGAGACGAACACGTTGCCCCGGAACTTGCCCTCGGTGGCGGCCCGCATGCCGCCGATCAGTGCGTCCATGCCCGCCAGCGTCGCCAGCGACAGGTACGGCGACCAGGTGATGGGAACGATGATGTTGGAAAAACGGACCACCGCGAAGCCGAGAATGCCCGCCAGCAGCGCCAGCCAGACCATTGTTGTCACCCCTCTTCAGTGTGTCGCCGCCACGCTCGTCTGGCCCTCGGCAATGGACGTAGCCGCCGGCTTGGCGTACTTGGGAGGCGGCGGGCCGGGCGAGGCCGGGACGATCATATGCTTAGATGTCTGGACCTTGATCATGGCCGGATCAAACGCCCTCATCTGGTCGGCCACCCCGCCGGGCAGGTTGAGCGCCGCCTGCAAGGTGGTCGCGTCGCCGATGGCCCGGATGACATAGGGCGGGGTCTGCGCCGTGTTGTTGACGAAGACGGTGGGGCCGGCGCACCGGATCGGGCTGGTCGCTACCAACCGCTGGTTGTTGACGGAGATCGCCTCCGCCCCCGCCGCCTTTAGCTCATTGATGATCTGGTTGATGTCGGTATCGTGGATGATGTTGATCGGCACGGCCGCCTGCATCTGAGGGGGGACCGTCTTTTTGCTGTCGTTGAGCGTGACGAGGACGCCCGGCCCGACCGCATCCGTCAGGCCCGCCAGGAACTTGGTCTGCTTCAGGTCGCTCAGGAGCGCCTGCACCTGCTTGGTGTTGGAGCTGGTGCCGTTCTCGAGGGCGGTCTTTTGCTTCTGCAGGGACATAATCAGGCGCGTGTCGTCGTCATCCTTACGCTTAAGTATCCGATACTCCTCGGTCAGTTGTGGGAAGTTGTCCGCCGGCACATCCTGGCGGCGGATGAGGTCGCGTGTCTTGAACGACAGCCCCAGCAGCGCCCCGAGGACGGCGCATAAAATCACGAGGCTAGCCCACCAGGACTGCCTCGGCTGCGCCGTGTTTTTTTGTGCCGTGGCGCTCTGGGGCGTAACGTTAGTGGCCATGGGTGCTGCGGCTGCCGTCACTTTCCCGGCGGGCGCCGTCGTCGTGCGAATCCGTCCCCGCATCGTCCGCGCGCAGCGTGTAGACCGGCTGCTGCGGGCAACTGACGTCAATGCAGGCGGCGCGGCGGGCGATCTCGCCCTCATGCCAGCCCACCGCCGCCTGCGCAAGCGCGATCTTCTGGGGCAGCGCGTCCGGCTGCCCCAATTTGATTTGCAGGTTATGCGTACTATTTAAGCACAAATTCGCGTTTTGGTCAACCTTTATTTTTTGAACGCCCAGATTCTTTTTATCCCGCACCAGTCCAAGCAGCGCGTAGGCCTCCGTCAGCCGGTCGTCGCGGAACGGCCGGCCCAGTGCCAGCCCGGCAGGGGCAGCCCCCTGCCATTCCAGCAGCGGGACGCGCGGGGGCGGCGCATCAAAAGTGCGGAACGGGACGGCCCCCTTGTCCAGCAGCCAGTAATCCTTTCCCCCATCGGCGTCCGCGACGGCGAGCGTCGCGTAGGGCTGCCGCTCGGTGACATTCAGCACCAGGGTGTGCGGCAATTCGATGGTACGCGTCACATGGTCAATGACGGGGTCGCGGCGCAGGCGCGCGGCGAACGGCGCGCGCAGGGCCAGCAGAAAGATGTTGGAACGGGCCGGGACATGCGCCTCGGCGAAGACTCGCTCCGTGGAGAGCGTCTGCAGGCCGTTGATCTGCACCTTCGTGACGTACAGGTGGGGGTTGGCGAACAGCAGGACGGCCAGTTCGGCCAGGGCAATGACGCCGCAGGCGCGCCGGATGATCTTGTGCCAGTCGCGCCGCTTGCGGTTGGGCTTCTTCTTAGGGGCCTGGACGGAGCGGCCCGGCAAAATGATGGTGTTATGCTTCTGCTTGTGCATGGTGTTTTTACCCCTCTCCCACCTTGCCCCCTCTCCCCGGCGGCAAGCCGCCGACCCTCTCCCTCGCGGGGGAGAGGGTTGAGGGAGGCATCGCCTGTCCCCCCCTCGCCCCTTCCGAGGGAGAGGGGGCCGGGGGGTGAGGGGGGCAGGCAGGATCGGCCCGCTCCAGCGCCAGGTCAATCAGGCGGTCCAGCAGGCGGGGGAAGGGAAGGCCGGCGGCCTGCGCGGACCGGGGCAGCAGGCTGGTCGGGGTCATGCCGGGGATGGTGTTGACTTCCAGGGTGTAAACCTCGTTCTGTGAGGTCACGATCATGTCGGTGCGGGACATGCCCCGGCAGCCGAGAGTCCGGTGGCAGAGACAGGCGATGCGCCGCGCCTCGGCGGCCACGATTTCCGGGATGCGCGCCGGCACGATCTCATCGGTCGCGCCGGGCGTGTACTTGGCCTGGTAGTCGTAGAAGCCGCTGGCAGGGACAATCTCCACAATGGGCAGGACTTCCAGATCGTCATTGCCGAGGATGGGGACGGTGATCTCCGTCCCTGTGATGAACTGCTCTACCAACGCCGTATCGTCGTGTCCGAAGGCGACCAGCAGCGCCTGTTCCAGTTCGGACGGATCACGGACGATGCTCATGCCGATGGTGGACCCCTGGCGGTTGGGCTTGACGATGACGGGCGGGACGAGCGCGGCGGAACGGGTGGGGGGCCTCTTGTCGCCCTGGCGGATCGTCACGTCCTGCGGCATTCGGACGCCCACAGATGTCAGGACGCGCTTGCACATTGCCTTGTCCATCGCCAGCGCGCTCGCCAGGACGCCGCTGCCCGTGTACGGGAGGCCGAGCACTTCCAGCATCCCCTGCACCGTGCCGTCCTCGCCGCCCGGCCCGTGCAGGGCGATGAAGACGACATCGGGCCGCTCCTCCGGGGCCACCAGCGGCAACTGTGGCAGGGACTGAATCTCCGTCGTCCTGTCCGCCGCATGGAGCGTACCCAGGGACGCTTCCAGGCCCACCGCGGGCAGGAATTTCCGGCCCGTGGCCGTGTCCAAAGCGCAGACGATGTATTTGTCCGGGTCCAGCGCGTTGAGTATCTGCCGGCCGGTGGACAGGGAGACCTCGCGCTCGGCGCTGGTGCCGCCCATCAGGACGGCGACTCGGCGTTTTGTCATGCCGCGGCTCCCTCACGCGCCAGAAACTCCTCGGCGGCCGTGCGGATGTCGCCGGCCCCCAGCGTGATCAGCAGGTCGCCAGGGCAGACCATGTCGGCCAGGCGGGCCGGTATCTGGGCCTTATCCGCGACGTAGGCGACGTGCTCCGCGCCGCGCCGGTCGGCGGTCAGGGCCGCCAGGCCCGCCCCGGTGACGCCCTCAATGGGCTGCTCGCGGGCCAGATAGATGTCGGTGAGGACGACAAAGTCGGCATCGCCGAAGCTCTCGGCGAACTGCCGCTTGAAGTCCTGCGTGCGCGAGGGCAGATGCGGCTGAAACACCGCGACGATTCGCCGTTCCGGGTGGGCGCGCCGGGCGGCGGCAAGGGTGGCGCGGATCTCGGTCGGGTGGTGCGCGTAATCGTCAATGACCAGGGTGCCGGAGGCCGTCTCTCCCAGGCGCTCAAAGCGGCGGCCCGTGCCGGTGAATTGGGCCAGCCCGTCAGCGATCTGTGCCCAGGGAAGCTCCAATTGCAGCCCCACGGAGACGGCCGCGAGGGAGTTCAGGACATTGTGCAGGCCGGGAACGGCCAGAGTGACGGCTCCGAGCCGCGTGTCGTGCCGGTACACCGTGTACGAGGGCCGCATCCCATCCAGTGCCAGGTCGCAGGCGCGCAGACAGACATGGCTCGACAGGCCGTAGGTGACGATCGCCGGTGTGCCCCTGTCTTCAGCGATGAGTCTTCGGATGTTGGAATCGTCACCGCAGAGAACGGCCGTTTCCGTCACCTGGGAGAGAAACTGGCGGAAGGAGCGCAGAACGTTTTCGAGGTCGCCGTAGTAGTCCAGATGATCGGCCTCGATGTTGGTGATGACAGCGAGCGCCGGGGTGAGATCGAGAAACGAGTCGTAGGCCTCGCAGGCCTCCGTGAGAAAAAGGCCGCTGTCACCGGCGCGGGCGTTGCCCCCCAAGCGCGGCAGATCGCCGCCGATGAGCACCGTCGCATCCAGCCCGGCGATGTCCAGCATCGTGGCGATCATGCCGGTGGTAGTGGTCTTGCCGTGCGTGCCGGTGACGGCGATGCTGTGAGGATAACGGTTCATCATACGGCCCAGCATCTCCGCGCGCGAGACGATGGGGATGCCGGCGGCCTGCGCCGCCGTGATTTCCGGGTTGCCCCCCCGGACGGCGGCGCTGACGACGACCAGGCCCGCGTCCTGCACGTTGGCCGCCTGATGGCCGGCGGTGGCGACGATTCCCGCCTCGCGGCGCAGCGCCTCCAGTGTCGGCGACTCACGCAGATCGGAGCCGGTCACGTGAACTCCCTGGCGGGCGAGCACACGGGCCAGCCCGCTCATCCCCGCGCCGCCGATGCCGATAAAGTGAATATGTTCTTTCACGGGCGTGGTTTCCCCTCTGACACCATCCCCTTATTGTACCATGAATTGTAACCTGGCTGTAACCTAAGATACCCTCGTCAGCTCCAACAGGGCGCGGGCCAGGTCCCGCGCCGCCTGCGGCCGGGCCAGAGTCTGGGCCGCCTCACCCATCCGCCGCCGCCGCTCCGAGTCGGCCAGCAGGGCGCGGACCTCCGACAGCAGGCGCGGGCCGTCCAACTCGGCCTGCGGGACGATCACGGCGGCGCCGGCGCCGGCAGAGCGGCGGGCGTTCCGGGTCTGTTCATCGCCGCCCGTCGGCACGAGCGGGATGAAGAGTGCCGGCTTGCCGGTCGCCGCCGCCTCAGTCACCGTCCCCGCCCCGCTGCGCCCCACGACGAGGTCGGCCAGCGCGAACACGTCGCCGATCTCCTCGCCGATGAAACCCGTCACAAAGTAGCGGCGTCCTAACTCCGGCGGCAGCCCCCGCGCGGCCGCCTGTAGTGAATCCAGACCCTGCGCGCCGCACTGGTGGATGATGCGGCATCCCGCGAGCAGTTCCGGCAGAACGGCCTCGACGGCCCGGTTGATGACCTGCGCCCCCTGCGCGCCCCCGGTGATGTAGACGGTCGGCAGGGTGTCATCGTTCACCGAGAAGCCGAAACGGGCGACAGCCCGCGCGCGGTTCCCCGCAAAGAGGACGGCGCGGACGGGATTGCCCGTCACGAATGCCTTCGCCCGCAGATTCGGCGGCAGATCGGCCAGCGCCCCCTCAAAGGTGAGCGCGATTCGACGGGCAAAGCGGGCGGCGATCCGATTGGCGAGGCCGACCTGCACCGTCTGCTCGTGGATCAGCACGGGCCTCCCCAGCAGTCCGGCCGCGACCACGGGCGGGACGGAGACGTAGCCGCCGGTGGCCAGGACGACGTCGGGCCGAAATCGGCGCACCGCCGCGAGCGATTGCAGGATGCCGACCGGCACCCGCAGCGCATCCCCCAGATTACGGCGGCTGAACAACGCCGTGCGGCGCAGCTTGCCGCTCTGGACGCCGACGAACTCGATGCCCGCCTCCGCCGCCAGCCGCGCCTCAACCCCCTGGGCGCTGCCGACGTAGCGGAAGCACGGCGTCCAGTCCGCCCCCCGCGCCATCTCCCGCAGCGTCTGGACGACGGCCAGCGCGGGCGTCACATGTCCCCCCGTCCCGCCGCCCGTCACCAGGATACGAATTTCGCGTCCGGTCACTCCCAATCACCACCGGCGCGGCGGCGGGGAGGGATGTCCCGGCGCCGTGCCGGGACAGACGATAGGCGGTTCGCGGCGGGGCCGCGCTCCCAGCGGCGGTTCCAGTCCTCCTCATAGGGGTCCGGCTGTTCATCTTGGTAGCCGCCCGCCGCGCCGGGGCCGTCCGGGTAAGTGGAGATGTTGAGCAGCAGGCCGACGCCGGCCATCATCAGCACCAGCGCCGAGCCGCCCGACGAGATGAACGGGAGGGGTACGCCGGTGTCGGGGATGGACGAGGTGGCGACCGCCATGTTCACCAGCGCCTGCAGGCTGATCAGGGTCGTGATCCCTGCCGCCAGCAGCGCGCCGAACGGATCCCTGGTCCGGTAGGCGATGGTGAAGCCGCGCAGGGCGATCAGGGTGAAGACGATCACCAGGATCAGCGTCCCGATCAGCCCCCACTCCTCGCCGATCACCGGAAAGATGAAGTCCGACGAGGCCATCGGGATGTACAGCTTTTCGCGGCCCTCGCCCAGTCCCAGGCCGGTGACACCCCCGGAGCCGAGCGCGATCAGCGCGTGCCAGACCTGATAGCCCGCCTGGAGTTGGTCGGCCTTGGGGTTCAGGAACGCCAGCACCCGATGCATACGATACGGCATGAGGACGACCATCAGGGCGACCACGCCGGCGACCAGGCCGAAGATGCCGGCCATGTGCCGGGGCCGCGCCCCGGCCAGGAACAGCAGGATCAGCCCCGTGCCGCCGAGCACCAGGGCCGTCCCCATGTCCGGCTCCTTGGCAATCAGGGCGGCCAGGACGCCGATCACGATCAGCGGCGGCAGCAGGCCGTCCCCGAAGCTCAGTATCTTTTTGGGCTTGGTGGACAGGACGCGGGCCAGGTACAGCACCAGCATCAGCTTCGCCAGCTCGGACGGCTGGAACTGCCCGTGCCCGATCCAGCGCCGCGCACCGTTGATCTTGCTGCCGACGTGAGGCACGAACACGGCGACCAGGAGAATGACCGAGAGCGCCAGCCCGACGGCGGCCCAGCCGCGCCACTTCCAGTACGGCACGCGGCGCGTGATGAGCAATGCCCCCAGCCCGATCACGGCACAGAGCGCCTGCCTCTTGACGAAGTGGAACGAGTCGCCCTTCTCCAGGGCGAGCGCGTAGGAGGCGTCGTAGACGGTGACGATGCCGACGCCGATCAGCATCAGCATCAGCAGGAACAGCAGCCGGTCCATCGGCTGCGGCGTCGGCCCGTCCTCGGCCTTGCGGCCGTTCGTCTGTGTGCGCTTCGGATGAGTGCGTGACATGGTAATCATCGTGTTAATCGGCCCCCGGAGGACCCAACCCTGGCGGCAAGCCGCCTGTCCCCTCCCTGTTAGGGAAGGGTGAGGAGAGGCACCCGTTTTGGCACAGCCTTTCCTCTGTTCGTCCCTTCCCTAACAGGGAGGGGACAGGCGGCTTGCCGCCAGGGGTAGGTTCCTCACCGCCGCCTTGAACTGCTCCCCCCGGTCCTCAAAATCCCGGAACATGTCGAACGACGCGCAGGCCGGGGCCAGCAGCACGGCGTCGCCGGGCAAGGCCAGTGATTTTGCCTGATACACCGCATCTTGCATGGACCGTGCCAAGTGGACGGCGTCATACCCGGCCGCCTGGGCCGCCCCAGCGATGTCCGGGGCCGACCGCCCGATCAGCACCAGCACCCGGACATTGTTGCGGACAACCGCCTCCGCCAGCGGCGTCACGTCATCCCCCTTGAACACGCCCCCGGCGATGACCACCTTCGGCTCCGGCAGGGCCTCCAATGACTTTCCAAACGCTGCGACGTTGGTACACATGGAGTTGTTGACGTAGCGCACCCCGTCCACCGTGTCCACGTACTCCAGCCGATGCACCACCCCAGTAAACGTGATAGCGGCATGGCGGATGGAGGCAATCCCTATACCGAACGAGTAAGCCATTGCAGAAGCCGCAAGTATGTTCTCCAAGTTATGTACACCTGGCAATTTGATCTCTGAGCGCTTACAGATTTTGTCAATGGGTGGTGGGTCCTGCCGCCCATCATCCATAAAAAGCGCCTCATCTGTGTACCACGCGCTCATTTGGTCCCATGTGCCTTCAGCAAAATCCCATATAACAGCTTTCATCTTGCTTCGGTAGCATTGATAGGCCTCGTCGAGCAACAAGTTTTCGTGCATGACGGCAAAATCATCTGCCGTCTGGTTCTCAAAGATGCGCCATTTGGCGGCGACGTACTCCTCCCAGGTCTGCCGGTCCTGGTGATCGGGCGTGATGTTGAGCAGGGCGGCGACTTTGGGGCGGAACGTCTCGATCCACTCCAACTGGAACGACGAGACCTCCGCGACGATGGCGGCATCGGGGCCGGCGAGATGCGCGGCCTTGATGAGCGGCAGCGCCAAATCACCTGCCGCGATGTTGCCGGCGATGTAGGTCTCGATGCCCGCCGCCTTCAGCATCTCGCCCAGCAGCACCGTGGTGGTCGTCTTGCCGTTGGTCCCGGTGATCGCCAGAATAGGCGCGCGGGCGATGCGATAGGCCGCCTCGATCTCGCTCCAGACCGGCACGCCCGCCGCGACCGCCGCCTGCAAGACCGGCGCGTCCTTGCGGACGCCGGGGCTGGTGATGAGGCAGTCCAGCTCTTCGTAATTGACTGGCTCGCCGCCGACATGAGCCGTCAGGCCGAGGGCCTGGGCGGCGGCGAGGGCGTCCGTGAGCTGCTCGGCGGGCTTGGCGTCGTACAGCAGGACGCGCGCCCCGAGCTGCGTCAGCACCTCGGCGCAGGCGAGGCCGCTGCGGGCCAGGCCCAGCACGGCGACGGTTTTTCCGTTGAAGTCGGTGGTCATCAGAACAGACCTACCCCTGGCGGCAAGCCGCCTGTCCCCTCCCTGCTAGGGAAGGGTGAGGAGAGGAAGGGCTACAGCAGAGGCAATGGCCTCTCCTGTTCCCTTCCCTGGCCCCGCAATGGCGGACCCGGAGGGGGGAAGGGACCGCCGCGCAGCGGCAGGGTTAGGTTCCTACCGCACCCCGCTGCCGGGCAGCACCCAGACGAAGCCGGACAGCAACAGGCCCAGGGTCAGGGCGATCACGCCGCCGATCCAGAAGCGGGCGACCACCTGCGTCTCCTCCACGCCGGACAACTCGAAATGGTGGTGCAGCGGCGACATCTTGAAGATGCGCTTCCCCTTCGTGGCCTTGAAATACAGGACCTGGAGGATGACGCTGCCAATCTCCAGCAGGAACATGGCGGCGAAGACCAGCAGCACCAGCTCCTGTTTGCTGAGGAGCGCCATCGCGGCCAGCGACCCGCCGATGGCGAGCGATCCCGTGTCGCCCATGAAGACTTTGGCCGGGTGCGCGTTATACCATAAGAAGCCCAGGCAGGAGCCGGCGAGGGCGTAGTTGAACAGCGGCAGTTGGTCGAAACCGGCGGGCAGGACGTGGATAGCCCAGGCCAGTCCCAGGGCCGCCAGCAAGGCTAGGCCGCCGGCCAGGCCGTCCAGGCCATCGGTCAGGTTGACGGCATTGGACAGGCCGATCATCAGCAGAAAGGCGAAAACGTAGTATCCGTAGCCCCAGTCCCACGTCTGGCCGCGCCAGACCACCACCTCGGTGGTGAAGTTGCGCTGGGCCGTCAGAAACAGGTAGGCGACGAAGGCCAGCGTGATGACGACTTGGCCCGCGAGCTTCTGGCGGGCCAGCAGGCCGAGCGACTTGCCGCGCCTGATCTTCAGGTAGTCGTCCGCGAAGCCGAGCAGGGCGTGGGCGAGGAAGACCAGGACCACGGCAACGAGCTGCGGGCTGGGCGGGCGCAGCCAGTGGGTGAACAGCACCCCGGCGAGCAGTGTGATGCCGACGCCCAAGACCATCAGCACGCCGCCCATGGTCGGCGTCCCCTGCTTCTGTAGGTGCCGCGCGGGCGCGTCGTAGTTGATGTTCTGCCCGAATTTCAGGACGCGCAGCCCTTCGATGACCATCGGCCCCAGCACGAGCGCGGCCAGGAACGAGACCAGGAAGGCGAATGCCTGCGGCATCAGGATGTCGGCGCTGAGCGTCATGCCGACCCCCCGGCCCCTGGCGGAGAAGATCGCCCCCCGGCCCCCAATTCTGGGGGAGCCAGAGGGCGAGCCGTCAGCGTATCGGCGATGCGCTCCATCGCCATCGCCCGCGAGCCTTTCACCAGAATCACGTCACCCGACTGCACGGCCAGGGACCCGCGGGCGAAGTCGGCGGCCTCCGCGCTGGACGCCCAATATTCGGTCGCGCCGGGGATCTGCGCCGCCAGGCCGCCGACGGCGTACAGCGCGTCCAGCCCGCCGAGTTCGGCGATGGCCTCACCCAGCGCCTGATGCGCCCGGTGCGCGTTGTCGCCCAATTCCTTCATGTCGCCCAAAAAAGCGATCTTGCGCCCGCCCGCAAAGTTCTTCAGTGTCTCCAACGCGCTCCGCATGGAGGCGGGCGCGGCGTTGTAGGCGTCGTTGAGAACGGTGCCGCCCCAGGGCGTCTTGACGATTTGCATCCGCATCGGCGGCGGTGTGTATTGCTTGAGTGCATCGGCGGCTGCGGCGAGGGGCACTCCCAGCGTGTCGGCGACGGCGAGGGCGGCCAGGGCATTGCCGATGTCGTGCCGCGAGGGAGAGGCGATCTCGACCGGGACTCCACGCACGGCGAAGCGCAGGCCCCCCTCCCCCACGCGCGCGGAGCCGGCATCGGCGGTGAGGAGGTCTCCTCCTCCCCCAGAATTGCGGGCCGGGGGGTTAACCCCATACGCCATGACCCGCGCCGCCGTCTTCTGCTGCAGGCGCTCAAAATAGGGATCGTCGGCGTTTAAGATGGCAAGCCCGTCAGCGGGCAAGGCTTGCAGCAGTTCTCCCTTCGCATCGGCAATCGCATCGCGGGAGCCAAGCAATTCGGCGTGGTTGTCGCTGATGACGGTGAGGACACCGACCGTCGGGCGGGCGATGCCGCAGAGATAGGCGATCTGGCCCGCGCCCCGCATCCCCATTTCAATGACGGCGGCCCTGTGCTCCGAAGTCAGTTGCAGCAGGGCTTTCGGCACACCCGTCTCGTTGTTCTGGCTGGCCGCCGTCTTCAAAATGGGGCCGAGCGGGCCGAGGGCGGCGGCGATCATCTCCTTCACGGTGGTCTTGCCGACGCTGCCGGTGACGCCGATCACGGGGATGTCAGATTGATTCCGCCACCAGCGGGCGAGTTGACCATAGGCGACTTGCGTATCCGGCACGCGGAAAGTGGCAACGTTCGCGGCTGTGTCCTGGGAGACCACCAGGCCCGCCGCGCCCGCCGCCAGCGCCTGCGGGATGTAACCGTGTCCATCGGCCTTGGGGCTGACGAGGGCGACGAACAGATCGCCGGGCTGCAGCGTGCGCGTATCGGTGGAGACGCCGGTGAAGACAGGAGGCCCCCCCGCCCCCAATCCCGGGGGAGCCGGAAGTTTCAGGGCATCTGCGACATCAGCGGCCGTCAGGCGCATTGGGCGAGAGCCTCCCGCGCCACCTGGCGGTCGTCGAACGGAATCTTGTGGTCGGCGAACTGCTGGCCGGTCTCGTGGCCCTTGCCGGCGATCACCACCATGTCGCCGGGGCATGCCAGCTCGCAGACGGTCCTCTGGATGGCAAGGTGACGGTCGGCCTCCACGACCACGTTCGGATTCTTCGCGCCGCCCTCGATGCCGGCGAGGATGTCGGCGATGATGGCGTCCGGGTGCTCCGAGCGCGGGTTGTCACTGGTGATCACGGTCAGGTCGGCCAGTTCGGCGGAGATGCGGCCCATCTGCGGGCGCTTGCGGCGGTCGCGGTCCCCGCCGCAGCCGAACACGCAGAGCAGGCGAGTGGGGTTGAGCTTCCGGGCGGAAAGGAGGACATTTTCCAGGCCGTCCGGGCTGTGGGCGTAGTCCACGACCACGTAGAAGCCCCGGCCCCGAGTGTCAATCAGCTCGAAGCGGCCCGGCACGCCGGTCAGCGCCTCCAGGCCGTTCTTGATCGCCCCCGGCGGCACGCGCCGTTGCAACGCGACGCCGACGGCGGCGAGGGCGTTGGCGACGTTGAACAGGCCGCCCATCCGCAACGCGATGGGGAAGGTGACAGGACTGCCATGGGGTGGCTGGTAGTGGACGGTGAAATCGGTGCCGTCGGGTCGCACCTCTTGAACCTCTGCGCGCAGGGGGGCGTCCGGGTCGTGGAGGGCGTAGCGCAGGACGGGCCGGCCCGCCGCCTCTAAAACCTCGGCGACGCGCCGGCCATAATCGTCATCGGCGTTGATGACCCCGGCGAACGGCTTGTCCGGGAAGGCGTTCGGATACTCCGTGAACAGGCGCAGCTTCTCGGCGAAGTACGCCTCCATCGTGCCGTGCGCGTCCAGGTGGTCCTGCGTCAGATTGGTCCAGACGCCGGTGTCGAAGGCGCACCCCTCGGTCCGGTGCGCCAGGATGCCCTGCGAGGAGACCTCCATGACGACACGCTTGACGCCCTGGCCGCGCATCTCGGTGAACAGTCGCTGCAGGTCGGCGCTCTCCGGCGTCGTGCGCTCCAGGGGGACGCTCTTGCCGTTGATCAGCGCCCCCACCGTGCCGATCAGGCCCGTCCTCTCTCCCCACGTCCGCAGGATGCTCTCGATCATGTAGGTCGTCGTCGTCTTGCCGTTGGTCCCGGTGACGCCGATCAGATCCAACGCGCGGGATGGCTCGCCGTAGAAGCGGGCGGCCAGGATCGGCAGGGCCAGGCGGGTATCGGGGACGATGAGCGCCGGGACGCCGCGCGCGCCGTACCAGCCGGCGCAGTCGGCGTTGACGCAGAGGGCGGCCGCGCCGCCGTTCATGGCCTGCGGGATGAAGTCGTGCCCGTCGCTTTTCGCCCCACGCAGGGCGACGAACAGCGCGCCCGGCGTCACCTGCCGCGAGTCGTAGGCGAGGGACTCGATGGCGACGTCGTCACCAATTCGCCGGCCATTCGGAATGTGCTGGCTCAACTCGCTCAGATTCATGGCGTTTATTGTACCCGCAGACCTCCCCTGCCGCTTGCGGCCAGGGTTAGGTCCGCCGCGCCATCCGATGGCGCGCGTCCCACTGGGACCGATAGCGTTCCTTCAGGTGGTCGTCCCAGTCCACCTCTTCCGGGGCGTCGGGCGGGACGTGCAGCGCCAGCATGGCGGCCTTGGCGATGTTGTGGACGACCGGGGCGGCGACGGAGGCGCCCCAGTGGATGCCCTGCGGCTCAAACACCGCGCACATGATCACCAGGCGCGGGTGCGAGAGCGGGTACAGGCCCACGAAGGAGGCGACGAAGTGGCCGGACTCATAGCCGTGCGCCCCGGCGACCTGGGCCGAGCCGGTCTTGCCGCCGACCGAGTAGCCGGCGATCTGGGCGGGCTGGCCCGTGCCGCCCTGCACCACCGTCCCCAGCATGGAGCGCACCTTCGCGGCGACCTCCGGCGTCACGACCCGGCGGACGGGTTCGGGGGCGACCGGCGTTTCCCGGTCGCTATCGCGGACGGCGTGGAGGATGTGCGGGCGCATCAGCGTCCCGCCGTTGGCGATTGCCGCGTAGGCGGCGGCCAGCTGCAGGGGCGTCACGGAGATGCCCTGGCCGAACGAGATGTTGGCGAGCTGAATCTTGGCCCAGCCGGTCGACTCGGTGAAGCGGTTGAACTCGTCCGGCGACTGCAGCCAGGACTTCTGCTCGCCCGGCAGGCCGCTGCCGGGTTTATCCAAGAAGCCGAATTTCTGCTCGTACTTGTAGAGCCGGTCCGCGCCCAGCCCCAGCCCAAACTGGGCCATGCCGACGTTGGAGGAGACGCGCAGGACGCCGCGCAGGTTCTGCGACCCCAGGTTCTTGGTCAGCGCGTCCGCCGCCTCGTGGATGGCGTGCCGGCCGATCTGGAGCGTGGGGCTGCAATACACGTACTTGTCCATCATGCCCAGGCCCTGCTCCTGCAGCACGGCGGAGGCGGTGATGGTCTTGAGGGTGGACCCCGGCTCGTAGAGGTCGGCGACGGCGTGGTCGCGGCGGCGGGCCTCCAGGGCGGCGGCCCGGGCGGCGTCCAGACGCCCGGCGGGGCGCGGCGCGTTGGGGTCGTAGCCGGGCGCGTTGGACAGGGCCAGAATCTCGCCGGTCCTCGGGTCCAGCACGATGGCGACGCCGTTGCGGGCGTGGTGATCCCGGACGGCCCTCGCCAGCTCCGTGTCGGCGACGTTCTGGAGGGTCTTGTCGAGGGTCAGGACGAGGTCGCGCCCATTCTGCGGGGTGTGCCCGGGGCGCTCGGTGCCGGGGATGAAGCGGCCCTTGCGGTCCACCTCGGCGACCACCAGGCCGTCCTGCCCGCGCAGCTGGTCGTCCTGGCTGCGCTCGACGCCCTCGATGCCGTCGCCGTCGCTGTTGGTGAAGCCGAGGACCTGCGCGGCGAGCGGGCCGTTAGGGTAGAGGCGGCGCGTGTCGGGGATGACGCCGATGCCCTGCAGGTTCAGCGCCTTGACCCTCCGGCCGATGGCATCGTCCACATGTCGTTTCAGGGACGCATAATGGTTCTTGGACGAGCGCGGCGTCAGCAGGGCCTGCAGGCGGGCGGGGTCCAGGCCGAGCAGGGGCGCGAGCGCCTGCGCCGTGCCGGCGGCATCGCCAACCTCCAGCGGGTCGGCGTAGATGGCCCAGGCCGACGTATCGTCCATCGCCAGCACGTTGCCGTTGCGGTCCAGAATCTGGCCGCGCATCGCCGGCAGGAGGTGGTGGCTGACGCGATAGTTCTCCGCCTCCTTCTGAAAATAAGCGTGCCGGGCGGCCTGGAGATACACCAGCCGCCCGGCCAGAAGGAAGTAAAGCCCCGCGATCACGCCCAGCCCTAGCCGGGCGCGAGGCCTAATGATGGAAAGCTGCTGCTGCGTCGCCGTCTGCCGATGTGCCACCGTTCGTCCCCTGGAAGTTCTGCCCGTCCCCACTGCCGCCGTCCGCCGTCCGCGCCGCCGTGTCGCGCGCGTCGATGTATGTCACGCGCTGCGCCCCTGTGGTCATGCCCAATTTCTGGGCGGCGGCGATGATGCGCGCGGGGCTTTGCAGGAGTGCGCGCTGCGCCTGGAGCAGCTCGTTCTCCTGGCGCGCCTGGCGCAACTGGGCGCGCGCCCGCGTCTGCTCCAGCCCCAACTGGCTGACGTGCGCGTAGGCGGCCAGGTAGACGACCAGCACGGCGCACATCAGGGCGGTGCCGGCGATGGCGAACGCCAGCAGGCGCGCCTCCGACCGGGGCATCCTGCTGCGCCCCGTCCGGCGCTCCACGGGCCGCGCGGACGGCAGGGCGCGCGCCGCCGACTCGCGCGTGTGGGACGGCACGGTCAGGGCCGGGCGCGGAGCCGCCGCCCGGCTGACGGAGCGGGGCGGCGTTGAAACGGGCGACATTCTCGTTTCCAGCATGGCGGTGCCTTCCTCGGTGATCAGTCCGGCAGACGACGGGCGGCGCGCAGGTGCGCGCTGCGGGCGCGCGGGTTGGCCGCGACTTCCTCGGCGGCGGGCGCGAGGGGACGCCTGGTCAGCAGCTCGACCACGGCCGGCGGGCGCGTCCCATACGGCCCCTGCCCCTCGCCGCGCCCGGACAGGCGGGCGAAGAGCTGCTTGACGATCCGGTCTTCCAATGAATGGTAGGAGAGCACCGCTAGGACGCCGCCTTTGTTGAGGCGATCTACGGCGCTCTCCAGCGCGTGTCCGAGAATCGTGAGTTCGTCGTTGACGGCGATCCGCAGGGCCTGAAAGGTGCGGGTCGCGGCGTGCTTGTCGTCGGGCCTCGCCCCGGCGGGCATGGCGGCCAGCACGGTCTCCACCAGCTGCCCGACCGCCCGGTACGGCGTCCCCTGCCGCCGCTCGGCGATGAAGCGGGCGATGCGGGCCGCCCAGCGCTCGTCGGAGTTCTCCCGAATCAGGGCCGCCAGCTCGCGCTCCGGCAGCGTATTCACCAGGTCGGCGGCGGTCGGCCCCCCCGCCGCCGGGTTCATGCGCATGTCCAGCGGCGCGTCCGGGTCCTTGAACGAGAACCCGCGCCCCGGCGTGTCCAATTGGTGCGACGAGACGCCCAGATCGAACAGGATGCCGTCTATCATCTCCACTTGCAGGTCGTCCAGTACCTGTGGTAAACTGTCAAAACGGGCCTGCACCAGCGTCACGATCTCCGCGAAGGGGGCCAGCGTCCGCCCAGCCTCGGCGAGAGCGTCCGGGTCCCGGTCCAGCCCGATCAGCCGCCCGCCGGGCGCGAGATGCGCGGCGAGGGCGGCGGCGTGCCCCCCGCCGCCGAGGGTCGCGTCCACGAACACCCGCCCCGGCCGCGGATCGAGCAGGGCCACCACCGCGTCCCTCATGACCGGGATGTGGTAGGCCCCCCCCGCCCCCAATGCCGGGGGAGCCGGAGAGTCATTACGCAATGCCGACCTCGCGGGCAGACTCGGTGATCTTCTCGTCGGTCAGTTCGTCGTTGTAGCGGTCCCAGCCCGCGCGGCTCCAGATCTCGATACGACTGCCGGTGCCGACGATCACCACCTCGCCCTGCTCGTCGATCTTGGCCCACTCGCGCAGCTTGGCGGGGATGGTGACGCGGCCCTGGGTGTCCGCCTGGGCCTCGGTGGAGGTGAAGAAGCGCTGGAGGCGCATCGTGTGCTCGTCGAGCTGGCGCTGCTGCTGCAGGGTCTCGCTGAGAGCGTTGTAGGCGTTCTCGGTGTAAACGAAGATGCAGCCGCCGATGCCCTTGGTCATGTAGAAGCGTACGCCCAGGGAGGCGCGGAACCGCGTCGGGATGATGACACGGCCCTTATCGTCCACACTCTGGTCGAACTCCCCCTGGAAAACCACTCTCCCTCCACTCAGTCACCACTTCCCACCACTTTGAGAACTATCATACGGCATGGGGCGTAACTTTGTCAAGCCCTTTTTCCGCCTATTTTCCAATTTATTTTGCGGGATGATTTGGCTAGATGTTGTGCTACGCACATACGTTCGCCCCAGATATGGGGGCGTGAGACGCACGGGGATCGGCTACGGGGCGTGGAAAGCGGGCAAGGCCGGTGGGACGAGCCTCCACCGGCAGAAGATTATGTCAGGTCGGCAGAAAAAGTCTCAGGCCGCGCTTTGTCCGCCGGAGGTAGCGATCACTCACAGAGGCAGAAGCCCGGCGGTCAACTCCGCGATGTCGGTCGGCGGCAAGCCCGTGTCCTCGTCGAACTCCCCATTCGAGTTGATCAGGCCCTGGAAGCCGCCTCAGCGGAAGGCGTTGTGCAGTGACTGAACGAACATGATGGGAAGTGGGGAGTCCTCGAACGAGAGCGGGGCGTCGGCGGCCCCGTTCGGCCCCTCGACGTAAAGCGCGCCGACGCCGCTGATGCCCTCTTTGACCAGGAAGTCCGGCGCGTAGTAGAGGCTGAACGGCGGGACAGGCTTCCCCTCGCGCGCCCGCTGTTCGCGCCACTCCCGAGTGGCGTGCAAATTCTCCAGCACTTTCTGGCAGGAGGCAACCAGAAGTGGGTCGTAGATGCCGGGCCAGTCGGGATGCGCGCCGCGCAGATCAACGCCGCCGACGATCTCATAGAATGCGCGCAGCGACAGCGGGATCGGGCCGCAGACGCTCTCCATCGCCTCCACCCGCGCGGACGCATCGGGCGGCGGGGGCGTCCAGACGCCCTCATAGTCCTCCTGGTCCGTCCGAGCCACGCCGAAGCGCCAGCCGAGAGCCGTCAGTCGCGGGATCAGAGTCTGCAGGTTGACCTTCACGCGCCGCATCGTCTCCTGGGCCACCGCAGAGGCGTCGGGGCGATGCTTCTCCTGGCGCACTTGATCGCCGAGAGCCGTCAGTTCGTTCCACACCCGTTCGTGCTCCCCCGCCAGGTAACGATCCAGAAAAGCGACCATGGTTATCTCCTCCCTCGAGAGCATCCCTGTTGAGAGCGGTTCTCTGGCTGCTTCGGGGCCGCTTCAACGTCGTCCGAGCGGGGGAGGAGGCTGCGGGAGGCGTGGGCGCATCAGTGATGCCCGGCGACGGCGCGCTCGGCCCGCTCGATCTGGCGGCGGCGCTGGCGCTGCACCTGCAAGGGCTGCAGGTCGACGCAGAGCACGGTGGCCTCCAGGCCGCGCGCGGCGATGGCTTCGCGCAGGCGGGGGATCAGGGTATGCTCGATGTAGTCGGCGTAGACCTCGTTGTAGTTGTAGGTCTCCACGGGGACGGTCCACTTGACTCCGTGCCGGCGCTCGCCGGCGGGGTAGTAGAAGACGGTGGGGCCGGTGCCGGTGCTCCACTCGATGACGATGCCGGAGACGCCGTTGGACTTCCACAGGTCGCACTTGGCGCGCAATATGTCCAGGTCAAAGGCGGGCTCGTGATGCAGTTTTCGCTCCATGCGCCTATTATAGCACAACATGGCCCCCTGCCCCCAATTCCGGGGGAGCGGCAGGCTATTTCTTCATCTCCAGCATCGCCGCGTAGACCTCGCGGCGGCCCAGGCGCAGATCGGCCGCGACGCGGCGGACGGCGTCGCGCTCGGTCAGCCCTTCGGCCAGGGCGGCGGCCAGGGCCGCAGGGACATCGGGAGCGGCCCCCCCCGTTCCCAATGCCGGGGGAGCCGGAGATTCCGGCCCGGAGATGACGATGGTGATCTCACCGCGCGGGGGACTGGCCGCGAAGCGGGCGGCGACCTCGGCGAGCGGGCCGCGCGTGAACTCCTCGTGCCTCTTGGTCAGCTCGCGCCCGACGGCGGCGGGGCGGGCGGGGCCGAAGGCGGCGGCCATTTCCTTGAGGGTGTCAGCGGTGCGGTTCGGGGCCTCGTAGAAGATCAGGGTGCGCGCCTCGGACGCCGCCAGCTGCTTCAGCTTGGCGAGGCGGGAGGACTTGGTGCGGGGCAGGAATCCCTCAAAGGCGAAGCGGGCGGGGGGGAGGCCGCTGCCGACGAGCGCGCAGAGGGCGGCGCTCGCGCCGGGGACGGGGACGACGGGGATCCCGGCGGCGAGGGCGGCCTCAACCAGTTCCACGCCCGGGTCGGAGACGCCGGGGGTGCCGGCGTCGGTGACGAGGGCGATAGACTGCCCCTCTTCCGACAGACGGCGGATGAGATTTTCTACCCGGCCCGCGTCGCTGTGCTGGTGGTAGGCGATGAGCGGCGTCGTTATCTCAAAGTGCGCCAGCAGCTTGCGGGTGTGACGGGTGTCCTCGGCGGCGACCAGGTCGGCCTCCCGGAGCAGGCGCAGGGCGCGCAGGGTGATGTCCTCCAGGTTGCCGATCGGGGTCGCCACGATGTAGAGCGTTCCGACCATGCCCCTACTGGCCCGGTTTGGGGGCGGGCGGGGCCGGATGGCCGGCGGCGGGCTTGACCGTGATCGTGCCGGCGTGGCCGCCGGAGGGCGGCGGGATCACGGTCGCTCCCTGGCCGCCGGGTGGCATCGTGAGCGGCATTGCGCCCGGCAGGGGGGCATTCGCCTGCTGCTGGCGCTTCTGGATCTGCTGGTACAGAGTACGCTCCTTGGCGGCGAGGTCGGGCCGCTTCAGGGTGGCATAGGTGATGATGAGCTGCTGGTGGACGTTCGGGTCGTTCCAGGCCTGCTGGGAGGCGGCCTCAAACTGCGCGATGGCGTCCTTGGCGTCCTTGTTCCGCACGTACAGGTTGCCGAGCGCCATCTCCAGGTCCTGGTCGTGGGTGGCGTCCACGGCGGCCTTGAGGGCGGCAACGGCCTGAGGGATCTGGTTCAGGCCCTGATAGGCCTGGGCCAGCGACGCATTGATCTCGCCGGCCTGGGCGGCGGGCGCGTTCTTCAGCGCCGCCTGGTAGGCGGCGACGGCGGCCTGCAATTTGGCGGGCCGCTGAGTCGGGTCGCCCTGCTGGGCCTGGGCCAGCGCCTGGTCGCCGCGCAGGGCGGGGTCTTGGACGATGATCTTGTTGGCCGAGTCGTTCTTGAGGCCATTCAGAAAGTCTTGGTACGCCGTCTGCTGCTGCTGGTCCTTAATCTGGGCGATGTACTTCGCCTTGTTCTTGTCAAAATCTTTGGGCAGGTTCTCGCGGACTGCCTCCAGCTTAATGAGGAAGTAACCGAATTGCGGGGTCTTGACCGGCGTGGGCGTCACCTCACCGGGTCTCAGCGCCGTGGCGGCCTTGACGAACTCAGGGATGTATCCTTTGAATGGCTGCCCACTCCGTGGATCAGGAGTGTCTTGACCGATCCAGCCGTCATCACCGCCGCTGGCCTTCGTACCAGGGTCGTCCGAATACTGGCGGGCGAGCGTGGCGAAGTCCGCGCCGGGGGCCTTCACCTTGGCGAGAATCTGCTGGGCCTTGTTCTGCGCCTGCACATCGCTGACCTTCTTGTTGTCAATCAGGATGTGGCGCGTGTGGTACTCTTTGTAGAAGTCGCGGGCTTCCTGTTCGGTGACGGGTTTGGCGAACGAGTCGCGCAGCTTGTTGAGTATGAGGTCCTGGCGCAGAGAGTCGTCCGGGAAAATCTGCTCCAGGGGCTGGGCGCCTTGTTTGGCGAGCGCGTCATTGATGTCTGCCACGGACGCCGTGGGCGGCAGGCCCAGTTTCTGGGCCAGACCGTCCTGCTGGGCGACCTGCTGGCGCGCCTGGGCGATGTCCTTGTCCGAGACCGTGATGTTCCTCTGCTGCGCCCGGGCCAGCTGCAATTTCGCCGAGACGAGTTGATCCAGGACGAGGCTGTGGACGAAGGCGTTCTGCGCCAAGCCCGGCCCCTGCCCGCCCATGCGCTGGGTGATGCTCTGCAGCGCCTGGGCGTACTCGGCGCGGGTGATCGGCTCACCGTTCACAGTGGCGACCGTGTCCGTGCCGCGCTGAGCGGCGGCAGCGCCGCCGCCGCTACTCAGGTTGTTGCCGAGGCCGGACCAGACCAGGCTGAAGACGAGGACGGCCCCGATGGTGAAGAGCGTCGCCTTCCCCGCCGGGGTGCTGCCGATGCGGCCCAGGCCGCTGCGAAAAGAATTGAGTGACATCGTTGTGCGGTGTGTCCTTTGGGCTGGGGGCCATTATTCGGCCAGCAGGCGCAGCAGGCCCTCCAGGCAGGCGCGGGAGGAGGCCTCTTTGGTTCCCTTGCCGTTGTAGTGCGTCTCCAAGGACAGCCAGCCGGAGTAGCCGTCGGCGCGCAGGGCGGCGATCTGGCCCTTCCAGTCAATGTCCCCCTCGCCCACGACGGTCCAGGCCGGGGCGGGTGCGCCGGGGGCGACCGCCGCGTCCTTGACGTGGACGTGCGCGACGAAGTTCTTGATCGCCTCGTAGCCGGTCGGGAACGGGACCTCCCCGTCCATGAAGGCGTTGCCGGGGTCCCAGACGGCGCGCACGGCGGGCGAGGCGACCTGCTCCAGCACACGGGCCGTCTGCGCGCCCGTGCCCAAGTAGCAGGCGTGCTCGTTCTCCAGAACCAGCGTCACGCCCTCCCGCTCGGCGATGGCCGCCGGCTCGGCGAAGGCGTCCACGATGTACTCCTCGATCTCCGGGGTCAGCGGGCCGCGCTTCCAGAAGGAGAAGACGCGGATCAGGGGCGCCCCGAAA
>JAFAZD010000207.1 GCA_019239955.1 Armatimonadota bacterium | reverse complement strand
GTTTGGGCAGATAGCGAAGTGTATGACAAGAAATTTCCGCAATTTTTCTGAACAAAAAGCCGGACCTTGCGGAAGGCCCGGCCTCAAGTGCAAGCAATGACGCTCAGAAGTGGGTCAATCCGAGTCGTCGTAAGTGCGGATGACGGTGATTCGGTCAGCGCGGAAGTCGTCGCCGTCGGACGTGCCGGAGATACGGACCACGTCGTCTTTCGTCAGCTCATGGACGGAGATGGGGCGGCCGTCGCGCGTGATCGGGGTGCCGGAGGGGACGTGGACCTTCACCTCGTGGTCCTCCGCGACACGGATCTTGATGTCGCGGGAGGTGTAGCGATTGCTCTGCTGGGTGACTCGGCCCACCAGCTCCCGGAGGCGGCCGCTGTCGCCATGGTAGGCGTCGGCGGGGCGGCCTAGGCTCAGGGTGTCGGCGACCACCGTGCCGTCGGGCCGCAGGATGCCGGTGACGGTGACGCGGTCGCCGGGCCGCAGCGGCACACGATCCAGAGTGTCCCGGTTCACCCCGGTCAGGTCAGTATTGTCGTCCAGGAAGACGGTGCGAGTGTGCTGGTTGATGTGTACGACAAAGGAACCGTGGCGCTGGTCCACCGACTCCACCGTGCCGCGCAGGTTGATGCTGTCCGTGTCGTCCTGGGAGACGGACGGCGGGTACGGGCGGGTCGTCGGTGCGCCAGCCTCGCGGAGCACGCGGATGCGGTCGGCCCCGATGATGTCATTGGAGAGACGGGTGCCGTCCACGTGGATGCGCATTCCCCGCGCCAGGTCGGCGGTCTCGCCTGGGCGCGTGGTGCCGCGCAGGATGATGTCGGAGCGGGCGGTGTCCAGTGTGTAGCGGCGGCCGTCGTCGGTGGTGAACGTCACCCGGTCACGGTCAACGTCCACCCGGTTGATGACGCCGTCGAGCTGAACGTCGGTCGCGGAGGCATCGGGCGTGGGGTCTTCTCGGACCGAGTAATCGTCGGCGCGCGCCTGGGTCGCGGGCATCCGGGCCAGGACCGGCCCCGTCAAGCCCAGCGCCACCAGCGCCGCGCAGATCATCCCTTTATTCATGGCGGCTTCTCCTACGGAGAGGATGGAATTCACCTCCACAGACGAAGAAAATTCACCCATTGTTCCGCGCGGCGTCGGCCTCCGCATTGACCCGGCGGGCGGCGGCGACGGGGTCGGGCGCGGCGGTGATGGGGCGGCCCACGACCAGGTAATCGGCCCCGGCGCGCACGGCCTCGCCGGGCGTCATCACCCGCCTCTGGTCGCCCGGGTCCGCGCCGGCGGGGCGGACGCCGGGGATGACGAGCGTGAAGTCCGGGCCGCAGGCGGCGCGAAGGGCGGCGATCTCGTGGGGCGAGGCCACCACGCCGTCACAGCCACTGTCCTGCGCCAGCCGGGCCAGCCGAATGACATGATCCGTCACGGATTCGGACACGCCGAGTTCGCCGCCCAGCGTGGCGGCGTCAATGCTGGTCAGGACGGTGACGGCGATCACCAGCGGTCTCGCCAGGCCGCCCGACCTTGCGCCCTCGGCGGCGGCCTCCACGGCCGCGCGCATCATGGCGCCGCCGCCGGAGGCGTGGACGTTGAACATCCAGACTCCCCGCCGCGCCGCCGCCCGCGCCGCGCCCGCGACGGTGTTGGGGATGTCGTGGAACTTGCAGTCATAGAAAATCTTGACGTCCGGCCCCGCCACGACCTGTAACTGATGGAGCAGGCCGAAGCCGGCGGCGTTGATGAGCTCCAGGCCGACCTTGAAGCCGGCCACCTCGCCCTGCAATTGCGAGGCGAGCGCGAGGGCCTTGTCGGCCGTGTCGGTGTCCAGGGGCAGGAGGATTTGGCTGGTCGGGTGCATAGGCGTTCGGCTCAGAACAGGCGGAGCTGCAGCGCGCTCGCGCCGGGGGTCCAGATGGCGGAGGGCCGGTCGCGCCGGGCGACATCGAAGACGACGGGGCAGTTGGTCTCCACCGCGACGGTCGCCTTCGCGTAGCCCAGCGCCAGCTTCGGGGTGTTGTTCTCTTTGGAAAGATGCGCCAGCCAGACCGTGTGCGGGCCCTGCGCGAGGGCGTGCTCGCACAGCAGGCCCACGGCGGCCTCGTTGGAGAGGTGGCCGCGCTCCCCCAGAATCCGCGCCTTGAGGTGACCCGGATAGTCGCCCGCCCTCAGGCGGTATACGTCGTGGTTGGCCTCCAGCACCAGCAGACTGGCCCCGCGCACGGCCCGCCGGATGGTCTCGGTGACGTGCCCGGCGTCGGTGATGTGGCTGACCTTCTGCCCGCTGGGCACATGGAGCACGTTGACGCCGACCGGATCCGCCGCGTCGTGCGGCACGGGGAACGTCTCGACGATTAGCTCCCCCACCCGCCAGCGGTCCCCGACCGGCAGGACCTGGTGCGGCGACTGCGTCCGGCGCACGTAGATCGCCGCCAGCGTCCGCTCCGAGGCGACGAGGGGGACGCCGTAACGCTTGGAGAGGGCGTGGGCGCTCTGAATGTGGTCCGCGTGCTCGTGCGTCACCACGACCCCGCTCAGGTCCCCCAGCTCCAGCCCCTGCGCCTTCAGACCGGAGACCAGCCTCCGCAACCCGACGCCGGCGTCTATGAGGAAGGCGGTCTCTCCCGCCCGGACCAGGGTGGCATTGCCGGACGACCCCGACGCGAGCGCATGGACGCTGAACGGCTGACTCATGCGCCCATTTTACCCCAAGACGTGAGAAGACCCGACGGGAGGCGGCGGTCGTCGGGTCTTCTCGAAATCTGTGCTTCCCTGCTGACGTCCAAGTGAAAAGATTCTCGGACTCTCCTTGACCGGGCGAACCCGGAGCGAGCACAGTTGGCTTGCCGCTATTCAGTTGTCTGCCGGTATTATCGGCAGGAGATGCGGGGGGCTTTACTACGGGTGTTACGGGGTTTTTCCCGCCTGCCAGACGGCTCCAGAGGCGAGGGATATCTCCTTGCCGTTGCCGGCCTGCTTGCCGCCCGCGCTGAGCACAAGGCCATCGGGGAAGACAATCAGGGCGGCATCAAACGTCGCGTCCGGCAAGGCGGGCGCGGCGTGAAACGCCCGTGTTAGGGGGTCGTACAGTTCCACGGCGTCCAGCGTCGTCTGCGTCGGCGCGCTCCAGCCGCCGGCGAGCAGGACCTGTCCACTGGGAGTCAGGACATCGGCGTGGGCCATGCGCGGGGTCAGGAGCGGGGCGGGCAGCGAGGTGAAGCGTTCGGTCTTTGGGTCAAACAGTTCCGCCAGGCGCGGCGTCTGGTCGCCGTCCTGCCCCCCGGCGATCAGCGCCGTACCGTCGGGCAGAAGGCTGGCCGTCGGGCGGTCGCGGGCGACGTGCATCGGCGACTTTGTGGGATGGAAGCGGCCGGTTCCGGGGTCAAATATCTCCGCCGAGGCCAGAAAGGTCTCGGACTGGCCCAGGATGACGCTCTTGCCGCCGACGATGAGCACCCTGCCATCGGCGAGGCGGACGGCGGCGTGGCCGAAGCGGTCATTCATCATGGCCGAGGCGGTCGGGGTGAACTTCTCCGTCTTCGGGTCGAATAGGTCGGCGGTGTTCTGGGTCCGGCCCGTCCACAGGTCCAGCCCGCCGGTGAGCAGGACGCGGCCATCGCGGAGCGATGTCGCCTGGAACAGCTCGCGCCCACACGACAGGCGGCTGGGCAGGGGGCGGAACTGCTCGGTCAGGGGATCATAGATCTCCGCCGTGTCCAGCGTACCCGTATGCGTATTGAACCCGCCCGCAATGAGCACCCGACCCGACGGCAACGCGGTCGCGGTCGCAAAATCGCGCTCGGCGTTCATGCGGCCCCGGCAGGGGCGGAAGCGGCGGGCGGTCTCGTCGAAGAGGTCGGCGGAGGCGACGCAGCGGCGGGCGGCGTAGGAGTAGCCGCCCGCGATCAGGGCCGTCCGGCCGTCGGCCAGCAACGCCGCCGACGGCGCCCAGCGGCCGTCAGTCATCGTCGTATCGAGCCGCGTCCAGCCAGCTCCCATGCTGAGGGAACAAGAGAGGAAGAACAGCAGCAGGGGCAGCGTCACGACGCGCCGAGGGCGTCCGCCGCGCCGTCCGCCGAGGCCGCCATCTCCATATCGGCCTCCGTCAGCCCGCCCGCATCGTGGGTCGTCAGGGTCAGCGTGACTTTGTTGTAGCGGATGTCCATGTCCGGGTGGTGCTTCACGTCCTCCGCCGCCCGGCCGACGGCGATCACGAACTCCAGCGCGTGGTCGAAGTCGGCGAACTGGTACTGCCGGGTGATCGAGTCGCCCTGCCGGGACCAGCCGGGCAGATGGGTCATGTGCTGCTGCACCTCATCGTCACTCAATTTCGTGGCTGCCATGAACGTGGGCCTCCTTCGTCACGGTGCAAGGCTATTCTGAGGAGATTGTACCCGCGCCAGGAGGAAGACGAACAGCGGGCGGCGAATGGGAGCGTGCGATGCGGGCCGTCATACAGCGGGCGCTGCGGGCCAGCGTCACCCTCAAGGAGACCGGGGAGCGGCGGGAGATCGGGCCGGGGCTGCTGGCGCTGGTGGGCGTCACGCACGGCGACACGCTCGCCGACGCCGACTGGCTGGCCGGGAAGCTGGTCGGCCTGCGCGTCTTCGAGGACGACGCGGGCAAGATGAATCGCAGCCTGGCCGACATCCCCGGCGGGGCGATGCTGATCGTCTCACAGTTCACCCTCCACGGCGACGCCCGCAAGGGTCGCCGCCCCTCCTTCACCGACGCCGCCCCGCCCGCCGTCGCCATCCCCCTCTATGAGCGCTTCATCGCCGCCGTCCGAGCGCGGGGCGTCCCCGTCCAGAGCGGGGAGTTCGGCGCGGCCATGCTGGTCGAGGTCGCCAACGACGGCCCCGTCACGCTCATTGTGGACATGCCCCCGCGCTCCTGAGATTCATCCCGCAACAGAAGACGGTGTCCGGCGACATTAGGAGGGGGCGGGTTGCTTTTTCCGGGCGGGCGTGATATAATCGGCGCAACAGATCGCCCCAAACATTGCCGTTTCCCCTGCGGAGGAAGAAATCCTATGGCCCTGCATGAAGCGCCCACCTCACAAGCCCCCGCTGCGCGCGCGCCCCAGCCCAGACCCATGCCGCAACTGCAGCGGCACGACGCCTGGTGGGTGCAGCCCGTGGTGGTCGCCGTCGTCCTCGGCGCGTTCGCCGTCTTCGCCACCTGGCGCGCCTTTGAGAATGCCAATTACCAGTACGAGAACTACCTGTCGCCGTTCTACTCGCCCCTCATCGTCACGGGCTGGTCCCTGTTCGGCAGGCACATCTCCCCGGCCATCTTCATCCTGCCGTTCCCACTGTTCTTCCGGGCGACCTGCTACTACTACCGCAAGGCGTACTACCGGGCCTTCTTCTGGGACCCGCCCGCCTGCGCGGTCGGCGAGGTCGCCAAGCGCCACAACTACACCGGCGAGCGCGAGTTCCCCTTTTACCTGCAGAACCTGCATCGCTACGCTTTCTACTTCGCCGTGATCGTCGTCGTCATCCTCTGGTGGGACACGTTCCTGGCGTTCGACTTCGGCGGGCGCTTCGGTGTCGGGGTCGGCTCCCTGATCTTCCTAGCGAACATCGTCCTGCTCAGCCTGTACACGTTCTCCTGCCACTCCTGGCGGCACCTATCCGGCGGGTGCGTGAACTGCTTCTCCTGCGCCAAGGCGCGTCACAGCATTTGGGAGCGTGTCACCCACCTGAACGAAAATCACGCGCTGTGGGCGTGGCTGAGTCTGTTCTCAGTCGTCATCACCGATCTCTACGTGCGCGGCCTGGCGATGGGCGTTATTCATGATGTAAGGTTTCTCTAAGGTAAACGACTGTCGCCTGAAGGCGACAGCTTTGTCACTAACCGCTAGGCGGTTGCGACAATAGGGTGGTTTACATTCACCCCGTACTCACAGCAGTTCTTGGGACGAGTCCCTGGGCCTGCTGAGTCATCGCCCTCTCTCTCCGAGGAGAGAAACCGAAACGTCTTGAGATTTTACGCGGCGAAGGCGTTTGTGTCGCCGCAACCTGCTATCTCAACTTGTCAAGGCGGCTGTGTGAGACCGTGACTGGTCATCTGACCGTGTGCCTTACAGCCAACCTTAGTGTATCCGAAAGGGCGTTCGACTAAACACGAAAGGACACAGGACGAAGCCAGCCGTGTGCGTGGCACACTTGTCGGCAGAGAGGAACTTGTTCCTGCTTCGCAGGAAGCCATTCCTCCGTCGCCTGAAGGCGACGGTATCCTGGCTTGATTTTATGAACTCCTACGAGACTTTTGAGTCCGACGTGCTGGTGGTCGCGGCGGGCG
>JAFAZD010000130.1 GCA_019239955.1 Armatimonadota bacterium | reverse complement strand
CGCCCGCCGCGGACAACGTCGCCATCGCCGAAGGCGAAGCGCCGGTGAATTCACAGGTCCCCTGACCGGCTGCCCGGTCGCAAGTGGGCGCTGAGGACGAGCACGCGTATGCAAGAGATAACGACAGGACAGAATATGGCGGGTGGAGATGCCGGCCTGGATATCACAGCCCGGCTGAACCACGACGACCTGCGCGAGGGCTGGGCCGAGCTGGGCCGCACGCCGCGCGTGATCGCCTCCGTGAAAATGGGCGCCAAGACCGACCTGGGGCGCGTCCGGGAGAACAACGAGGACAAGTTCGACTTCTACGAGCCGGAGGACCCCGCCGTGCTGGCGACCAAGGGGTGCTTCTACGGCATCGCCGACGGCATGGGCGGGCACAACGCCGGCCAGATCGCCTGCGAGCTGGCCCTCAAGACCATCATCCAGTCCTACTACGCCGGCCCGTCGCCGGACGCTGAGGCCTGCCTGCGCCGCGCCATTGACGAGGCCAACGCCCTCATCTTCGACACCGCGCAGATGATCCCCGACCGGCACGGCATGGGCACCACGCTCACCGCCGCCATCGTGCGCGACGACCAGGTCCTCATCGCCCAGGTCGGCGACAGCCGCGCCTATCTGATTCGCGAGGGCAGGATCACGCAGATCACCCAGGATCATTCCTGGGTCGCCGAGCAGGTGCGCCTGGGGGCCATGAGCTTGGAGGAGGCGCAGTCCTCGCCGTTCCGCAACATCATCACCCGCTCCATCGGCACCGCGGCCACCGTCGAGGCGGACCTCACGATGCACCCGCTCCGTGTCGGCGACATCCTTGTGCTCTGCTCCGACGGCCTGAGCGGCCATGTGGATCCGGGGGAGATTCAGCGCATGGTCCAGGAGCACAGCCCGTCGGTGGCCGCCGCGCGCCTGGTCGAACAGGCCAACGAGCGTGGCGGGCGTGATAACATCACGACGATGGTGCTTTCCGTGCGCGCCCTGACGCCCTACGCCGCCGACGCCGGCCTGGCCGAGCCGGCCGCCGACTCGCACTCCGGCAAGCAGGAAAAGCGCGGCTGGGGTCTGCGGCGCTGATTTCATTTCATGGCGCGACTCGCCGTGTCGCCCCTACAGGAACCCTCTCTTGGCCGTGTCGCCGAACAACACACTGGGCCGTTACCGCATCGTGCGGGAGATCGCGCGCTCCAACGACATCGTCTACGAGGCGATCGACCCGCAGATGAACCGGCGGGTCGCCCTCAAGGAGCTCCTGCTGCCGCCGCACCTAGCGGGCGCGCAGAAGCGGGAGCGCATCGAGCGCTTTTACCGCGAGGCCAAGGCCGCCGGCCAGCTGACCCACCCCAACATCGTCACCATCCATGAGGTCGGCCAGGAGAACGACCGCCACTTCATCGCGATGGAGTACCTGGAGGGGCAGAGTCTGCGCGACATCCTCCAGATGCAGGGCGCACTGCCCCTGCGCGAGACCATCGAGATCGCCATCCAGCTCTGCGAGGCCCTTTCCTATGCCCACGCGCACGGCGTCGTCCACCGGGACGTCAAGCCCGACAACATCCACCTGCTGCCCGGCGGCGTCGTCAAGCTGACCGACTTCGGCATCGCGCGCATCACCGCCGAGCCGAGCATCACGTCGCAGGGGCAGGTCTTCGGCACCCCCTCCTATATGTCGCCGGAGCAGGTCGCGTCGCAGTCGGTGGACCACCGCACCGACATTTTCTCGCTTGGCATCGCCCTGTACGAGATGGTGACGGGCCGCAAGCCGTTCATCGGCGACAGCGTCATCACCATCACGTACAACATCATGAACGTGCAGCCGGTGATGCCGGTCGGCGTCCCGCCGATGCTGCAGGGAATTCTGCAGAAGGCGCTCGCCAAGGATCCGAGCCTGCGCTACCAGAACGCGGCCGCCTTGTCCGCCGACCTGCGCGCCCAGAAGCTCGAGCTGGAGTCGCCGCCGGCGGGCCACCGCCCCACCGGCATGACGTTCGCGCCGACGCCCGCGGGCGTCATGAGCACCGGCGCCGCGCCGCCCGAAATATCGGGTCAACCTTTCGGACAGGGTTCCGGCGCGGCCCCCGGTGGCCCCGTCGGTGGCAGCTCGCACATGCCCGGCCCGGCCACGGAGTACGGGCTGTCCTACCCGCCCGCGGAGGGTGGCCGACTCAGCCCGCAGGCGCGTAGCTTCCTGGGCCTGCTGGCGAGCATCCTCGGCATCATTATCCTGCTGCTGCTGCTGGTGTGGGGCGTCGGCGCCGCCCTGCGTGCCTTCCAGTACGAGAACAAGCAGCGCGCCGCCTTCCAGATGTCGCAGGACGCGCGGCAGGCCCTGAGCGGCGGCGATCTGGACCGGGCGGCGACGAACTACCAGAACGCCCAGCTCACCGCGCCGCCCGGCAGCGCCGCCGCCCGGCAGGCCACGCAGGGCCTCGCGGCGGTGGAGGTCGCGCGGGGCCAGCACGCCGTCGCCGCGGGCAACCCCGCCGCGGCGCAGGCCGCCTACCAGCAGGCCATTGACCTGGACGCCAGGAACGCCGAGGCCTACGACAGCCAGGGCCTGCTGCGCCAGGGCCAGGGCGACCTGCTCGGGGCCGCCCAGAGCTGGGAGGCCGCCATTCAGGCCGACCCGACCTCGCCGTATGCCGCCGACGCGCGCACCAACGCCACCAACGTCTACCAGACCCTGGCCTCGCAGGCGTCGGGAGCCGGCAACGTCGCCGACGCCCGCCGCTATTGGCAGAAGATCATGGTGATCAACCCGGGCAGCAACGCGGCCCGCCAGGCCCAGGCCCAGATCGTCGCCACCGAGCCGACCGGCTCAACCCCTTCCCCTTAACCCCGCCTGATCTCGAAGATGCCCTCTTGCGGAAGCCGGGCGGCCCCATGAGGCTCCCCGGCTTCTGCCTGCCCCGTTTGCTATCTCCGATGGCCGGGTATCTGTACGGTGTCCATCATTCCTGCAGGAGGGACAAAATCGTGAGTGCGAAAACGACGTGGCAGCCCCATGAGGCGCATGGTGACTTGAGCACCAAGGAGAAGAATGACCTGCCCGAAAGCGTCTTCGCCTTCCCCAATCAGCGCAAGGAGCCGTTGACCGACGCCGGCCATGTGAAGAATGCCCTGGCCCGCTTCGACCAGGTGCAGGGCGTGTCCGATGCCGAGCGCGATCAGGCCTTCGTCAACATTCAGAAGGCCGCCGAACACTACGGGGTGGACATCCAGGAGACGAGCTGGCGGGATCTCGGCAAGACGCCCCGCACGCACAGCCAATCGCATTGACGCGAAGAAATGAGCACGATTATGCCCGAAAACACTCTGGACAGCGACACGACGACTGGTGCGGGGACAACCACCGGCTCCGGCATGGACACTGTCGGCGGTCAGACGACCAGCGGCCAGATCACCGGCGGCAATCTGGACAACAGCGTCACCACCGGCAACTCCAGCAAAGGCACACCGATGGCGGGCGCGATGGACGGCGCGCCCGCCAATCCGCAGGGCGGCGACACGGACGCCGCTGCCGGATTCGGCGGCACACAGGCCACCGGGGGCGGGCGCGCCACGCCTGATTTCGGTCCCCTGGCGAGCGGCAGCCTGTCCGGCGGCGACACCCTCGATGATGCGGGCGGGGAGGATCAGAATGCGCTGGCCGGCAACCACGACGCGAACACCGGCGACACCGAGACCGGCAGCATGGGCGTTGACACCGCCGCCCTCAGCGGCGCGGTGGCCGGCGGCGTGGACCAGGCGCAGCCCGATCCCACCGGCAGCGGCGACGTGCCCACCGGGGGACTGACCTCCGGCGGCACGACCGGCGGCGCGGCCACGGGCGAGTCCGGCGGGGGCATGGGCGACTCGGGGCGCTGAGCCATGACCGAAGTGGCATCTGTTGTCCGGGAGGCGGCGCACCCTTTCACGGGCGATGCGCGCGGCCTTGACCCGCTGCTGGACCTGATCGGTGACGCCCGCTTCGTCCTGCTCGGCGAGGCCACGCACGGTACGCATGAGTTTTATCAGGCGCGCGCCCGCATCACGCGGCGGCTGATCGAGGAGAAGGGGTTTCATGCCGTCGCCGTCGAGGCGGACTGGCCGGACGCCTACCGCGTCAACCGCCATGTTCGGGGCATCGGCGATGGCGAGACGGCCGATGACGCCCTGGGCGGCTTCGTGCGCTTCCCCGCCTGGATGTGGCGCAACCGTGACGTGCTCCGTTTCGTGGACTGGCTGCGCGGCTGGAACGACGTCCGGCCCGCAGGGGCGCATCGGGTCGGCTTTTACGGCCTGGACCTGTACAGCCTCCACGCCTCCATCGAGGCCGTCGTCGGCTACCTGGACCGCGTGGACCCGGAGGCGGCCAAGCGCGCCCGCGCCCGCTACGCCTGTTTTGAGCACTTCGGCCAGGATCCGCAGCAGTACGGCTACGAGACCTCCTTCGGCCACGCCGAGCCGTGCGAGGACGAGGTGGTCCGGCAGTTGGTGGAGCTGCACGCCCGTGCCGGCGACTACGCGCACCGGGACGGCCGGGTGGCCGAGGATGAATTTTTCTACGCCGAGCAGAACGCCCGGCTGGTCAAGGATGCCGAGGAGTACTACCGCGCCATGTTCCGGGGCCGGGTCTCCTCCTGGAACCTGCGCGACAGCCACATGGCCGACACCCTCCACGCCCTCGCCGCGCACCTGGAGCAGCAGGCCGGCCCGGCGAAGATCGTTATCTGGGCGCACAACTCGCACCTGGGCGACGCCCGCGCGACGGAGATGGGCGAGGGCGGCGAGTGGAACGTCGGCCAGCTGGTCCGGCAGCGCTACCCAAATGACAGCGTCCTCATCGGCTTCTCCACCTACGAGGGGACCGTCACCGCCGCCTCGGAGTGGCGCGGCGACGCCGAGAGCAAGCCCGTCCGCCCCGGCCTCCCGGACAGCTATGAGGGTCTGTTCCATCAGGTCGGCCTGACGGACTTCCTGCTGCCCCTGCGCGGCAACGGGGGGCTTTCCCGCGCCCTCGCGGGGCCGCGCCTGGAGCGCGCCATCGGCGTCGTCTACCGCCCGGAGACCGAGCGCTGGAGCCACTACTTTCACGCCCGACTCCCGCAGCAGTTTGACGCCGTGCTCCACTACGACCGGACTCAGGCCGTCGAGCCGCTGGAACGCTCGTCCCAGGCGGACGACGAGGAGCTTCCCGAGTCATTCCCGACGGGAATCTGAAAAAGCGACGCAAGGAGAGACCACCATGGCAGCCAGTGCCGGCGGCCCGCCGGAGCATAATCCGTTCCGCGACCAGGCTCACGCCGCAGAGGCGGGTGACGAGAAGGCCGCGCACAATCTGACCGAGGCCCTGACGGAGCAGGATCAGCCCAACGATGCCGGGCCATCGGCGGACAACCGCAATATCGGCGAGCACCAGGGGCGGGGACGCCCGCCGCTCATGGAGAAGTAGGGGCGTGGAGCCGTTCACCGACCGCGCCCAGGCCGGGCGGCGCCTCGCCGCCCGGCTGGAGGCCTACGCCAACCGGCGCGACGTGCTGGTGCTGGCCCTGCCGCGCGGCGGCGTCCCCGTCGCCGCCGAGGTCGCGCGCGCCCTGACCGCCCCGCTGGATGTCTTCGTCGTGCGCAAGCTGGGGACGCCGGGCCAGCCGGAGCTGGCGATGGGGGCGATCGCCTCCGGCGGCGTCCGCCTTCTCAATGAGGACGTCGTGCGCGCCCTGCACATCCCCGAGGCCGAGATCGAGCGGGTCGCCGCGCGGGAGGCGCAGGAGCTGGCGCGGCGGGAGACTCTGTACCGGGATGGCCGCCCCGCGCCGGAGGTGCCGGGGCGCACAATCATCCTGATTGACGACGGGCTGGCGACCGGCGCGACCATGCGCGCCGCCGCCCGCGCCCTGCGCCGGCAGGGGCCGGCCCGCCTGGTCATCGCCGTGCCCGTCGCCGCCCCGGAGACCTGCGCCTCCCTGGCGTCGGAGGCCGACGAGGTCATCTGCGCCGAGACGCCCGAGCCGTTCTGGGCGGTCGGCTACTGGTATCAAGATTTTTCGCAGACCACCGACCAGGAGGTCCATGACCTGCTGGCGCGCGCCAATGCGGGAAAGGAATGAAGGAGAAGGATGTCCGAGCGCCGGGTTCAAGTGCCCGTCGGCGCGGCGGCCCTGGACGGTGACCTGGCCGTGCCGGACGGCGCGGCGGGCGTCGTGCTGTTCGCCCACGGCAGCGGCAGCAGCCGCCACAGCCCCCGCAATCAGTACGTCGCGCAGACCTTGCAGCAGGCCGGCCTCGCCACCCTGCTGATGGACCTGCTGACCGCCGAGGAGGAGGCCGTGGACGAGCGGACGCGCCACCTGCGCTTCGACATCGGCCTGCTCGCCGCGCGGCTCGTCCAGGCCATTGACTGGCTGGCACAGGAGCCGACGACGCGGCATTTGTCCCTCGGCTGTTTCGGGGCGAGCACGGGGGCGGGGGCCGCATTGGTCGCCGCCGCCCACCGGCCTGAGCGGGTGAAGGCGGTCGTCTCGCGCGGGGGCCGTCCCGACCTGGCCGGCGACGCGCTCCCCCAGGTGCAGGCCCCGACCCTGCTCATCGTCGGCGGGGGTGACGCGCCCGTGATCGAACTCAACCGGCAGGCCGTGTCGCGCATGGCCGCCGGGACACGCCTGGAGATCGTCCCCGGCGCGACCCATCTCTTCGAGGAGCCAGGGACGCTGGAACAGGTCGCCCATCTCGCCGCTGGCTGGTTCACCAGGCACCTGGCGTAGCAAATCCGGAAGGACCAACGAATAATGGCAGAAAAAACCGCCGCCGACATGATGGTGGACTTGCTGGTGGACAAATGGGGGGTGCGGCACATCTTCGGCCTGCCCGGCGACGGCATCAACGGCATCATGGAGGCCCTGCGCAAGCGCCGGAACGATGTCCAGTTCATCCAGACGCGGCACGAGGAGGCCGCGGCGCTCGCCGCCGTCGGCTATGCCAAATTCAGCGGCAAACTGGGCGTCTGCCTCGCCACCTCCGGCCCCGGCGCGATCCACCTGATGAACGGGCTCTTCGACGCCAAGTTCGACCAGGTCCCCGTGCTTGCCATCACGGGAATGCAGTACCATGACCTGATCGGGACGTTCTATCAGCAGGACGTGGACACCGTGCGGCTGATGGACAACGCCGCCGTCTACTCGGAGCGCGTCATGGGGCCGGCGCACGTCGAGAACGTCACCAACCTCGCCGTCCGCATGGCGCTCGGCCGGCGCGGCGTCGCGCACATCGGCTTCCCCAACGACTTCCAGGGGCAGACCGCCGCGCAGGACAAGGTCAGCCCGATGGACCAGCCGCACCACACGTCGGCGGACTGGCGCGTCCCGCGCGTCGTCCCGGCCCAGGACGACCTGCAGCGCGCCGCCGAGGTGCTGAACGCCGGCAAGAACGTGGCGATCGTGGTCGGCGCGGGCGCGCGGGGCGCGCGGGCGGAGGTGGAGGCGCTCGCCGAGACGCTGGGCGCGCCCGTTGCCAAGGCCTATCTGGGCAAGGACGTGCTCCCCGACGACAGCCCCTACACGACCGGCGGCATGGGCGTCTTCGGCACGTCGGCCACGCAGGAAGTGTTCGAGAACTGCGACACGCTGCTGATGGTCGGCAGCTCCTTCCCCTATGTCGCCTACCTGCCCAAGCCCGAAGGCGTGCGCGGCGTCCAGATTGACCTCAACCCGGCCCGCATCGGCCTGCGCTTCCCCGTCGAGGTCGGCCTGGTCGGCGACGCCGGGGAGACCCTGCGCGCCCTACGGCCCCACCTGCGGCGCAACGAAGACCGCAGTTTCCTGCAATCGGCCCAGGAGGGGATGCGCCGGTGGCGCGAGCTGCTGCGCACGCGCGAGGCCAGTGACCAGGTCCCCATGCGCCCGCAGGTCTTTGCCGCCGCCCTGAACAGAGCCATCAAAGATGACGCCATCATCTGCGGCGACTGCGGCCAGAATACGTTCTGGCTGACCCGGCACGTCCACATCAAGGGAACGCAACAGTTCTCCGGCACGGGGCCGCTTGCCACGATGGCGAGCGGCCTGCCCTACGCCCTCGGCGCGCAGGCCGCCTTCCCGGGCCGCCAGGTGGTCGCCTTCGTCGGCGACGGCGGGTTCACCATGCTGATGGGTGAGATCGCCACCGCCGTGAAGTACAATCTGCCCGTGAAGATCTTCATCGCCAAGAACAACGCCCTCGGCATGATTCGCTGGGAGCAGATGATGTTCCTGGGCAACCCCGAGTACGGCGTGGAGCTGCAGGACATTGACTTCGTGAAGGTCGCCGAGGCCTGCGGCGCGACCGGCCTGCGCGTAGAGCGCCCGGACGAGGTGGAGGCCATCGTAAACCAGGCGCTGCGAGCCTCCGGCCCGGTGGTCGTGGAGGCCATCGTGGACCCGTTCGAGCCGCTCATCCCCGGCCAGATCAAGCCGGAGCAGGCCGAGCACTACGCCGAGGCCTTGAAGCGGGGCACGCCCAACGCCGAGCGCATCGGCCTGACCCTGTTCCGCGACGTGGCGCAGGACGTGGAGAAAAACCGGCAGGCATTGGAGAGGGCTCTGGACGGGCAGGTTCCTGATCTGCGCCGGTCCTCGCGGCGTCTGGCGGCGGAGCAGGTCGGCGGGGAGGCCGACGAGCCGCAGGAGACGCTGGACGCGCAGCGCGCCGCCGCCCCGGAGCGCCCGCCCGGGTAGCGTCTCGGACAGGCCGGGCAGGACGTGTCGGAGGTGTGGCCATGTTTAGCCCGCCGCAAGCACCCCGGTTTTGGCGGGAGGTGAGGCGGGCTTTTCTGAGGCGCGGTCACAGGGCCTTTAGGCCGAGCGGAGCGAGTGCGGCGATGCCAACACCGAGACGCTTTTGGAAGAAAAAGACCCGAAGATCATCAAGGAGCGCCCCTCCGGGGTTGAAGGGCCAGAGCATCTGCGTTCTCTTCGGCCTTGGGAGGGGCTTTTGTCATGCGTCCCCACTCCGCCCTCGGGCGTTGGAAAGGCCGTTGTTCGCCCATTCCGCGAAACCATTGCCAAACCCGGCGAAAGTGTGGAACAATGCTATGGCTCTCTCGCAGGGACGGTGATAACTCCCATGCCTAAAGGCTGGGGGCATCTTAGGCGAGCCTAAGACACGAACACCCTGAGAGGGCTACTGTGGACTTTCACCACGGCCGTGTTACCCCACGGCAAACTGACTCTTGTTCCCCTGAAGCAAGGGGCAGTCGCTTGGGTTTACCGTTATATGATCTGTCAGAGACTCGTGGGTTCTCAATTTAACACGCGATAACGACTGCCAACACTGTACGCGAAGGAGCGTGTCTTAGGAACTTGTTCCCGCTTCGCAGGAAAGACGCGGGGCTGATGTCCCACCCGTAAACGGCGTGGGCTTTACGCCCATTACTGTAAAGTCCTGGGGACACCTGCCGATAATGAGTCCAGGGCGCATTGCGCCTCTGGGAAGAATCCGATGCGCGCGCTGCCGTTAACCGCACAAATTTACCTAACGCTGGTCTACCTCGCGGGCCTGCTGGCAGTGGCAGGGGCGTGCGTGGTGCCTCTTCCCCACTCACCCGCACGGCCCTGGGAGCTGGGCCTGTTCCTGGTCCTGGCGCTGGTGGCCGGGGGCAGGAAGATCGTCCTCAACTCCCATAAGAGGGCCGACGACACCTCCATGTCGCTGGGCTTTGCGATCACGTTCGCCGCCATGCTGCGCTTCGGGCCGGCGGCGGGGCTGCTGGTCAGCGCGGCGAGCAGTCTGTCGAGTTGCCTCTATCCCAAGACTCAGCCGCCGTACCAGCTCCTCTTCAACGTCTCCCTGTCGGCGGTTGAGGCGTGGCTGGGCGGCTGGGTGTTCCTGAAGCTGAATGGGGGGGTGCTGGACCTGCGGCCCATGCCGACCTTCCCCGCCGTCGTCGTGTCCAGCCTGACCTTTTACCTGCTCAACACCGGCTGCATCGCCATGGTCATCGCGCTCTGCACCGGGCAAAACGCGGCCCGGCTTTGGCGCGAGACGTTTCTGTGGACCGCGTCCTCCTATTTCGCCGGGGCCTCCGTCAGTATCCTGGCGCTGATCCTGTTCCGGGGGAGCGCCGGCTGGAGCGTACTGCCCCTCCTGTTCATCGCCTGGTGGATCGGCCAGGCCTACACCACGCACACGCAGCGGGCCGCCGAGCAGCAGAGGCACATTGACGAGCTGCAAAAGAACCAGGAGCATCTGCAGGAGGTTTACCGGACGACCATCCGCAGCCTGGCGCTGGCGATTGACGCCAAGGACCAGTACACCCACCAGCACATCCTGCGCGTCCAGCGCTACGCGATGGCGACGGCGAAGCACATGGGCCTGACGGGCAACGAGCTGCAGGGGCTGGAGACGGGCGCGCTGCTGCACGACATCGGCAAGCTGGGCATCCCCGAACATATCCTGCTCAAGCCGGGGCGGCTGACCGACGAGGAGTTCGCCAAGATCAAGGAGCACCCGACCATGGGGGCGGCGATCCTGGACCCCGTTGACTTCCCCTGGCCGGTCCTGCCCGTGGTCAAGTATCACCACGAGAAGTGGGACGGCACCGGCTACCCCAGCGGCCTGAAGGGCGAGGAGATCCCGCTGACCGCCCGCATCCTGGCCGTCGCCGACGTGTACGACGCCCTGACCTCGGCCCGGCCCTACCGCAAGGCCTGGAGCCACGAGAAGGCGCTCTCTGTGATCACCAAGGATGCCGGGACGCACTTCGACCCGACCATCGTCGAGGCGTTCCTGGGGGTCATTGACGGCGTGGTCGCCGAGATGGACGAGGGGGCGCAGGACTGGCACGCCGTCCACTCCGTCGCCGGCCCGCCCATCACCCGCAAGTCCGGCCAGGCCGTCCGCGACATCCAGCGCGCCTCGTCCGAGCTCTGGACGCTCTACGAGGTCGCCCAGACGCTGTCCTCCAGCCTGGGCCTGTCGGAGACCCTGGACATCCTCGCCCGCAAGCTAGGGGCCGTCCTGCCCGGCACGGCCTGCCTGTTTCTGCTCCGGGACGAGGAGGGCGACGGCATGAGCGTCCGCGCGGCCGTCGGCGTCAACCACGAGTTTTTCCAGGGCGCGCGCACCCTGGGGCTGGGGAGCCTGTCGCTGGCCGTCGCGGCCGGCCGGCAGACCTACGTGGGCGAGTACGAGGCCGACGACTTGATGCTGGTCTCCTCGGCGGAGGCGCAGTGGACGCCGCTGCACGGGGCCATCATCGTGCCCATCGTGCATCAGGGCGAGGTGCTGGGCACGATCAACCTCTACCACCCTGAGGCCGGCGCGCTCGGCGTCCATGACCGGCAGTTGCTGGAGACCATCGCCGAGCGCGCCGGCATGGCCCTCTACAACGGCCTGCTGTTCGACCGCGCCCGCAGCCAGGCGCTCACCGACCCGCTGACTGGCCTGTACAACCTGCGCTACCTGACCAGCGTGGTCGAGGAGCACTGCGCGCGCGCGCTGACCGAGTCCGCCGACGACGGCCACCTGCCGCACCCCATCGCCTACCAGTTCGCCCTGCTCTGTCTGGACCTCGACAGCTTCAAGCCGATCAACGACAACTTCGGCCACCACAAGGGCGACCAGGTGCTGTGCGATCTGGCGCGCATCTTCCGCGCCAACGTGCGCGAGGCCGACGTGGTCGCCCGCTACGGCGGCGACGAATTCCTGGTCGTCCTCAAGGGGGCGGGGCCGGAGGAGGCCGCGGCGATGGCGGGGCGCATCCAGCAGGCCGTGGAGGGCTACGACCCGGGCCTGGTCCACGAGAAGCTGGGCGCGTTGCGCCTGGGCGTCTCCATCGGCTGCGCCTGCTTCCCCCACGATGGCCGGGACTGTGCCTCCCTGCTCTCCGCCGCCGACTCGCAGATGTACCACGACAAGACGGAGCACAAACTGGGTCGCCTCGTGGACAAAACCCGCTCCGCCCCCGCTGAAGACCCCCCCCTCTCTCTGGCCGTGTAAGTTCCACCCCCTTGTTCACTCTGCCCCCCGCCCCGCCAGGTCTGTCGGAATGGGGGGCGATTCCCGTAAAGCGGACAGTGAGGCCGGGAGCGCCCACCGGCATAATGAGAATGAGGGTTTTCCTTCGCCCCCGAAAAAGGCAAACCGGCCGCAAGGCCGCGACGCAAAGCTGACGGGTCTCGGCGGCGCAATGACCGACGAGATGGCCGAGCCGCCGAACGGGCGCACCGGGAGGACGGAATCTTCGGGCCGATGGCTCCCTCTCAGGCGGGCGCAAATCTCCAAACCGCGCCGGCCTGTTTCCTCACAATCGACAAGGGCAAACCGCGCGAAAGCGCGGGGCGCAAAGCCACGGGCCTGCGCCCCTTCCATGTCTCATGGGGGGCATGGCCGCCGGGCCGCCGAATTGCGATGTCGAGGGAAAAGACATGGATCGTCTCAGTCACATTCAATCAATGTCCCGGCAGTCCCGCCGGGGCAAGCGGGCCGCCGCGGCCCTGCTGACCTGCTCCCTGGCCGCCGGGTTGGCGACCGGGATGACTCAACCCACCCGGGCCGGCGCGCTCGCCGCCAAGGGCGACCTGGCGCTGTCCCACGCCAAGACCGGCGCGGGCCCCGCCGCCGTGATCGTCGCGCTCGACGGGGGCCTGACGCCCGCCCGCCAGGCGCAGATCGCGGCGCTCGGCGGCGCCATCACGCAGCGCCTGCCCTTCATCCGCTCGGTCGCGCTGCGGCTGCCGTCGCGCAGCCTGGACAGGCTGGCCGCGCTGCCCTTCGTGCGGCACGTCTCTCTGGACGGCGTGGTGAAGAAGAACGACGCCTTCACCGTCGGCTCCAGCCTGGATAATGTCGCCTTTCAGCAGTACGGTCTGACCGGCGCGGGCGTCACCGTCGCCGTCGTGGACAGCGGCATCCACCAGCAGGCCCAGGACCTGCAAACGCCGACCCTGCTAGGCCTCCTTGCCGGACTCCTCGGCGGCGGCAGCCGCGTCATTGACGGGGTCAACTTCGTCGCCGACGCTACCGGCAACGTCAACCCCGCCGCCACCGACGACCTCTGCGGGCACGGCACGCACGTGGCCGGGATCGTCGCCGGTGACGGGGCCGCCTCGACGGGGCCGCAGTACTCCCAGACCTTCTACGGCATCGCGGCGCAGGCGAACCTGGTCGCGGTGCGCGTGCTGGACCAGAACGGCCAGGGCAGCGTCAGCACCGTGCTGGCCGGCCTCCAGTGGGTGGTCCAGAACCAGGCGAAGGACAACATCAAGGTCCTGAACCTGTCGCTGGGCCACCCGGTCTGCGACACCTACGTCAACGACCCGCTCTGCCAGGCGGTGGAGGCGGCCTGGAAGGCTGGCATCGTCGTCGTCTGCGCCGCCGGCAACGACGGGCGTGTCAACAGCGTCCAGGCCAGCGGCACGGACAACGAGGGCTGGGGGACGAACTACGGCTCGATCCAGTCGCCCGGCAATGACCCCTACGTCATCACCGTCGGGGCCATGAAGCAGGAGGACACGAGCCGGGCCGATGACCTGATCGCCACCTACTCCTCGCGCGGGCCGACACCCGGCGACTGCACACTCAAGCCCGACATCGTCGCGCCGGGCAACCGCGTCATCTCGCTGGACGTCAAGGGCAGCACCCTGGACACGGCCTACAACGGCTCCAACCAGATCCCGCTCTCGACGTACATGTACCTCAACAAGAAGAAGGGAGCCCAGACGTCGGACCTCTACTTCCGGCTGTCGGGCACCAGCATGGCGTCTCCCGTCGTGGCGGGGGCGGCGGCGCTGCTGCTGCTGCAGAACCCGAATCTCTCGCCGGACACGATCAAGGCCCGGCTGATGATCTCGGCGGATAAATGGGTCAACGCGCAGGGCATGGGCGATCCCTGCACCTACGGGGCGGGCTACCTGGACATCCCGGCGGCCCTACAGTCCACCGTTACGGTGCCGGCAGGCAGTTACGCGCTCAGCCCGTTGCTGGTAATGGACGACCAGGGCAATGTCAACATCGCCATGGATCCCTCGGTCTACGGCAGCCGGGCGATCTGGGGGTCGCGCGCGATCTGGGGCAGCAACATCACCGACTTGCGCGCCATCTGGGGCAGCACGGCCGTCGCCGGGTCCGGTGCTCTGCTGGACGCCAGCCGAGCGATCTGGGGCTGCAGCACTCTGAGTGCCAGCCGGGCGATCTGGGGCAGCCGGGCGATCTGGGGCAGCAGCGCCGCCGTGGCGGCTAACCGCGCGATCTGGGGCAGCAGCGGCCCCGGCGTCGACCTGTCCGCGACCGCGATCAACGGAGAAAACTGATGCACCACAAAATCTGCGTTTCCCCGAAGGCCCGCCCCCGCATCCTGTGGGATGGCGGCCCCGCCCATCGCGGCTAATCTCCTCCGGCCCCGGTCATAGAACCGGGGTCTTTTTTCGTCCCGCGTCTGAAAGATGCCCGCCCCCGGAGAGGGCAGCCGCCTGGCCTGAACCTGCGGGGAGTGGCGCAGATTCAGGCCTCCCCATTCCTGCCGGCGCGCCGATTTTGTTGACTTTCCCCTCGCCGCTGTGCTATAATATATTCGTATTTTCAGGAAGCAATTCTCAGTTGTTGATAACTCAAATACTGGGCGAGGTGTGAGGAGAATCGGACAAGCAATGGGGAAAAATGAGGAGCAGCAGCCGTCGCTGCTGGATGTCATCACCGAGCGGGCCGAACCTGTCTCCTTGGAGCAGACCGCGCCGAAGCGGCCGGCGAAGAATGGAAAAGGCGGCCGGGACGGCAGCGGCGGGGAGGAGGCCGCCGCGCTGCTGGACACCACCGGCAAGCAAGTCGTCACCGGCATGGAGGACGACCCGGACGGCGCGGCGATGAGCCGCGTCACGGAGGACTACACCGCCGACACCATCCGGCTCCTGGAGGGCGTCGAGCACGTCCGCACCCGCCCCGCCATGTACATCGGCGACACCGGGCAGGCGGGCCTGCACCACCTGATGTTCGAGGTGCTGGACAACTCCATTGACGAGGTGCTCGCCGGCCACGCCTCCGAGGTCTGGGTGACGCTCAACGCGGACAACACCATCTCCGTGCGCGACAACGGGCGCGGCATCCCGCCGGACATCAACAAGCAGACGGGGCTGTCCGGCGTCGAGCTGGCGATGACCAAGCTGAACGCCGGCGGCAAGTTCGGCGGCGGCGGCTACAAGGTGTCGGGCGGTCTGCACGGCGTCGGCCTCTCCTGCGTCAACTTTCTGTCCGAGTGGTGCGAGGCCATCGTCGAGCAGCGCGGCAAGCGCTACAAGCTGCGCTGCGAGCGCGGCATTCCCAAGGGCAAGCCGCCGCTGAAAGTGATCGGCGAGGGTGACGGCCACGGCACCACCATCACCTGGCTCGCTGACAATCAGATCTTCGGCGACTTCGCCTACAAGCCCGACATCTTCGAGCAGCGCATCCGCAACACCTGCTACCTGAACCGCGAGGTCACGATTCACTTCCACGACAGGCTGACGGGCGTGGAGCCGGTGACGTACCACTACAAGCGCGGCATCGCCGAATTGGTGGAGCACCTCAACGAGAACAAGGATCCCATCGGCCCGGCGATCTACTTCATGCGGACGCGCGAGGACGTGCAGGTCGAGATCGCGCTACAGTACAACCAGACGTACACGGAGACCGTGCTGTCCTTCGCCAACAACGTCCACACCAAGGAGGGCGGCACGCACCTGTCCGGCTTCCGCACGGCGCTCACCCGCGTCATCAACCAGTACGCGCGCAAGTCCGGGGCAATCAAGGAGAAGGACCCGAACCTCTCCGGCGACGACGTGCGCGAGGGGCTGACGGCCGTGATCTCCGTGCGTCTGTTCAAGCCGCAGTTCGAGGGCCAGACCAAGGCGAAGCTGGGCAACTCCGAGGTGGAAGGCATCGTCAACTCCATCATGGGCGAGGGGCTGTCGCAGTTCCTGGAGGAGAATCCGAACGTCGGCAAGCGCATCGTGGACAAGTCCATCACCGCCCAGCGCGCCCGCGACGCCGCCCGCAAGGCCGCTGACCTGATCAAGCGCCAGAACAGCCTGGAGAACTCCAACCTCCCCGGCAAACTCGCCGACTGCACCGAGCGCGACCCCAAGAAGTGCGAGTTGTTTTTGGTCGAGGGCGACAGCGCCGGCGGTTGTTTGATTTTTTCTACAAAAATTAAACTAGCTTCCGGCGGAACAAAAACCATCCAGGAGTTGGCAGAGGACTGGACGCGCGGCGTCGCTCACTTTGGCTATGCCACCAATGACGCAGGAGATGTCCGTGTCGTGCCGTTGGTTGAGCCGCGTCTGACCAGGCGACAGGCGGCGCTTGTGGAAGTCCTGCTGGATAATGGTGAGCGCGTCCGCTGCACCCCGGATCACCCGTTCCGCCTGCACGGCGGCTCGTACCGCGCGGCGTCTGAGTTGAAGCCGTCTCAACCGCTCATGTCGCTGGCGTCTTCTCAGGGCACAGAGGCCGATAAGCAGCCTGCCGACCGCACTGTGCTTGCCGTTCAGCCGCTCACGGAAACGGCGGACGTTTACGACATCACCGTGGACAAGTACCACAACTTCGCGCTGGCGAGCGGGGTGTTCGTCCATAACAGCGCGAAGCAGGGCCGGGATCGGCGGTATCAGGCGATACTGCCGTTGCGGGGCAAGATCATCAACGTCGGCAAGGCGGCGCTAGACAAGACGCTGGAGAACAACGAGGTCCGCAGCCTGATCACGGCGCTGGGCATCGGCATCAAGGTGGACAGTGACGACGATGACGCCGAGGGCGAGTCCAGTTCCAAGTTCGACATGAGTAAGCTCCGTTACGATAGAATTGTAATTATGACGGACGCGGATGTCGATGGGGACCACATCCGCACGCTGCTGCTGACGTTCTTCTTCAACTACATGCAGCCGCTGATCGAGGGCGGGCATGTCTACATCGCGCAGCCGCCCCTGTACTCCATCAAGAGCGGCAAGGACACGCGCCACTACGCCCGCACGGAGGAGGAGCGCGACCGAATCTTGAAGGAAATCAAGCGCAAGGACGTGCAGGTGGGGCGCTTCAAGGGCCTGGGCGAGATGGACGCGGGCGACCTGTACGACACGACCATGAACATCGAGACCCGCACCCTGGCGCGCGTCAATCTGGAGGACGCCGCCCGAGCCGCCGAGATGTTCTCCGTCCTGATGGGGCATGACGTGGAGCCGCGCAAGCGCTTCATCATCCGCTACGCCAAGGAAGTCAAGAACGTTGACTGGCATGGGGCATGACACGGCTAAGGCATTGCGACACGGGGGGGCGCAGCATGCTGCGCCCCTACTTTTGTGCGTCGCCCTGCTCCCCGCCGGCTGCGCCCGCCACGCCGTCTCCGCCGAGGCCCGCGCGTCTTCGGCGTTGGACGGGGCGGCGGGCGCGGAGACGCTGGCCGCCGGCGTCGTGCATCGGGCGATTCCAACCGGCGATGGCGCGGGTGTGGACATCGTGGACGTGGACCTGACCCGCGGCGCGGCCCACCCCGTCATCGTGACGGGCAAAGTGCGCGGGGGGAGCGGACTGGCCTACACACCCCAGGAGTGGCTGACACGGACTCACGCGCTGGCGGCGGTCAACGGCGGCTACTTCGGGCAGGAGGATGAGGCGGGGCGCAAGGAGTTCATCGGCCTGCTGGTGCGGAAGGGCCGGGTGATGCACCCCGCGCCGCCGCTGACGGGGCAGGGGAGCGCCACGCTCGCGCCGGGGCGGTACGTCCGCAGCGTCTTCGGCCTGACGCGCGGCGGGGCGCCGGCCATCGCCTGGGCCGCGACTGCCCCGGCGCTCGTGGCCTATGACGCGCCCCTGATCCGCCACCGCCGCCCGCGCCCCTGGCCGGTGACGGACGCCATCGGCTGCGGGCCGACGCTGATTCAGCGTGGCCGCGTCGTGGTCACGGACCGTCTGGAGCGTCTCGCCAGCCCCGGCCCTCTACCGCGCACCTTTGTCGCCTACGACGGCCCGGCGGGGCATCCCGCGCATTTCGTCCTGGGCGTCGCCTCCAGCACGACCTACCCGGACCTGGCCTCGTTTCTGAGAGACTACTTTTCCCGCTACGATGGCACCCAGGTCGAGGCGGCGATGTGCCTGGACGGCGGCGCGTCCACCCAATTCTCCTACCGCCAGGGCAACGCCGTGCAGTCCCCCCGCTTCACCGGCGTCACCGTCCCCGACGCCGTCGTTCTACTCCCGCGCTGATCGTGCTTGCCATCGTCCGCCCGCCTGTGGTACAATTCTGGGACATTTGGGAGGGGCGCATGGTCAGGTACAAGACGGTGGTGACGGATTACGAGGGGATGCAGGGGCTTCTGGATGCCCACGCCACTCAGGGCTGGCGTCTGTTCTCCCTCACGCCGGACACCTGGCGCAAGTCCATCGGCACCGAGCCGGGCATGGAGCGCGCCCCTTTTGAGCAACTGACGGCCCCCGGCGACGTGACGCAGGAGTATTCGGCGTCGTATTATCTGCTGGTCTTCCAGCGGGAAGACAACATGGGGGATGAATTGCGGGCGGCCACCGCCGAGGAGCAGTTGCCGATCGGCCTGGAGGAGTAGGGGCGCAGCATGCTGCGCCCCTACTTGACTTACCGGGGCAGATCCGCGCCGCATTCGGGGCAGAAGACGAAGGCGCGGTAGCGGATGGCGGCCCCGCAGTTCGGGCAGCGCCGGCCGTCGTCCGGGGGCGTGTCGGCGAAGACCTCGGCGGGGGGCGTGGCGGGCTGGGCGGACTGGGTGGGGTAGTCGCCGCCTAAAATGGCGGCGTACTCGTCGCTCCGGCCCCACTTGTCGATCTCCAGCGCCCGCACGGCGGGGAACGGGTGCGTCGTCAGGAGCGTCTGGTTGGCCTTCAGGAGCTGGAACAGGGCGTCCTGGCTGCCCAGGGCCTCGTAGTCCCGGCCCTGCGCCAGAAACGCCTCCCGGTCCATCTGCGCGAACAGCTTGCGGCTGCCCCCGGCCAGCTTCATCTCCGTGGCGATCACCGCGTCCAGGTCCTGCGTCGCCAGCAGGCCCGCCCGGTCCGCCGTCAGCTCGCTCTGGCGGTACCAGTGGAAGAAGGCGTAGAACAGGCCGAAGCCCAGCGTCCGGCCCAGTCCCAGCGTCCGCCCCCCCAGGTTCAGCAGCAGCCGCGCCAGGAACTCCGCGATCTGCCGGTACAATACGTGCCCGGCCTTGATGTGTCCCAGCTCGTGCCCCAGCACCACGCGCCACTCGTCCTCGTCCAGCAGGTCCAGCAGCCCGGAGAAGACGACGACGATGGGGGTCTCGACGCCGAACGTGTGGGCGTTGGCGAATGGGCGCTGGTCCACGAAGAGCTGCGGCACCGGCATGTCCAGAATCTCACAGCCCTCGACCAGCAGTTTGTAAAGTTCGGGGCACTGGCGGGAGTCGATGCGCACGGTGTCGGAGAGGCAGTAGAGCCGCCCGGCGCGGTCGCCGCCGTACTCGTTGAACTTGCGGAAGACCCAGTCCAGGCCCGGCGCTTTACGGAGGGCGGCGAGGGCGGCGCGATCGGTCGGGTGCTCAAACGCGACCGAGGAGAGGCCGGGGAACCGGCGGCGGCTGTTTGCCATGGGGATGCCTCTTTCACAGGCGGTAGGGGCATGGCGTGCCATGCCCCTACCTCTCCAAAGTGATCGCCACGATCTTGACGGCGGGCGCGTCGGGCAGGGTCAATCTGTCCACCCGCTGCGACGGGTCGAGTCTCAGGACGTAATCGCCCAGGGTGATGGGCGTGGCGGCGTCGCCGTCTCTGCCGACCATGTACGGACTGCGGAAGCCCGGCGTGGCCCCGGCCGGGGCGGCCCAGTCGGCGATGGTCAGACTCTGGCTGCCGCCGGCGAGGCCGAACGCGGCGTTGACCGTCGAACCGCCCCCGGCGGCGAGCAGGTGGACGGCCCGGTAATTGCCGCCCGGCAGGCTGAGGGTCTGGCCCCGGCAGACGACGACGTTGCCGGGCTTGGCGTTGTCCGGGTAGAGGAACGGGACGGCGTGGTCGGCGCGGCCGGCGTAGTAGCCGTCGGGGTAGAGCGGCGGGCCGGGCTTGCCGCCTGACTGATCCGCCAGCATCAGTGAGTTGATGTCCACCTCCGCCGTGCCGTCCGGGGGCAGCATCTCGGCGGGGAGGGCGTGGCCCCGGCCGTCGAAGTCGCCGTCCGGGCCGATGCCGTCCCCGTTATACTCTTTGCGCAGGTCCACCGGGGCCACGTCGCCCCGGCCGGTGACGGTGATGATGGCTTGCAGCAGGTCAGTGCCCTTGGAGGCCGGACTGACCGAGGCCCAGGAGCCGTCGGCCCGCTGCACGTCCCAGGCCAGGCTGTAGCGCCCCGGCCGCTGCGGCGCGCGAACCTTGGCGACGATGTCGCCGTCCGCGCGGCCCGGCGGCACGTCCTTGGTGAAGGGCGAGAGCAGGCCGCCGTCCCACTGCGCCTCCGTCCCGTCCAGATAGTACCAGTGGTAGCCGACCCGCTGCGCCCCCTTCGCCCAGGCCCCCCCGCTCAGGTTCTGCACGGCGAGCTTGGCGGTCGTCTCCTTGCCGGCCTCCATCTCGCGCGGGATGTCCGAGAGCACGAACGATGCGCCGGGGTCGGCGGCGACCACGGTGAGCCACTCGTCATACGTGCCGGGGAGGGATGTGCCGTCGCCGGCCTGCACGAACCAGCGCAGCCGGTACTCGCCCGGCGGCAGGGGCCGGCCCTTGCCGTCCGCCAGGGCCAGGTGCGGGACTGCCGGCATTACCTGACCGGGCACGATGGCGACCGGCGAGAGCGGCTGGCCCGGCATCTGCCCCACGGTCGTCGCCGTACCATCCTCCGCGACCTGCTGGAACTTGCAGGACAGCGCGTACCTGTTCCCCGTCCAGGGCGCGGGGCCGTCGTTGCGGACGTCCACCTGCGGGCGGTAGGTTCCTCCAGCCTGCCCGGCGGTCGGCGTGGTCGTGCCCAGGAATGTCGCCCGCGGCCTCACGCCTGGGTCGCCGGCGGCGACCACATGAACGGGGACTTGCAGAGGATTGTCCCCGGCGTAGGAGAACCACTTGTTCTGGCCCTGCACCATGTCCACCACGAGCACGTAGTCGCCGGGCTCCAGGTCGTCGCCGTACCCGTTGCGGGCGACCAGGCCGACGCTAAGGGTGATGCTCTGGCCGGGCAGCACGTCCTTGCCGATGGGGATGCGCGGCGCGCTGTCGTCGGCGATGCGCCCCTCGCTGGTGTACCAGCGGGTGCAGAGCGAGTACCCCTCGCCCGCCCGCCAGGGCAGCGTCCCGGCGTTCTCGATGCGAATGGGAATCTGATACAGGGTCTTGGGCAGGATGGTGCGCGGTACGCTCTCCTTCAGGTACTTGGCGTGCCACTGGCGGTTGCCGTTGAAGGCGATGGTCGCCAGGCGCGTGTCGTCCGCGTACCGCTCCCCGTACTGGCGCGACGCGGCGATCTCCGTGCCGCGCGTGAAGTCGTTCCAGCTGTTGATGACGACCGTGTCCGGCTTGGAGGCCAGGGCCTGCTGCCAGGATGCGTGGTAGGATTTTCCGTCGGCGCGTGCGGCCACGCTGCCCTCGGCGACGCCTCCGGGCGAGACGATGACCCGGTTGGCGGCCTCCGCCACGCCACGGTCGGCGCGGAACTCCTCCGGGATGTGATTCCGCAGGGTCGGAGTCGTGAGGGGGCCGTCGGGGGCCTCGCCGACGAGCGGATAGTCCTGCCCGGCGGCCTTCATCTCCTTGAGGGCCTCCACGAGTGCGTCCGCCTCACGGCCCAGCAGCGGATCATTGTCTCTCACTTGCAGCAGGGCGACCTCGATGCCGGCGCGGCGCATGTCCGTCAGCTGCTGGCGGTGCCAGAGGGGGCGCAGGCCGCTGAACCAGGGGCCGCAGCCGTTCATCGGCTGGTCCACCAGCAGAGACGCCCCTCCCGCGTCCCAGACGTTCTGGCCGGGGGCCTTGCGATTGTCGCCGTTGTAGTCCAGGCGGTAGAGCGCCACGACCAATCGGGGCGGGACGTTCGGGCCGAGCGGCGGCGCGATGCCCTGGCCGTAGTCGTTCCCCTGGAACGCCGGCTGGAGCTTCTCCGGGACGCGCGGCGCGAGCGGATTCGTGAACGGGCCGGCGGAGGCGACGGTGTTCGGCGGGTTGAAGTCCGTCGGGGTCTTGATGCCGCCGGGGACGATCTTGATGGAGCCGCCGTTGGGCAGGTCAATGGAGGTGGGGGCGGCGGGCTGCTGCGCGGTCCTGGGCGGCCTCGGCACGGGCGGCTGCGGGCGGGGCGGCTCCGGCACGGTGTTCGGGCTGGGGGCCGGCGGGCCGGGCGGCGGCGCGCTGAAGGGCGACTCGGTGGTATTCGGCTCCTCGGCGACGGTGGGGGCGGGGGCGTTGATGGCCGCCGTGCCGAAGGCGAGGCGCGAGGCGGAGGGCCACTCGCCGCTGACGACCGAGCCGTTGATGGACGGGAAGCGGTTCAGCGTCGTGTGCGGGCTGGCGACCGCGTCCACCGACTGTGCGGGCACGTCGCCCGTGCTGAAGGTGATGTGCGACCACTTGGACGGGTTCTGCACGTCCGCGCCGCTCTTCACGAGCGGCGAGAGCGAGAAAAAGCGGGCGGCGGGGGCGGCCGCCGAGTCCCGGTCGCGCGAGATCACGTTGAAGCCCCAGGTCGTGCCGTCCCGGGGCGGGCCGGGCTGGCCCAGTTCCTGCCAGGGGATCGCCAGCTCGATGCTGTAGCCCACGTCCGTGTCGGCGGGGTTGTTCAGGGTGCCGTCCACCACGGCGGCGTATTTGTAGGTGTAGACGACCTTCGCCTTCGGGATTTTCGTGCCGTCGCCGACGCTGAAGTACGCGCCGTTGCCGGCGGAGACGGCCATCTGGTAGGTATGGGGGGAGCGCACGGTCGCACGGGCGTTGTCGGTCTCAAAGAAGACCTCGATGTCGTCGTCCTGCTGCGGCTGGGAGGTCGGCGTGGTGTTGACGCTGATGACGTTGGGGTCGCGCACCTGGAAGCCTGCGTAGAAGTAGTAGTCGTCCCAGGTCGTATACATGGCCGTGACGCGGGCCGCGCCGGGGGCCGGGGCCTGTGCGAGCACCGCCGGGGCCAGCAGGCACAGCAGCGCCGCGATGCCCATCATTCTTTTCAGCATGGGTGAATTATAGGCGCTTTGCGGGAAGAATGTCAAGGAGAAGCCCTCTTGTCAGCCTCCTCCGCGAGCGGCATAAGACGCTAAACGAGGAACAGCAGCACAGCACATATCCCGGCCACTGGGTCACCGGACCGCCGGAAGAAGCGTTGCAATGGAAGCGTTCAAGGCATTTTTTGTACCCTTCTACGGCGTCTGGCTTGTTCTTTCCGTTCTTCTGCTGTGTGGCGGCGGTGGTAGCTGGCAGACGCCATCTTGCGAGCAGAGGCTACGTTTCCGTAGTCCTGGGATATCCAGCATAGCCTCGGTCAATCTTGGGCTTTGGCTTCTCTCGTCACCGTTGCTTTATGTCGCCACCGGCGCTTTCTCACCCGGTTCGTATGCACCCGGCGATGGGCCACTTCTCTACTTCTTGGCTTTCCTCTACTTCGGCATCGCTTATGCACTGGTCGCCGTAATCTGGTGGGCTTCGGCGCCGCAGGAGACCGAGGTAGACCTGGAGCGACGAACTTGTGTGCATACGCGCGGTTGGTGCTGGCGGCGGAAAACCTGGGTATTTTCGTTGGACGAAGTGAGCGCGTTACACATTAGCCATCTAAACAGCGTATACCTTGGAACTAAACTCGCCGAGCGTCCGCCATCCCAAGTGATGCTGGCGGGCAGTTTCGGTGGCAACCCTAACAGCCTTCAGAGAGGTCAGGCTCGCCGCTTCGCTGAGAAAATATCTGCTATACTCAATGTGCCGGTGGTGGAGGACCCGACGCGATATAATTATTGATGCATCTTCTCGGCTATGTCATCTGTCAATCCGCAGGGGGATGCTGTTCGGGAATGGGAGGGTAGGATGCATCATCATGGGCATGACTTCTTGCTGGCCATGGCGGTTTACCTGCTGTTAGGCGTTGTGCTGGTCGTGCGGGCGTTTATCACCAGTTCCAGGATGGCAAGAAGCAGCGATATGGTTGCTCAACAAAGGGAAGTCCAAAGGCAGTTCCGAATCGTGGCGGTTATCATGCTTTCCGCATTGGCGGTGTTGCTGGGCGTTTATTATGTCACTCAACCATGACGCTACTGCTTGACAATCCCCGGAAGGCGCGTGCTACAATGCCGCACGCCAATGTCGCCGTGTTCGCTGGAAGGTCGCCGTGAAAAAATTCTTCCTCGTCCCACTCCTCGCGTCTCTGCTTCTCGCCGTGCCGCCTGCGCAGGCCGCGCCGCCCAAGCGCGCACTGACCAGTTCGCCGGCCCAGGTTGACGGCATCCTCAGCCGCGTCGTGGACAAACTGGCGGCGGGGCGCGACGTGTACTGGCATCACGGCGACTATCCGCACGTCATCGCCCTGGACCGCATCATCACCCAGGCCGACCCGCATTACCTGGAATGCTACGAGACCGGGGCGTGGCTGATGGAGAGCCAGGGCGATCTCAAGGACGCCGAGGCGTACTACCGACAGGGCGTTGCCAACAACCCTCGCAACGCCGAGTCCTACTTCCACCTCGGGATCTTCTACTTCAACACGCGCCACGACTACCCAAAAGCCGTCAACGCATTCCGGCTGGCGACGCGGCAAAGCGATGCCGACATCAACGATTGGAAGATGCTGGCGCATTCTTATGAGCACATCCATGACTACGGCCGGGAGGTGGCGACGTGGCGGCACATCAAGGCGCGGTGGCCGCAGGGGGTGGCCGTTGACCACAATCTGAGCGAGGCGCTCGCCCGGCAGCGGGCCGCATCCGGGGAGATGCCCGCGCCATGAGCGTCTCCATACCCCCTGCCGAAGCTTGGCCGGAGCCGCCCACTGGCCCGCCGCCCGCGCCCGCCAGCGCGCGCCGGGACGCCCTGCCGCCCTGGGTGATCGTCCTGCTCGTGTTCTTCTTCGGCCTGCGAGTCGTGGAGGTCGCCTCGGAGTCGCGCGGATCTCCGGCGGGCGCGCATCACCTGAGCGCGGGTTCTGAGAAGAGCGTGGACACGGACTCCATGCAGGACTTGATCGAGGCGGACTTGCAGGCGAAGGCCGCCTACGCTTCCTCGCTGCCGCGTCCGGTGGCGCGGCCGGAGACGAAGGCCCTGCGCGGCGCGCTCAAGGCGGCGGAGGAGCTGGAGGCGGAGACGGACAACGCGCCGGGCGCGGCGCGGCGGGTCATCCTGCTGCGGGCCCTCCTCGGACAGCAGCCGCCGCTGGCCGCCGGGAAAAACGGCCTGGACCCGCTGGCCGCCTTCACAACGGCGCTGCCCGCGGAGACGCCGCCGGTCGACCGCGCCCGCTACGCCGCCGAAGGCCATTTGTGGCAGGCGGCCTTCGGGAAGCAGCCGCTGACGCCGCACCAGATGGACGCGCTGGCGGCCCAGATTCGGGCCGTGCCGAACATCCGGTGGTGGCAGTGGCCCGCCCTGAGCAGCCTGTACGCGAGGCAGGGCGATCTGTCCGAGGCCAACCGTTACGCGCTGGAGGCGCGCTCCCGCGCGTTGCTCCCGCTGGCAGGGACCGGGGCAATGACGCTCATTCGCGTCGGCCTGGGACTGGCGGGCGGGCTTCTGCTGATCTACTTCGGCCTGAAGGCCGCCGGGGTGTTCCGGGGCGGAGAAACACAGCCGGGGCTGGACCTATGGCCGACGCTGCCGGAGCGGCTGTACCTGTCCGAGCGGCGGCTGGGGGCGGGCGACCTGATGGCGGTGTTTGTGCTGTACCTGGTGGCGCGGGAGGTGATCGGCCTGCTGCTGACGGGATTCTCCGGGTTCGGGACGCCGCACCTGCTCGGATTCCCCGGCCTGCTCGCGCCGTTCGAGTCGGCCATCAAGCGGATGCCGGCCCTGCGGCGCAACGAGCTGGGCGTCCTCTTGGAAGCCGTGACCTACCTGCTGGCCGCCGTGCCGCCGGTGGCCTACCTGCGCTCCCTGGCGCGTCGGCGCGGGGCCTCGCTGGCCGATGAGCTCGGCTGGAGCCGCCGGGCGCTCTGGCCGAACGTGGCCTACGGGGTCGCCGGGTACGCGCTGGCCCTGCCGATCATGCTGGCCGTGTCGCTGGCCGCCCCGCGCCTGTTCCGCCACGCGCCCTCGCCGTCCAACCCCGTCATCCCGCAGCTCGTCAACACGTCGGGCTGGTGGGCGACGGCACTTTTGATCGGGCTGGCCTCGGTCGCCGCGCCGCTGGTGGAGGAGCTGCTGTTCCGGGGCGTCTTCTACAACGCGGCCAAGCTGCGGCTGGGGGCTTGGCCGGCAATCATCCTGACCGGGCTGGTGTTCGGATTCGTCCACCCGGTCGGCGTCGCCGAGATGCTGGCGATCGCGGTGCTGGGCGGCGTCTTCGCCTGGATGGCCGAGACGCGCAAGTCGCTGGTCCCCAGCATCACCGGCCACTTCATCAACAATTTCACCAGCACCCTGCTGCTGCTGTTCGTGCTGTCGGGGTAATCTCACGGGGCTGAAGCCCCGTGCTGCAAAGTGCAAATGCCCGCCTGCGCGGGCAAGGAAAGAGCAGGCTCTTCTGCCCGCGAAGGCGGGCATTCGCTCTGTGAAGCCCAGGGCTTCCAGCCCTGGCGGCTGTTGCCGCTTCACAACCAGCTCATGACCATTCTCCCCGTTCGGGTGACGCCGCGCGTCGCGCAATGAGGTGCTGCTGCGCTATGAGGGCGGGGTGCTCCACCTGCGGCTGACCGCGCCGCCCGTCGAGGGGGCGGCGAACGCGGCCTGCTGCGCGTTCGTGGCGAGCCTGCTGGGGGTGCCGAAGTCGGACGTTGCGGTGAAGAGCGGCCACCGGAGCCGCGAAAAGACCCTGGCTATTGAAGCACTGTCGCCGGAGCAGGTGCGGCGGCTGACGCCGGATGGGTCGGCGTCCGAGACTCCATGAGCTCGCTCAGGCGGGCGGCACGGTCGGGCGGCAGGGCGGCGAAGACCTTGCCCGCCTTTTTCTCGTCCATCTGCATCAGCGTCTTGACGACCATCGGGTCCGGCAGTTTGGCGAAGATGCGCGCCAGGTCGTCGGGGGACATGGCGGCGTAGAGGGCGATCAGCTTGGCCCCGCTATCGGGCGGGGGCGCGGCGTCGGGCGCGGGGACCGCCGGGGCCTGCTGTTGCTGGGCTTCCAGTGCGGCCTTGTCCTTGTCGAGTTGCGCCCGCTCCGCCGCGATCTGCTGCTTCTCGGCGTCTAGGGTCGCCTGCTCCGGCGCTGGGGCTGACGGGGGCGCGGCGGCAACGACGGCGGCCTTCGGCTTGGGCTTGGCGAGGTGCAGGGCGGTCAGCGCCTTGCCCAGAGCCGGCGACTTGGCCGCCCATTTCTGCGTCGGGATGATGCCGGCAAAGGCCAAGCCGTAGGCAACTCCCAAGACGGCCAGCAGGCCGACAATCCCCAGAACGACTTTCATTGACGGACGTGTCTCCAGACCCTGCGGTGAAGACCAGGCATTGAGAATGCCGGGCTATTCTTGAAGCAAGGAAAGTCCCTGCGGGACTGTGTAGGGGCGACCCGGCGGGTCGCCCCTACGCAAGCCCTGACAGGCAACGGTCAGTCCTTCCCCATCGCGGCCCGAACCTTGCGGATGTAGTTCTGCGTCTCGGCGAAGGGAGGGACGCCGCCGTACTTGCGGACGTTGCCGGGGCCGGCGTTGTAGCCGGCGAGGGCCAGGTCCAGATCGCCGTGGAACGTCTGCATCAGGTCGGAGAGTTGCTTGGTCCCGGCGGCGATGTTCTGCTCCGGGTCAAACGGGTCGGTGACGCCGGCCTCTTTGACGTTGGCCGGCATGAGCTGCATCAGTCCCATCGCCCCGGCGCGGGAGACGGCGCGCGGATTGCCCCCACTCTCGGTATGGATGACGGCGCGGACAAGGCTTGGATCCAGGCCATGCTTGGCGGCGTAAGTCTGGATCAGGCCGTCATAATCGCCGGAGGCGGCGTGAATCGGCACGACATTGGGCGACGACGGCGAGACCGGCATCGGCGGCAGCGGGCCGAGCGACGCGGGCGGGACCTTGATCCCCGGAGGGGTCACGGGCACGGGCGCGGCGGACTCCTGCGCCTGGTGCAGCGTCGCCGCGAAGGACGGCGGGGGCGTCGCCTGTGCGCTGCCGGGATCGGGAAGGGCAGGGGGCGCGGCCGGCGGCGCGCCGCCCAGCGACGCCAGCCGCCCCTGGATCTCCTGGATACGCGCCTGAATGGCGCTCAGGTCGTCAAGCATGGTGTTCTACTCCGTCGTCCCCCGCTGGCGGTAGTTATGGCGGGCGGTCGCCATCTCGTCCAGGGCGGCCTGTTCCACGCGCTGGGCGTGGAGCGTGTGGGCCATCTTGGCGCGGTCGCGGACCGAGACCAGCGCCTGCCGGCTCTGCGCGGCGCTGATGAGGTGCAGTTTGTGCGCCTCGCAGGTGGTGGTCAGGTCGCCGACGTAGCGCTCCTGGTCGCGGATGCCCTGGGCGATGGTCTGCAGATAGTCCTGGTAGAGACGAGTCAACAGGGGGTCGAACCCCATCGCCCCCTGACTGTGGGACAACTCCTCCAGAATGGCGGCCCGCACCTCGCGCAGCTCGCACAGCAGCTCCTGGCCGCACCGCAGGGCCGACTCGGCCTCCGCGAACGAGAGTTTGGCGGCCTGCTCCTGCCGCTCACGCTGCTCCAGCACCACCTGCATCCGAAAGCGAAAACTCTTCATCCGTAAACATTTCCTCCAGGGCGCTGACGGTGTCCGCCAGCGTCGTCCGCTCATGCACGCCCTGGCGCAGCCAGGCGCGCACCGGCTCGATCAGGCGGCGCGCGCGGTCAATGCGCGGGTTGCTGCCTTCGGCGTAGGCCCCAATGTTGATGAGGTCCTCGGCCTCCTTGTAGGTCGTCAGCGTCTCGCGTAGCTGGCCGGCCGCCGCGCGCTGGGACGCTGGCGTGACCTGGCCCATGACGCGCGAGACGCTGCGGCCCACCTCAATGGCCGGGTAATGGCCGCGCGCGGCCAGGTCGCGCGAGAGCCAGATGTGGCCGTCCAAAATCCCGCGCACGGTGTCGGCGATCGGCTCGTTCTCGTCGTCGCCCTCCACAAGCACCGTGTAGAGGGCGGTGATGGTCCCCCGGTCGCTGGTGCCCGACCGCTCCAGAATCTTGGGCAGCAGGGCGAAGACGGAGGGCGTGTAGCCGCGCGTGGCGGGCGGCTCGCCGACGGCCAGGCCGACCTCGCGCTGGGCCATCGCCAGGCGCGTCACCGAGTCCATCATCAGCATCACGTCGCGGCCCTGGTCCCGGAAGTACTCGGCGAGGGCGGTGGCGACCAGCGGGGCTTTCAGGCGCACGAGCGGCGGCTTGTCCGACGTGGCGACGACGACCACGGAGCGGCGCAGGCCCTCCTCGCCTAGATCGCTCTCGATAAACTCACGCACCTCGCGCCCGCGCTCGCCGACCAGGCAGATCACGTTGACCTCGGCCGCGGTGTTGCGGGCGATCATGCCCAGGATGGTGCTCTTGCCGACGCCCGACCCGGCGAAGATGCCCATGCGCTGACCTTTGCCCAGCGTCAGGCAGCCGTCAATGGCGCGGATGCCCAGTTGCAGCGGCTCCGTGATGCGATGCCTGGTCAGGGCGTCGGGCGGGGCGGCGTTGACGGGGTAGTGTTTCGTTCCCCGGCCTTCCAGCGGCCCCCGGCCGTCGGCAGGCTCTCCCAACCCGTCCAGCACGCGCCCCAGCAGGCGCTCGCCGACGACCACGTGCTGCGTGTTCCCCGTCGCCACGACCTCCGAGCCGGGCCGGATGCCAGCCATCTCACCGAGCGGCATCAGCAGCACGCGGTTCGCCTTGAACCCAACCACCTCCGCCTTGACAGTCGGCGCGGAGCGCGCCCCATGGCGGATCTCGCAGATTTCGCCCACCTGCGCCGCCGGCCCGGTGCTTTCGACGACCAGCCCGATCACCTGCGTGACCAGGCCGTTGGTGCGCACGGTGTCCAGGCGGCTGACCCGGTGGCGGTATTTGGCGAGGTCAATGTCGGGCAATTCAATCATCGGCCCCCTCCGCCCCCAATTCTGGGAGAGCCGGCAGTGGGCCGAGGGCCCGCTCAACCTCCGCCAATTGGGTCTCGATCTTGGCGTCAATCGTGCCGGCGTTGGTCTCGATCACGCAGCCGCCGTCGCCGATGCGTCGGTCGTCCACGATCTCCAGGTGCCGCAGGCCGTCCAATATGGTCAGCAGATCCTCGCGTATGGCGCGCACATGGCCCGCGTCGCCGACCGAGACCCGGATCCGCACCTGTTCCCTGTCCGTGACCCGGCGCAGGGCGTTCTGAATCACGCCACGCACGACCTCCGGGTTCTGGGACACCTCGGTCTTGATGACCTGACGGGCGACGGTCAGCACGAAGGCGACCATCTCGGCCTCCTGCCGCTCCCAGAGCGCCTGCCGCGCCGCGCCGATGCCCTCGACCAATGTCTGCACCTGGGCGCGGAGCGCCTGCTGCTCGGCCTTCCATTCGCCGCGCAGCTTGATCTCGATGGCGTCACGGCCCGCCTCCTGGCCGTTGTGAAAGCCCTCCTGCCAGGCGGCTTCCCGCAGGGCCTCCGACAGGACGCGCGCGTCCTCCCGCATCTCCTCGGCCTCGCGCCTGGCCTGGGCGAGAATGTCGGCGGCGCGGGCGTGGGCCTCGGCGGCCTCTTCCGCCCGTTCCGGCTCCCCTGGAATCGGGGGCGGGGGGAGCGCTTGCGGCGGCGGGGGCGGGTGCAGGGGCTGCAGCAAATCCAAAAGCGCGGTCATCACGGCCATGACTTCGTCTCCGAGGCAGCGGTCCCAAGACGGCAGCGAATGAATTCGCCGCTCGGCAGCCTGCGGCTGAGTGTCCGAGGGTAAGGACACGGCCCTTCGTCCGCGCAGGCGGACATTCGGCGTCCTCGCCACTCGGCGGCGATTTCAATCACTGTCCAAGAAGACACGGCCATGTCAGCCAATCATCTCCTCGCCGCCGCCGCGCGCGACGATGATCTCGCCGGCCTCCTCCAACTTGCGGATGATGTTGACGACCCGCTGCTGCGCCTCCTCGACGGCGCGCAGGCGGACCGGCCCCATGAACTCCATCTCCTCCTTCATCATGGTCGCGGCGCGCTCGGACATGTTCTTGAAGATGCGCGCCTGGACGCTCTCGCCGACGCCGCGCAGGGCCAGCGACAGCTCCTTGGTGTCCACCTCCTTGAGCACCTGCTGGATCGCCCGGTCGTCGAGCATCACGATGTCCTCGAACACGAACATCAGCTTCTTGACCTCCTCGGCCAACTCGGGCTGGTTCTCCGAGAGCGATTCGAGAATGGTCTTCTCGGTGGAGCGGTCCACCCAGTTCAGGACTTCCACCAGGGACTTGACGCCGCCAGCGTGGGTGAAGTCGGTGGAGACGACCGACGAAAGTTTGCGCTGCAAGACGTGTTCAACCTCCCGGATGACCTCCGGCGGGGTCTTGTCCAGCGTGGCGATGCGGCGGGCAACGTCGGCGCGCAGGTCCTGCGGCAGCCCCGACATGATCGCGGCGGCCTGCGCGGGCTGCAGGTAGGCCAGAATCAGGGCGATGGTCTGCGGGTGCTCGTTCTGAATGAACGTGACGATCTGCGTGGCGTCGGCCTTCTTGAGAAAGTCAAACGGCATCACCTGCATCGCCTGCAGGACCCGCCCGACGATGGTGCCGGCCTTCTCCTCGCCGAACGCCGAGACCAGCAGGTCCTTGGCCGCGTCCAGGCCGCCCTCGGCGATGAACTCCTGGGCGACGCACATCTCATGGAACTCCTCGATGATGCCCTCGCGCACCTCCGGCGTGACCTTGCCCATCTTGGCGATCTCGACGGTCAGGTTCTCGACCTCCTCCTGCGACAGATGCTGGAACAGGCGGCCCGCCGATTCGGGGCCGAGCGCGACCAGCAGAATCGCGGCCTTCTGGCGGTTGCTGAGAGGTTGCGGACGGATGGCCATGGGCGTTGGTACTTTCTGGGGTTAGCTCGCGCGGGACTCTTCGTACATCCAGCCCTTGAGCAGCAGGGCGACGGACTGGGGGCTGGTGGCGATCAGCTCCTGGACCCCTTCCAGCTTCAGGTCGGGCTGTTCCTCGATGGCCTGGGCCTGGGGGCGCCGGCGGGGGCGGGACGAGGGCATGACCTCGGGCATCTCGGCCAGCACGTCTTCGATGCGCAGGGGGCGCTCCTCCAGCATCGCCTCCTCTGCGCCGACCGGGCCGCCGTCACGCTCCAGGAGGCCGATGTTGGCGCCCTCCCCGGCCAGCGCCAGCTGCGGGGCGGCGCGGCGGCCCGACCGGGTCAGCAGGAAGAGCAGCACGGCGGCGACCGCGACGGCGGCGAGGGCGCGGGCGACGTTGCCCCAGAGCTGCTGCGACTGCGCCGCCTGGATCTGCGACTGGGCCAGCTTCTGCGCGCTGGTGTCGAACGGCAGCTGCTGCACCGTGACCAAGCGGGTGGCGTCGCCGGGCGTCACGCCGATGGCGGTGCTCAGGATGCGCTGAATGGTGGCGGCGTCGGCGGCGGGGACGCTGCTGTCCACGAGCGTGGCGACGGTCAGTTTCTTGATGCCGCCGGGCGCGGTCTGGGTGATGGTGTGACTGGTGTTGTCCAGGTAGTTGGTGGTGGTGTGCGTGTTCTTGTAGGCGCCGCCCGCCCCGGACCCGCCGCCCGCCGCGTAGCTCGGGGCGTTGAGGTTGCTGCCGGTGCCGGCCACGCCGCCGACCGGGGGGGCGCCGCTGCCGGTGTAGGTCTCCTCCTTCTCATCCACACTGAGGGGGAGGCTGGAGGAGCCGCCGGGGGCCGTCGGCAGGTGCTCCGTCTTGTCGATCTGGGTCTGGTCGAAATCCAGCTCGGCGTTGACCGTCACCAGGGCCTTGTGCTGCCCCAGGGTGTCGTCCAGCAGGCCCTGCAGCTTGCGGCGCTCCGCCTCGGCGAATTTGGCGCTCTCGTCGAGCGGCTGGCCGTCGCCGAGCGCATTGCCGCCCAGGCCGTTGTCGCGCCAGAGGGAGACGCCGGTTTGGTCCGTGAGATTGATGTCCTTGGGGTTGAGATTGGGCACGGCGCGGGCGACCAGGTAGACGATGCCCTTGACCTGCTCGGCGTCCAGGGACTGGCCGGGACGCAGCCCGACGAAGACGCTGGCGGTCGGCGTGACCTCGCTGCTGAAGAGCGAGGAACTGCTGCCCTCGGTGATCTTGACGGCGGCCGTCTCTACGGCGTCCAGCCGCATCAGCATGCGGGCCAGCTCGCCCTCGTTGGCGGCCCGGATGCGCTCGCGCTCGACTTCGGTGTCCGTCTCCATGCCGATCTTGTCCAGCATCTCGATGCCGGGCACCTCCGCGTCTTTGGAGAGCACGCCCGCCGCCTCGACATACATGGTCGCCGTGCTCTCATCCTTGGAGGGGACGCTGACCGACTGGTCCTTGTCGGAGTAGCGCATCGGGATGTTGTGCTCGCGCAGGGTGTTCTCGATCGCGGCGGCGTCCTTGCCGGAGACGTTTCGGTAAATGGGTGTGTAGTCCGGGCTGGCGGAGAGCGTGACGGCGGCGATCAGGCCGATCACGAGCAGCAGGACGGTCGCGGTCGCCGCCGCGCGGGTGACGGGGGTGGCGGTCTGCCACCAGGCGCGCGCGTTTTCCCAGGTGTTGGTCAGGGGGGACAAAAGTGAGTCTCCTCAGCAGGGGGAGGCGAAGCGTGGGGGCGGCCCGCCGGGTCGCCCCCACGCACTCATTACATCGAGATGCGCATGATCTCTTGGTAGGCTTCCACGGCCTTGTTGCGCACCTGGGTGGCGAGCTGCAAGGCGATCGTGGCCTGCTCGGAGGCGATCATGACGCCGTGAACGTCGCTGGTGCGGCCCGCCGCAAAGTCCTGCGCCAACGCGCCTGCATGGAGCTGGCTATTATTGACATCGGACAGGGCGTTCTGCAAAGTATCGCCGAAGGAGGAGCCGGAGCGGTCAATATCAGTGCTGGTGGAAGAGGGGAAGCTAAAAGAGGGCGTAGGCGTGATGGATGATGCGATGGACGAGAACAAGCTCATGCGTGCCTCCGAAAATCTTTGCCGCCGCCCGGCCTCTGCCGCCTGGCAGGATGACCGGTTCGGGCAGGACATGAGGATTGTTCCATACGGCCCTGTACGTTTTCACATGATTTTTGCGGAAATAAAGGACCCACACCCCGGCCTTCGGCCACCCCTCCCCCGCAAGCGGGAGAGGGGCCACTCGATGTCAGGCTGTGCCTCTGGTCAGGAGGCTGTTGGCTTGTGGTCACTGGCCCCTCTCCCATTCTGATGGGGGCACCCTCCGGGGCGTCTGTACTTGGGGTGGCGAAGCCGGGGTGGGGGCCTCCGGTGGCGTGAATGCGCCGGGGCGGGGGCGTCCGGGGACTACGACCGGCCGATCTCGATGGCCTTCTCGGCCATTGACTTGATGGCGTCGACGGCGGCGACGTTGGCCTCGTAGGCGCGGGTGGCGCCCATCATGTCCACCATCTCGGTGACGGTGTCGATGTTGGGCATGGAGACGTAGCCCTGCGCGTCGGCGTCGGGGTGGCCCGGCTCGTAGACGCGCTTGAACGGACTGGTATCCGGGACGATGGCCGTGACCTGAACCCCTTTGAGGCCGCTTTCGGAGTCGCCCGTCGCCGCCGCCAGCGCGTCGCCGAACGAGCCGCCGGCGGGCGACAGCACGACCTGCTCGCGCCGGAACGGCCCGCCGCCGGGGGTGCGGGTGGTATTGACGTTCGCCAGATTGTTGGCGATCACGTCCATGCGCAGGCGCTCGGCGGTCATGCCGGACGCGCTGATGGAGAGGGAGTCCATGAAGCCCATGGTTGGCTAATTTCCTTGACCGATGACGTATTTCAGGGCCGCGAATTGGTTCTGGATGAGCTGGGCCGCGCCCTGGTAATAGATCTGGGCGGCGGCGAGGCGGTTGGCCTCGGCGTCCACGTCCACGTTGTTGCCGTCGGCGCGCATCGCGTCGCCGCCCTCGGTCACGACCGTCGGGGTGGGGGAGTCGCCGCCGTCGGCGCTGCCCGGCGACAGGTGGCGCGGGTCGGTGCGGAGCATCGGCAGGTCGCCGTCCTCCTGCGCCGACTTCAGCAGGGCGTCAAAGGAGACGTCCTTGCGCTTGTAGCCGGGGGTGTTGACGTTGGTGAGATTGTTGGAGATCGCCTGGAGCCGTGCCGAGCCAAAGTCGAGGGCCTGGGCGAGCGTGCCGATGACGCTGTTGTCCATGCTGACACTATCGGCAGGGGGACGTGAAAAATGTAGGGGCATGGCGCGCCATGCCCTTCCCCTCACCCCCTGGCCCCTTCTCCCTCGGAGGGGCGAAGGGGAGGCAGGAGGGCCTTCCCTCAACCCTCTCCCCCGCGAGGGAGAGGGTCGGTCGCTTGCGACCGGGGAGAGGGGCGAGCCGGGTGAGGGGATAAGGCGAGGGAATAGCGGTAAGGCCGTGAGATGACGCAGACTACCGCCCGAAGACGATGGCGCGGGGGCGGGCGTCCACCATGCGGCCCGCTTCCTCTTCGCCGACGATCTCGGCGGCCACGGCGCGGGCGGCGGCCATCAGGCCGGGGGTGCGGTCGTGGGTGTCGTGCGTATCGGAGGCAATGACGAGGGGCCAGTCGGCGGCGCGGGCGAGGATTGCCTTCGCCGTCTCTTCCACCCGCGCGCCGAAGCGGCCCAGCAGGCTGCCGGTGGTCAGCTGAAAGGTCAGGCCCAGGTCGGCGCACGCCTCCACGAAGCCGAGGTGCTGCTGGATTTCCTTGTTGCGCTCCGGGTGGGCAAGGACGATCTGGAAGCCCGCGTCCAGCACGGCCTTGATGTTGTCCAGGCCGTCGTGGGGGACGCGGTCAAAGGGCGGCTCGATCAGCGCCCATTGGCCGTCGCCCAGTGTCCCCAGAGTATCGCCTTTGAGTTCGGAGGCCACGCGGGGTCCCACCTGAATCTCCACGCCGGGCAGCACGGCGAGCGGGATGCCCGCGCGGTCGAGGGCGGCTTGCAGGTCGGCGACCTGGGGCCGCACCCAGGCGGGCGGGGCCTCGCGGCGGAGCAGCCAGGCGCGGTGCGGCGTGGCGACCATCGTGTCCGTGCCGCCCGCGACGGCGAGGCGCGCCATCTGAAGCGACTCGTCCAGATTCCGCGCCCCATCGTCAATGCCGGGCAGGATGTGGTTATGAATATCAACGAACAGAAGGCGGCTCCAGTGCGAAAAAAATTTGCGCGGCCATGACCATCGCCGCCGTCTCGGTGCGGAGGATGCGCGGGCCGAGCGAGATGGCCTGTGCGCCCGCCGCCCGCGCCACTTCAGTGTCCGTGAAGCCGCTTTCGGGGCCGATGATGACGAGGATCGCCCCCCGGCCCCCAATTCTGGGGGAGTCGGAAAGTGTCTCCCGCAGCGTCGGCAGGTGCGCGTCCGGGTGGGCCAGCAGCGCCAGGTCAAAATCCGGGACGGCGGCCAGCACATCGCGCAGACTGCCTTCGGCGCACACGGTCGGCAGAACGGCCCGATGGGCCTGCTCGGCGGCGGTCTTGACGATGCTTTGCCAGCGGGCCAGCCGCTTGGCGTGCCGCTCGCCGCTGAGATGCGTCAGGCTGCGCTCGCTCTGATAGGCCCAGAAGTGCGAGACGCCGATCTCCGTGCCGCGCTGCAAGACCTGCTCCATCTTCTCCGCCATCTTGGGCAGGGCCTGCGCGACGGTGATCTGCGTCTGCGGCTCGGTGCTGGGTTCAAACGGCTCCCCCAGCCGCGCCTCCGCCCGCGCCTTGCCGACCGTTTCCAGCACGGCCGGCCACTCGCGCCCAGTCCCGTCGAGAATGGCAATGAGGTCGCCGGGCCTCGCCAGCAACACCGTCCGCAAATGGTGTGCGTCGTCGGCGTCCAGCGTCACCCTGCCGCCGTCAATCTGGTCAGGCCGGACGAAGAAGCGAGTCATGTGCGGCGAAGAATCAGGGCGACCCATTCGGCTTGGCGGCGAGTCTCCTGCGGGGCGAAGCCGACGCTCTCCAAAGCCGCCCGAACGTCGTCTTCACGGGTGTCAATGATGCCGGAGGCGATCAGGATGCCGCCGGGCCGGACGCGGGTGGCCAGGTCGGGGGCGAGGCCGATGATGACGTCGGCGAGGATGTTGGCGACGACGACATCGAACGGGCCGTCCGGCAGGGGAACCCGCGTCTGGATCGTGACGCCGTTCGTCTTCGCATTTTCGGCGGCGATTTTGGTCGCGGGCGGCTCGATGTCGTTGGCGACGACCGGGGACGCGCCGAGCTTGGCGGCGGCGATGGCGAGGATGCCGGACCCCGTTCCGATGTCGGCGACGGACAGGCCGGGGCGGACGTGGTCCTCCAGGGCGGCGAGGCACAATTGGGTGGTGGGGTGGCTGCCCGTCCCGAAGGCCATGCCGGGGTCAATGACGAGGGGGGTGTCGCCGGGGTCGAGGTCGGGCGACTCCCAGGGCGGGGTGACGACGAGATGCCGTCCCACGCGGATCGGCTTGAAGAAGGCCTTCCAGGCGTTGGCCCAGTCCTCCTCCTGCACCGTCCGCAGGGTCAGCTCCGTGCCCGCGCCCTCGACGCCATGAAAGGGCAGGGCGCGCAGCCGGCCCCCAATCTGCGCCAGGCGACCCTCCAGCCGGTCGTCCACGGGCAGGTAGCCGGCGACAGCGGGCGGGGTGGCCTCATCACGCACCTCAAACCCCGTGCAGCCGGCGTCTTGCAGCGCCGCCCCGACGGCATCCCGCGCCCCCGGCTCTGCCTCAATGATGATTTCCGCCCAGCGCATGAATACTCCCGAACGGCCCTCACCCCCGCCTCGCGCCCCTCTCTCCATGAGAATGAGAGAGGGGCCAGTGACTACAAGATTGCAGCCCAGGAGTCTCTTGACAGGCCGGGGCATGGGCCGTCAGGCCTTGCCCGTGAAGGCATCCTTCACCTTCTCGAATAGGCCGCGCTCATCGGGATGGAGCTTCTCACCGGAGGCCGCCGCGAGCTCTTTGAGCAGGCGGCGCTGCTCATCGGTCAGGTGTGTGGGCACTTGCAGGTGGATCACGACCAACTCGTCACCCCGGTCGTGGGTGCGTCCATTGACGTCGGGCAGGCCGCGCCCGCGCAGGCGGAAGGTCGCGCCGGGCTGGGTGCCTTCGGGGATGGTCAGCTTCTCGCGTCCACCGAGTATGGGGACCTCGAACGTGTCCCCGAGGGCGGCCTGTGCGTATGTGACCTTCGCCTCATGGATGACGTCGTGCCCGCGCCGCGTCAGGTGCGGGTGCGGCTGGACGTAGATCACGATGTACAGGTCACCGGGCGGGCCGCCGCGCAGGCCGGCGTCGCCCTGGCCCTGGTCCACGAGCCGCGTCCCGGTGTCCACCCCCGCCGGCACCTGGATGTCGTGATCCGCGCTGCGGCGCAGCCGGCCCTGCCCATGACAGGCGGGGCAGGGATCGGTGATGATGCGGCCCTCGCCCCGGCAGCGCGCGCAGGGCGTGACGGTGGCGAAGGAGCCGAGGATGGTGTTCTGGACGTGGCGCACCTGGCCGGTGCCGTGACAGGCGGGGCAGCCCTGGAGCGATGTGCCGGGCCGCGCGCCGCTGCCGTCGCAGTGCTCACAGGCCTCCAGACGGGAGAGCTTGAGCGTCTTTTCGGCCCCGAAGGCGGCTTCCTCCAGGGTGATCTCCAGATCGTAGCGCAGGTCCGCGCCCTGCGTGGCCTGCTGCCGGGTGCGCTCGGCGCCCCCGGCGCGTCCGCCGCCCGCGCCGAAGAACATGTCGAAGATGTCGCCGACACCGAATCCCTCCGCGCCGCCCAGGCCGCCGGGCGGGCCCGCGTGGCCGAACTGGTCGTAGATCTGCCGCTTCTCCGCCGACGACAGCACCTCGTGCGCCTCGTTGATCTCCTTGAACTGTTCCTCCGCCGTGTGGTCGCCCGGGTTGACGTCGGGATGATAACGGGCGGCGAGTCGGCGGTAGGCCGAGCGAATCTCGGTCGAGGAGGCCGTGCGCTCGACGCCCAGGACCTCATAGTAATCGCGTTTGGTTGCCATACGGGGTTTCTAGCAGGCAGGAAACGACAAGTAGGGGCGACCCGTCGGGTCGCCCCTACAGAGCCGTGCGCCTCAAACGTCGTGGTAGTCGCCTTCCAGGGTCGCGTCATCGTGGAGCACGGTGAGGTCCGGCTCGGCATCGGGGTTCTCATGGTCGAGCGCGCCGTTGCCGCTCGGCTCAAAGGCCGCCGCCTCCTCGGCCGGCGGGGGCGCGGCGGCGGCCCAGCTGCTGCCGCTCTGACCGGCCTTGGCCTCGTAGTAGGCCTTGCTGAGATTGAGCAGCGCGTTGTTGAGCGTCTCCATGCCCGCTCGCGTCTGGCTGACGTCGAATCGGCCCAGCGACTGCGTCAGCGCCTGCGCCGCATTGTTGACGGCCTCGATCAGCGCCGGGTCCACCAGTCCGCCCGAGTCGGCGGCAATGCGCTGGGCCTGGTAGATCTGCTGGTCGGCCTTGTTACGCAGCTCCTGCTCCTCGCGCCGCTGCTCGTCGGCCTTGCGGTTCTCCTCGGCCTCCCGGACCATGCGCTCCACCTCCTTCTCGTCCAGGCTGCTGGAGGCGGTGATGGTGACCTTCTGCACGTTGCCGGTCGCCGTGTCCTTGGCGGAGACGTGGACGATGCCGTTCTGGTCAATGTCGAACGTGACCTCGATCTTGGGGATGCCGCGCGGGGCGGGCAGGATGCCGGTGAGCTGGAACTTGCCGAGCGTCTTGTTGTCCACCGCGAAGTCGCGCTCGCCCTGCAGGACGTGGATGTCCACCGCCGACTGGTTGTCAATGGCCGTGGTGAAGAGCTGCGAGTGCGAGGTCGGGATCGTCGTGTTGCGCTCGATCAGCTTGGTGAACACGCCGCCCTGGGTCTCAATGCCCAGCGACAGCGGGGTCACGTCCAGCAGCACGATGTCCGTGACCTGGCCCCGCAGGATGCCCGCCTGGATGGCCGCGCCCTGGGCGACGATCTCGTCCGGGTTGACCCCCTTGTGCGGCTCCTTGCCGAACATGGCGCGCACCGAATCCTGCACCGCCGGCATGCGGGTCATGCCGCCCACCAGCAGCACCCGCTCCACCTCCTCGGGCTTGAGCCGGGCGTCCTTGAGGGCCTGCTCCGTCGGCCCGATCATGCGCTCCAGCAGGTCGCGCGTGGTCTCCTCCATCTGCGCCCGCGACAGCGTCATCTCCATGTGGACCGGGCCTTCGGGGGTGGAGGAGATGAAGGGCAGGTTGATGTTGGTGGTCAGCAGGGTGGACAGGTCGATCTTGGCCTTCTCCGCCGCTTCCTTGAGGCGCTGCATCGCCATCAGGTCTTTGGAAAGGTCAATGCCGGTCTGCTTCTTGAACTCGGCGACCATCCAGTCCATGATGCGGATGTCCCAGTCGTCGCCGCCCAGGTGCGTGTCGCCCGACGTGGAGCGGACCTCGAAGACGCCGCCGGACAGCTCCAGGATGGACACGTCGAAGGTGCCGCCGCCCAGGTCCCAGACCAGCACCCTATGCTCCTCGCTCTTGTCCTGGCCGTAGGCCAGCGCCGCCGCCGTCGGCTCGTTGACGATGCGCACGACCTCGAGGCCGGCGATCTGGCCGGCGGCCTTGGTGGACTCGCGCTGCGCGTTGGAGAAGTAGGCGGGGACGGTGACGACGGCATCGGTGACGATGTCGCCCAGGTAGGCCTCCGCGTCCGAGCGCAGCTTCTGCAGGATCATCGCCGAAATCTCCTCGGGCGAATACTCCTTGCCGTCGATGTTGACCCGGTACCTGGTCCCCATCTGGCGCTTGATGCTGGAGATCGTGCGCTCGGGGTTCGTGATGGCCTGGCGCTTGGCGAGCTGGCCGACCAGGCGCTCCCCCGCCTTGGAGAACCCGACGACGGAGGGGCACAGGCGGCTCCCTTCCGCCAGGGTGATCACGACCGGCTCGCCGGTCTCATCGATGACGGCCACCACAGAGTTGGTGGTCCCCAGGTCAATTCCCACGGATTTCGGCATGGCGCTTCCTTATCTGACCTTTAGTCGGCAGTAGAAATGGATGGAATTACAACTGAACCCAGTTGCGGTTTACTCTTCCGCCGCGCCGGGGCCGCCGAGCGCGGGGTCGAACTCGTCCACCGCCAGCGGCCGCGTCGCCGCCGGCAGTTCGGGATTGGCGGCCGGCGTCTCCGTCACGTGCGAGTCGGCGGTGTGGGCGGCCATCGCCGCCGTGTCGGTCTGTGCGGACACCTTGCCGGCGGCGATCTCCTCCAGCGCGATCGTCAGCGGATTGGTGGAGGGAGTCTCGATCAGCACCGGCGCGCCCTCCTTGATCTGCTTGGCGCGCTTGGCGGCCAGGACGACCAGTGAATAGCGGCTGCCGACCCGGTCCTCGATGGTGTCTGCGGATGGATAAATCAACTATATCTCCTTTAGGACGAATTGTCCCCCACGGCGGCGCCGGGGGACGGCGCGGACCGCACCCACGGGTCTTCCATCTCCAGGATGAGCCGGACGCCGTTCATGTTGACGCCGCGCTCTTCCGTCAGGTAGCGCACGCGCGCCAGGCGGGCAATGTCTCGGTCCGAGTAGAGCCGGCGGTCCTTGGCGGTGCGCCGGGGGCGGACGATTCCCTCCTTGTCGAGCACACGCAGGGTCCACGCCGGCAGGCCGGCCAGTTTGGCCGCGATGCTAATCACGTATACCGGCTCGTCATCCCGGTCGTCCCACGCCTCCCGGTCATGCCCCACCGGCCTTGTCTCACTGTGGTCGTCGTGGTCGTCCCGCATGACGACGCCGCATCCCTTTCCAAACGCTTCCGCTCGCCGCACGGACGCCGACGCGCAGTGTGGGCATTGTGAGAATTACGAAGTATGAATATCATACCCGATTCGGCGAAAAAAGGCAACGTCTGCCCGCCGCGCTTCCGCCCAATATCAGTTATAATGGCGCTATGCGCAACTTCCGCCGCCGTGCGCCGCTGGCCGTCGCGGCCGTGGCCGTTCTCGGACTGGCCGCCTGGCAGGCCGACCGCTATCGCAAGGTGCCGCTCGACCGCGCGATCAACCCGCTGTACTGGGTGCGGCACTGGCGCGGCGAGGACCGGTACGACCCCCGCACCGGCCTGCTGGAGCACGGCGACCCGAACGCGCCGGAGGTGGCGCTGACGGTGGACGACGGCCCCGACCCGCGCTACGGCCCCGCCATCGCCGCCCTGCTGGAGCGCGACCATGTGCCGGCGACCTTCTTCCTGGTCGGCACGCGCGTCAAGCAGTACCCACAGGTCGCGCGCCTGCTGGCGCGCGGCGGCTTCGAGATCGGCAACCACACCTACGACCACCAGCGCCTTCCGGCCCTGCCGCCCCACCAGATCGCCAACGAGCTGCGCCTGTGCGACCGCTGGGTCGCGGCCGTCACGGGCCGCCACACCACGCTGCTGCGCCCGCCCGGCGTGCAATATAACGACAAGGTGCTGCAGGTCGCCAGGTCCCTGGGCTACGTCACCGTCTCCTGGACGGTCGGCGCGGGGGATTACGACCCGCACCCCCCGCAGTGGATCGCCCGGCGCGTCCTGGACCGCACCGAGCCGGGCTCCATCATCCTGCTCCACCAGGACACGCCCGCCACCCTGGCCGCGCTGCCGGCCATCATCAGCGGCCTGCGGGCGCGCGGCTACCGATTCGTGACCGTCGGAGAGATGCTGCGCCGTCTGCACGTCCCGGTGGGCGGGGAAGCGGCGACCGCCGGCTTGACAAAGCCAAAACATGCAAGGTAGACTCTCCGCCGAGAAGTTTATATAAATGCCTGCCCCCGCAGGATTGAGAAGCATGACTACGTCCAAAACAGTGACGCTGAAAGATGTGGCCGAGCGGGCTCATGTCTCCCAGTCGGTCGTCTCGACGGTGCTGAACGACCGGCAGAACGGCATCTTCGTCTCGGAGGGCACGCGCCGCAACGTCCTGCAGGCCGCCGAGGCGCTGGGCTACGCCGCCCGCCACCGGCCGCTGCCGCCCGTCCGCAGGCCGGGCCGGCGCGCGCCGGCCGGGCACGACCCGCACCTGGTCGGTGTGCTGCTGGGCCGCCGCTTCGGGGGCAGCCTGTTCACCGACACGTTCTACGGCGTCAACGCCGCCCTCGCCCCGCAGGGCTACCACCCGCTGGTGCTGGACACTTACGCGGAGGCCTACTCGAAGGCATCCGAGAAGGAGGCCGAGTGCCTGCGCTACGCACACGAGAACAACTTCGCCGGCATCGTGCTCTGGCACGAGGGCGACACCGCCAACGTGCCGCTGATCCGCGAGATCAGCGCGGAGATGCCCGTGATTGCCATTGACCGGCGCGTCCCCGGCGTCCCGCTCGACTTCGTCGGCACCGACAACTACGCGGGGGCCTATGAGGCCACGCGGCACCTGATCCAGCTCGGCCACACGCGGATCGCGCACCTGACACGGCTGGAGAGCACCGCCGCCGCCGTGGAGCGCCTGCGCGGCTACCAGCAGGCCCTGGCCGACGCCGGCCTGGAGGCCGACCCACGCCACATCCTGCTCGCCCTGGACCGCGGGCGGCGGCTGGACGCGAACATGGTGCGCCAGGCCTTCGCCGCCGAGGACCGCCCGACGGCGATCTTCCTGCTCGCCGACTTCTGGGCGCCGCCGGTCTACGCCGAGCTGCGCGGCCTGGGCCTGCGGGTCCCGGAGGACGTCGCCCTGGTGGGCTTCGACGACGTCATCCAGCCGGGCCTCTCCGACCTGGAGCTGACCTCAATGGCCCAGGACTTCGAGGGCATCGGGCGCACGGCGGGCGAGTGCGTGCTGCGCCGAATCGCGCAGCCGGGCGCGCCGCCGGTGACGCAGGTGTTCCCCGCCCGCCTGGTCGTCCGCCGCTCCAGCGGCGTCGCCGCCCCCGATCCGTCCCCCGCGCCGGCCGAGGAGCGAGCCGCCGTGCCGGCGGCCCCCGCCCCGCCGCCCGTCTCGCGCTCCCCCCGGCGCAAGCGCAGCGTCGCCGTCGTTTCGTAGCGGCACACTGATTCCCCGTGCGTCCGCCGCGAAAATCCCCGTAGTTGTGCGGTGGGCCTTCCCGCGCGCCGCGCCGACAATGAAGACCATCCGCAGGCAACTCTGCCTGTTTTGCACAGTCCGCATGGGGAGGTCTAAGAGATGTCGCTCCGGCGTTTCTGCTTGTATTTCCTGGCCGTGATGGCCTGCGGCGTGGCGGGTTTCCCGCACTGGATGCCCGCCCGCTCCGCCGCCGTGTCGGCCCCCGCCGAATGGGACGACGCCGCGTACCTGGCGGCCATTCAGTCGGCACGATCCGTTCACCACAGGCACATCGCCCGCCTCGCCGCCAGGGACTGACCGCCATTTCGCGGGGGCTGAAACTTTTCGCGCGTTTTGCTGTCTGAGTCGGGTATAATCGCCGGTATTCTCGGCGGCCATCCCCTGGCAGAAAAACCGGTCTCGGCGCGAGACGAAGAGTGTAAGGAGCGGCTTATGCCCCCCGACGGTTGGTTTCGGCGCAAATCCAAATTCCCCCCGGCCCCGGCGGCCGAAAGCGCGGCGGCGGTCCCCGAAGGGGTCGCCACCAAGTGCGCCCACTGCAACCAGATTCTGTTCACCAAGGACTTCGAGAAGAACCTCAAGGTCTGCCCCCAGTGCGGCTTCCACCACAAGCTGACGGCCCCGGAGCGCATCGCCTACACGGCGGACGAAGGCTCGTGGCGGCCCCTCTTTGAGACGCTGCGCGCCACGGACCCGCTCGGTTTCAAGGACTACCAGGACAAGCTGGACGAGCGGGAGCGGGCGACGGGGATGACGGACGGAGTCCAGGTCGGCCTGGCGTCGGTCGGGGGCGTGCCGGTCGTGCTGGGCGTGACGGACTTCCGCTTCATCGGCGGCTCGATGGGGTCCGTGTCCGGCGAGAAGATCACGCGGGCGATGGAGGAGGGCATCGCCCGACGTCTGCCGGTGGTGCTGTTCACGGCGTCCGGCGGGGCGCGGATGCACGAGGGCCTGCTGTCCCTGATGCAGATGGCCAAGACCTCCGCCGCCGCCGCGCGGCTAGCCGAGGCGCGCCTGCCCTACATCGTGGTAATGACGGACCCGACCATGGCGGGCGTGCTCGCCTCCTACGCCTCGCTGGGCGACCTCCTGCTGGCCGAGCCGGGCGCGACCATCGGCTTCGCCGGGGCGCGCGTCTCCGCGCAGGCCGCCACGCAGAAGCCGCCCGCCG
>JAFAZD010000036.1 GCA_019239955.1 Armatimonadota bacterium | reverse complement strand
CTGCCTGAGTTTGGCGACGGAGCCGAAGTGCTTCAAGAGTTCTCGGCGGCGGGTGTGGCCAACGCCAGGGATCGTGTCCAGCACAGACATCGTGGCGTTCTTGGCGCGCAGGGTGCGATGGTAGGTGATGGCGAAGCGATGCACCTCGTCGCGGACGCGCTGCAGGAGGAAGAGGGCCTGGGAGCTCTTGGGCAGGACCAATGGGTCGGACTGGCCGGGGCGGAAGACCAGCTCAAACTGCTTGGCGAGGCCGATCATCGGCAGTTCCAGGCCCAACTCGGCGGCGACCGAGACGGCGACGGCGAGTTGGCCCTTGCCGCCGTCAATCAGCATCAGGTCCGGCGGGGTGTTGAACTTGGGGTTGTCGGATTGCAATTCTTTGAGGCGGCGGGTCAGCACCTCGCGCATCATGGCGAAGTCGTTCGGCTCGCCGGTGTTGGTCGGCAGCTTGATCTTGAAGCGGCGGTACTCGGACTTGGCGGGCTTGCCGTCCACGAAGACGACCATGCCGCCGACGGAGTGCGACCCCTGAATGGTGGAGATGTCGAACGCCTCGATGCGCTCCGGGGGCGAGTCCAGGCCGAGGGCGTCCTGCAGCTCCATCAGCGCGCCGAGGGTACGGTCATGCTCGGCGGCGGCGTGGGAGCGCATCTGTTCCAGGGCCAGCCTGGCGTTCGTGGCGGCCATCTCCAAGAGCTGTTTCTTTTCGCCGCGCTCCGGGACGGTCAGGGCGCCTTTCTGACCCTTTTTTTGCTTCAGCCACTGCTCGATGATGACGCTCTCCTCGACGTGGGTGGGCAGGATGATCTCCTTGGGGACATAGGCGGCTTCCTGATAATATTGCTTGACGAACTCCGCCGTGGCCTCCTCCATGCCCTCCTCGCCCTCGGTGCCTTCCAGCAGGAAGTGCTCCTGGCCGATCAGCTTGCCGTTGCGGATGAAAAACATCTGGACGGCGCTGGTGCCGTCCTCGTGGACCAGGGCAACCACGTCCTGGTCGGCGGCGTTGGTGGAGACGACCTTCTGGCGCTCGATCAGGGTCTCGACCGCCTGAATTTGATCGCGCAGGCGGGCGGCCTTTTCAAATTGCAGGTCCTCGGCGGCCCGATCCATCTCCAGGCGCAGCTGCTTGACCAATTTTTCCTGCTTGCCATCTAAGAAGAGGGCGACGTCGTCCACCATGCGGCGGTACTCGGCCTGGTCGGCGAGGCCGGCGCAGGGGGCGTGGGGGCAGCGGCCCATGTGGTGGTACAGACAGGGGCGCTGCTGGGGCGTGTTGTCCCAGCGCTTGCGGCAGGTGACGAGCGGGAACAGGCGATAGATGAGCCGCAGACTGTCCCAGACGGCGCGGGAGTTGGTGAAGGGGCCGAAATACTTGTTGCCGTCCTGCTTGACCCGGCGCGTCACCAGCAGGCGGGGGAACGGCTCGGTGACGGTGAGCAGCAGGTACGGGTAGTGCTTGTCGTCGCGCAGGCGGACGTTGTAGTGCGGCTGGTGCTGCTTAATCAGGTTACACTCGGTCAGCAGGGCTTCGAGTTCGCTGCCGAGCACGATCCAGTCCAGGTCGCCGCCGTTGCGGACGCGGGACATGAGTTTTCGGGTCTTCGGCGTGTGCTGGGCGCTCTTCTGGAAGTAGGAGCGGACGCGGTTTTTGAGGTTGACGGCCTTGCCGACGTAGATGATCTCGCCCTTGTCGTCTTTGAAGAGGTAGCAGCCGGGGCTAGCGGGCAGGTTGGCGAGTTTTTCGTCCAGAGTGGGGTTTTTGGCGGACATGGCGGGGTTATTATACCCGGCGGGTTATCCCAGCTTTCATCGGGGTCAGGGGGCGCTCTTGACAGACCAGTGCCCATCCACTATAATAGGATCAGCACGGTGGATACAGCCACGCTCCCTCCGGCTCCATCACGCTGCATTCCACCCGTCCGCTACCATCACTGCTTGTGTTTTACTGTGGAAGGAGGTTCCGTATGCGGTTCTTACTGAAGATCTCCATGCCTGTCGAGGCGGCCAACGAGACAATCAGGGCGGGGACCCTGCCGAAAGTGATTGGCGCCATGCTCCAGGACTTGAAACCCGAGGCGGCCTACTTTGTCGCAATAGACGGTCAGCGGACCGGTCTCATCTTTTTCGACATGCAGGACCCGTCTCAAATCCCGGCGGTGGCCGAGCCGGCATTCCTGGCATTCAATGCGCATGTTGAGCTTACCCCAGCAATGACGATTGAGGACCTGCAGAAAGCCATGCCTGGCATCGAGCAAGCCGTCCAGAAATATGGGTAGCCAAGGCATGAGGATGCGGCCCGCCTTCCGACAGGAAGGCGGGCCGCTGTTCTTTCAAGCTGTCCGGCGAGACTGCGGCGCGAGTCCAGGGGCAGATGCGTCGTCCCGAACAGACATTGCGCCAGCATCAGTCCAGATGACGGCGGATGAGGCCGAGGGTGTAGAGGAGGAGCAGGAGCAGCAGGGCGAGGAAGGCGTAGTGCAGCAGGCTCAGGAGCAGGGTCATCGCGTGCCTCCGATAAAGCGCAGGGTGGCCGTTCCGAAGGCCAGCTCATCGCCGTCGGCCAGCAGGGTGCGGCGGCCCGGCGGGACGGGGCGGCCGTTCAGCCGGGTCTCCTGCGCGTCGGCCAGGGCCTCCAGGTAGTAGGTGCCGGAGTCGGGGGCGACGATGCGGGCGTGCTTGGTGGCGACGCCGGGGTCGCCGAGCACGATGTCGCAGGTGACGGCGCGGCCGATGAGGGTCTCGGAGGCGAGGACGTGCTCCTGGCCGTCCGACGTGGTCAGGCGGGCGCGGCGGGGGATGGCCCCCCCCGCCCCCAATTCTGGGGGAGCCGGAAAGGATGTGTCGCCGGCCTGCTGGAACGTCAGCTTGGTCCCGCCGATGGTGATCTCGTCGCCGTCGCGCAGGACGCGATTGCCCTCGACCCGCGCGCCGTTGACCTTGACGCCGTTGGTGCTGTTCAGGTCGTAGAGGGTGAAGCGGCCGTCGCGCTCGCGCTCGATGCGGGCGTGCGTCTTGGAGACCATGCCGTCGCTGTCCAGCACCAGGTCATTGCCGGCGTTGCGGGAGCGGCCGATGGCGAGGGTCGGGCGGGTCAGGCTCAGGTGGCTCTTGCGTCCATCAGGGGCGGTGACGGCGAGGGCGGCCCAGGCGATGGCGGGGATGGTGCCCGGCTCCTCCTCGTCCAAATCCATGTCCGCGATGGTAGGCAGGTCTTCGGCCCCCCCTGCCCCCAATGCTGGGGGAGCCGGAGGCATGGCATTTTGTAGGGGCGCAGCATGCTGCGCCCCTACGGCCTGTTCGCCCTTCTCAAAGCGCACCTTGACGCGCAGCTTCTCGCGGCCGGGGCCGCGCTCGGCTTCGGGGAGCTCGGCGATGGTGAAGTCCAGCGGGCCGCGCGTGTGATAGTGATTCTGCGCCATGAACCGCTTCAGAACGCTGGTCAGCTCCTCTTCGTCCAGGAACGAGAGCAGGTAGTCGCGCTCCTCGGGGTCGTCCACGGCCAGTTCCAGCACGTACTTGTTCGGCACGTAGATTTTGTTGTCGAAGCCCTCCTTGCGGTGGTCCTCCATCGCCGCCGTGATCTTTCGCAGCACGTCCTTGGGCCGCAGCTCGCCCGCGTCGCCGCCAAACAGGCCCTCGTACCACTTGCCGAATTTGCTGTTGAAGCGTTCCAGAAAGTCCATGTCAGCCCATCCCCTTGCTTCGTCAGACGTTCACGTTCCGCATCACTGCTTCGGGGTAGCGCGTGCCGGCGGCGGCGCCGGCGGGGGCGGCCTCGTTGATGCGGGCCAGGTCATCGGAAGTGAGATGCACATCCACGGCCCCGACGTTCTCCTCCAGATACTTGCGCCGCTTGGTGCCGGGGATGGGGACGATGTCCTCGCCCTGCGCCAGCACCCAGGCGAGGGCCAGTTGCGAGGGCCGGCAGCCCTTCTCGCGGGCGATCTCCTCAATGCGCGTCACCAGTTCCAGGTTCTTCTGGAAGTTCTCGCCCTGGAAGCGCGGGGAGTGGCGGCGGAAATCGTCCTCGGCAAAGTCCGCGGGCGTCTTGATCTGGCCGGTCAGGAAGCCGCGCCCCAGGGGGCTGTAGGCGACGAAGCCGACGCCCAGTTCCCGGCAGGTCGCCAGAATCTCGTCCTCCGGGTCACGGCTCCAGAGCGAGTATTCCGTCTGGAGGGCGGCGATGGGGTGGACGGCGCAGGCACGGCGGATCGTGGCGGGCGCGGCTTCGGAGAGGCCCAGGTAGCGCACCTTGCCCGCCCGGATCAGTTCGGCCATCGCCCCGACGGTGTCCTCAATGGGAGTCTGCGGGTCCACACGATGCTGGTAATAGAGGTCAATGTGGTCCACGCCCAGGCGCTGGAGGCTGGAGTCGCAGGCCTGGCGAACGTACTCCGGCTTGCCGCTGATGGCCCGGAATTTGGGATCATCCTTGCGGCGGACGTTGCCGAATTTCGTGGCGAGGACGACCTGATCGCGGCGGTCTTTGATGGCGTTGCCGACCAGAACCTCGTTGTCGCCGATGCCGTACATATCGGCGGTGTCCAGGAAGTTGACGCCAAGATCGAGGGCGCGGTGGATAGTGACGACCGACTCGGCGTCGTCGCCGGGGCCATAGAATTCGGACATGCCCATGCAGCCGAGGCCGAGGGCGGAGACGCGGAGGCCGCTTCTCCCAAGTTGTCGTGTTTGCATGAAAGACTCCAGATCGCCCCCCGGCCCCCAATTCTGGGGGAGCCGGAGGGCAATCACACGGGTTACAGCAACTTCGCCGTCAGGGTGATGGGCGTGGCGGCCAGGGCCTTGGAGACGGGGCAGTTCTTTTTGGCATCCTCGGCCTGCTTCTGGAACTCGGCCTCGTCCAGCCCCGGCACTTCGGCCTCGGTGACCAGATCAATGCCGCTGATGGCGAAGCCGCCGCCGGACGGGCCGAAATTCACCCTGGCGGTGGTGTGGACGCGGGCAGCCGGGTGTCCGGCGGAGGCCAGCGCGAAGGCCAGGGCCATGGAGAAGCAGCCGGCGTGGGCCGCGCCGATGAGTTCCTCGGGGTTGGTCCCCGCGCCGTTCTCCATGCGGGACTGGAACGAGTAGGGGCCGTTCAGGGCCCCACTGCCCGTCTTCATCGTGCCGTGGCCGGATTTGAGGTCGCCGTTCCATTCGGCGTCTGCGGTTCGTGTCATTGGAAAAACTCCTCTGGTTATGGCGGTAGAAAGCCTGGCGAATGACTTTGCGGCTTTGAAAGCACAAAGTCCACCCTCGTGGACGGAAGACTTTGTGACTGCGCCGATTGCATTCTACCCGCGCCTGCGCCGGATCATGCCGAGGAAGCCTGGACAGAGGAAGCCTGGACTACTGTAGCTGATGCTCAACTTATCCATGCGTATCTCCCTTCAAATCAGTGAGCGGGATTTCAGGTCCAGATAATGGTTGATGAGGTCGGCGCTGAGGTCTTCGGGGGGGCTGTCTATGGTCCAGACTCCGCGACGCTTGAGGATGGAGATGGCCTGACGGCGCTCCTGCAGGACCTGCTGGGCGACGGCCTTCTGGTAGACCTGGGCCGCGTCGTCGGGGACGCTTTGGGCGGCGGCGAGGATGTGGGGATCGCTGACGGTGACGCAGACGACGCGGTGCAGGTCTTCGATCATCGGCACGGCGTCCAGTATTTGGGCGGAGGAGTCGGGGTCCACTAAGTCGCTGAAGAGGACGACCAGGGAGCGGCGACGCCAGCGGGTGGCGAGATTCTGGAAGGCGTCGCGGTAGTCGGATTCCACCATGCGGGCCTCCATGTTGTAGAGGCTCTCGACGATCTGGTAGACCGGGGCCTTGCCCTTGGCAGGGGGCAGGAACACGCGCACGTCGGCGTCAAAGGCCATCAGGCCGATCTTGTCGTCTGAGGCGGCGGCGACGTAGGCCAGCATCAGGGCCGTGTTGACGACGTAATCCAACTTCGCCATCTTCTGCACGGGCTGGAGCATGGTGCGGCCCGTGTCGAGGAGCAGAAGGATGTTCTGGCTGCGCTCGGCCTCATACTGGCGGGTGATGAGCTTGCCCCGGCGCGCGGTGGCGTTCCAGTCTATTTTTTTGTACTCGTCGCCGGGGACGTACTCGCGCAGGGACTCGAACACGGAGCCGCCGCCTCTAATCCGGGCGGCGCGGATGCCCAATTGCTGTAGGCGGCCCCGGCGGGCGAGCAGTTCGTACTTCTCGGTCTCGAGCAGGTTCGGATAGACCTTGACGGGGCGGCGGGCGGGGAGGCGCCCCAGGCGGGCGACGAGGCCGAGCCGGCCCGGATACTGGACGTAGATGTCTCCGAACAGGAAGTCGCCCTTAGCGGGCGGGGTGATGTGATACGAAAAGCGTTCGGGGCGGTTGTCCGGCGGGAGCGTCAGGGTCTGCTGGGCCGGGCCGTCCAGGGCGAACTGGTACGGCGGGTCATCTCGGAAGGTGACTTTGAGAGGCAGGCCGGAACTGTTGCGCACCTCCACGGCGACGGGATTGGCCGCGCCGAGCGAGAGCTTGTCGTCCACGTAGCGGTCCACCGTCAGCGCGCGCTCCGGCACGGGTGCGGCGAGGAAGTCGGCGACGGCCAGCGCCGCCAGCAGGACGTTATACAGCAGGACGGCGGTGAGCAGCCAGGGGGCGAAGTGGACGAACAGCAGCGGCACGGCCCCCAAGGCGACGAGGACGGCGAGGCGATAGGTCAGGCGCATACCGTCATTATAGCGGCCCCACGCGGCCGCGTCAACAGAAAAAAGGGGCGAGGCAGATGCCTCGCCCCCTTACTGTGGTTGATTAGTAGCGGTTGCCGCCGCCGTAGCCGCCGCCACCGCTGCGGCCACCGCCGCCGTAGCCGCCGCCACCACTGCGTCCGCCGCCGCGTCCGCCGCCGCCGCCCTCGCGGGGACGGGACTCATTGACGGTGAGGGGGCGACCGTCCACGTTCTTGCCGTTGTTGGCGGCGATGGCCGCCTGCGCCTCGGCCTCGGTGGACATCTCCACGAAGGCGAAGCCGCGCGGCTGGCCCGTGTCGCGGTCGGTGATGACCTGGGCGCTGACGACGGTGCCCGACTCGCCGAACATGCGGCTGAGGTCCTGCTCGGTGGTCTGATAGCTCAGATTCCCGACGTACAATTTGGTTGCCATGAGAAATGGCTCCTTTCGGTGCGAAGCCTTGTTTTGCATCTGGCCGGATGGCCTACGTTTGGGAAGTCTCAGGCTCAACGGCAGGACCGAAGGAGCAGGGGCGACACAGTAGCGGGCGCTGAACCGATGGCAAAAAGGAAGGCGGTCGGGACCATTCCCGACTTCAACCCCATTATACCACACTTTCCGCAAATTCCATCAACCCGCAACTTTTCCCGCGCCACCGTGTCCCAAAGGAGGGAAGCAATAGTGAAGCGGTGAACCTCTGCCGTAATCCACTCCGTTTGCGGACGCGGAAGGAGGCACACCTATGGGGCATAAAGTTATCAGGGGCATTCTGCTTCGGGTGAATCAGTGCCTACGTCCGAAGAAAACGAAATGGTTCTGCTGTTCCCCCACCCGCTTCCGGGTAATGAGGCAGCAAGATGAAGTTTGGCGGCTATTTCGCGCCGTTTCCACTGAAAAGAGACGGCAAATATCTTGAGGAGATCGAGACAATCCTTCGACGCCACCTAGACATCGTGATGTGGTACCAGTGGTGGGGCGCAAGCTGGAGCATCGGATGGGGCGCGAAGAACTTTCAGGCGAAGTGGCTGGCGGAAGTGGGCGACCGCGATGTGCTCATCAAGTGGGAGCCCTGGACGCCCGGACGCCGGATCATGCAGCCGAAGTTTGCCGTCAACACCATTGCCGACGGTGCCCACGACGCCTATGTTCGCAGGTGGGCACAGCGAGTGCGTGACTGCGGGCGCACCATTTGCCTTTGCCCGATGCCGGAGCCAAACGGCTTTTGGTTCCAGTGGAGCACGGTCATCGGGAGACATCAGCCAGCGGATTACGTTGCCGCCTGGTGCCGCATGTACAAGATCTTTGCGGATGAGGGCACGACCAACGTCCGATGGGTATGGGGGCCGAATGCCGGAGATATGCCCGCCGAGAACCGGATGGAGGCCTATTACCCGGGCGGCGACTACGTGGACATATTGGGGCTGAGTGTTTATAACTGGGGGACGGCCCGCCCCTGGAGCAAATGGCGCTCGTTCGCCGACGTGGTACAGCCTTACTATGACCGCATTGCCAGTCTCGGCAGCCAGCCGATCTGGATCACGGAGATGTCCTGCGCGCCGGAGGGCGGCGACAGGGTCGCCTGGATCCGCGCGATGTTTGGGTATCTACCGCAATTGCCGCGCCTGGAGGCCCTCCTCTGGTTCAACACAAAAAAGGAGACCGACTGGCGCATCACAGCCGAGCCCGAGGTTATGCGGGAATTTTGGACCTCGTTGTAGCGCGGCCTCTCGGCATTATCTTTGGCGACAAATCAGTCAGACCGGGAAAGGAATCTAATCCCATGAGTGAAGAACGCATGATGATCTTGAATTTGCTGCGTGACGGCAAGATCAGCGCGCCGGAGGCCGAGCGATTGCTGCACGCCGTCCGCGACGCCGCGCCCCCGCCGCCGGCAGCCCCCCCCCCGCCGGAGGCGACCTCTGCGTTCGGGCAGGCGGCCAAGGCGGCGGGCCAAGCGGCGTCCCTGGCGGGCAAAGCCTTTGACTATATCCCCAAGCCCAAGGTGGACACGGGCAAGTTCGGCGAGAAGGTCAGCGAGGCCGCCAATGAGGCGCTGCGGGCGGCGAAGTCGGCGGCGCGGGACGTGGCGGCGGAGGTCGGCAAGATCACCCAGCAGACCAAGCAGGCGCTGCACTTCGACGCCCCCTCGGTCTTCGGGTCGGACGCCGGACGTCCCGCCAACCGCGGCGGACAGCCGGAGGCCAGTGAGACGGCGCATAGCGACGTCACCTGGAGCGGGGCTGACAGGCTGCTGCTGGTCAACTCCTACGGGAACATCAAGGTGACGGGGCAGGACGGCCCGGCGGGGGCGGCGCAGGCGACGCTGACCAAGACCGCCTGGGCCGAGGGCGACGGCGCGGCGCAGGTGCTGCTGCAGCAGGTCTTCCTGGTCAGCCGCGTGGAGGGCGGCCAGTGCCGCGTGGAGGTCATCGCGCCCACCGACGCGGGGGGGCGCTTGACGGTGGATTACGAGATTACGGTGCCGCAGAACGTCTCCTTGGAAGTCCAGACCACGTTCGGCGCGGTGGAGGCGCAGGGCACGTCGCCGGCCCTGGTCGCCCGGTCACAGTCGGGGCGGCTGGCCGTCCGCCGCCCCTGGCGCGAAGGCGCGGGCGAGGCGCGGCTGACGACGGCGAGCGGGGACGTCCTCCTGGACGGCTGGAACGCGCCGTCGGGCAGCCTGCTGGTGGAGACGGCGAGCGGGGACGTGGAGGCGCAGGACGTGCATTGCGGCCGCAATCTGTCATTGTCCAGCCGCAGCGGGGACATCGCCGTGACGGACGGCTCGGCGGGGACGCGGGCCACGGCGCAGACCCAGAGCGGCGGTGTGCGCCTGACGCGCCTGCGGGCCGAGCAGGTGCAGGTGGAGACGGTCAGCGGCAGCGCCACCTTGCGCGAGGTGTCGGGCGCGCTCACCCTCAAGACCGTCAGCGGCACGGTGGACGCCAGCGGCCTGAACAGCGCCGCGGTGTCCCTGAACACGGTCAGCGGCGACGCCCGCCTGTCCTTCGCCGCCCCCTTCTCCGGCTCCGTCGCCGGCACCACGGTCAGCGGCGACATCACGCTCTCCCTGTGGGACAACTCCGACACGCGCGTGGACATGACCACCACCAGCGGCGATCTCTCCTGCGCCCTGCCCCTCGCCGACCGAGAGGGCGACGGCACGCGCCACCTGGCCGGCAAGCTCGGCGAGGGGACGGGCAGCCTCAAATTGCAGTCCGTCTCAGGCGATCTCAAGATCGAGGCGCAGCGGTAAACAAGATGCTGTCAGCAGAACGCGGGCGCAGGTGGTTCTCCATCTGCGCCCGCTGTCATGCCCCGCTCACGCACCCAGTTCAGGTATAATGAGGCGCAATGACACAGGCCAGGAAAAAAGCGATTGTTTTGGGGAGCGGGCCGATCCGCATCGGGCAGGGGATCGAGTTTGATTACGCCAGCGTTCATGCCGTGCGCGCCTTGCGGGAGGCGGGGTACGAGGCGGTCATCATCAACAACAACCCGGAGACCGTCTCCACCGATTTCGACACGTCCGACCGGCTGTATTTTGAGCCGCTGGCCGCCGAGGACGTGCTGCACGTCCTCGAGCGCGAATCGCCCATTGAGGGCGTGATCGTGCAGTTCGGGGGGCAGACGGCGATCAACCTGGCGCGTCCCTTGCACGAGGCGGGGGTTCCCATCCTCGGCTCCTCGTGGGACAGCATTGACCTGGCGGAGGACCGGGACCGATTTCAGACCTTGCTCAAGGCCCTGGGCGTCCCGCAGCCGCCGGGGCGGGGAGTCACCTCGGTCGAGGCGGCGGTCCAGGTGGCGGGGGAGATCGGCTACCCGGTGCTGGTGCGGCCCTCCTACGTGCTCGGCGGGCGGGCGATGGAGATCGTCTTCAACGAGGGCGATCTGCGCGATTACATGCGCTACGCCGCCGCCGCGTCCGAGGGCGCGCCCATCCTGGTGGATCGTTACATTCTGGGCAAAGAGGCGGAGGTGGACGTGATCGCGGACGGCCGGGGCGGCTGCCTGCTGCCGGGCATCATGGAGCACATCGAGCGCGCGGGCGTCCACTCCGGCGACTCGATGGCGGTCTATCCGCCGCAGACACTGGCGCGGACGACCGTGGACCAGATCGTGGAGTACGCCACGCGGCTGTCCGACGCCCTGAAGGTGGTCGGCCTGATGAACATCCAGTTCGTCATTGACGGCGGGCAGGCGTATGTGATCGAGGTCAACCCGCGCGCCTCGCGCACCGTGCCTTACCTAAGCAAGATCACCGGCATCCCGATGGTCAAGGCGGCGACCTGGGCCTCGCTGGGCCGCAGCCTGGCCGATCAGGGCTACAAGAACGGCCTGCACCCGGACCAGCCCAACGTCGCCGTCAAGGCCCCCGTATTCTCGTTCGCCAAGCTGACCGGCGTGGACATCAGCCTCGGCCCGGAGATGAAGTCCACCGGCGAGATTCTGGGGATTGACACGGACTTCTCGCGCGCCCTCTACAAGGCGATGGTGGCGAGCGGCATTGACGTGCCCCTTCCCAATCAGGGCGGCGCGCTGCTCGTCACCCTGGCCGACGCGGACAAGGCGGAGGCGCTGCCGATCATCCGCGACTTCGCCGACCTGGGCTTCGCGCTGTACGCGACGGCGGGGACGGCCAAGCTGCTGGGCGAGCACGGCCTGGCCGTCACGCCGGTGAAGAAGATCAGCGAGGGGACGCCGAACCTGCTGGACCTGATCCGGGGCGGCCAGGTCTCCCTGCTCATCAACACGCTCTCCCAGGACAAGCAGGTGGAGAAGGAGGCCGCGCAGATCCGCCGCGCCTCCGTGGAGCACTCCATCCCCTGCCTGACCTCCCTGGACACCGCCCGCGCCCTGCACACCGCCCTTGCCACCCGCACCCACGGCGAACAGTTTGATGTGATGACGGTAGACCAGTATGTTGCACCGAAGGCCGTCTAATCGCGGACTCTGGCGCAACGGGGGAAGTACCAGGAGGTAGCATGAAAATCGCTTGCTTCTGGATCATTCTTGGCGTCGTGCTAATCTGCTTGGACCAATGGGCGATTAGGAACGTTTGTGATGTCTCGCTGACTCCAATTCCGGGTACTCCTGTCGGCGATGCATATCTGCGGTATCAGCCATATTATCGGGCAGTCCATTCATCGGAGTGGCCAGTAACGGTACTGTCCCTCATGCTGATCGCTGTCGGTGTGTGGATGTGGATGGCATCTAAAATCTTAAATCACTCTCGAAAGAGGGGCCTTGAGGCCTCTGCCCAAAACAACGTTTGGCCTCCGCCGCCGAACAGCCAGATCATTGCTGCCACAACCACTGTCGAGAATGAGGGGAACCATGAAGCGCCGAAATAGCATCTTCCTGACCACCGCGTTGGCGCTTCTCCTCTGCTGCCTCGCTCACCGCCCCTTCCCTCAGCCACGGTACGCCACCCGATCCCCCATCCCGCCACCGAGCGCGCAACCTTCCGCCACTGTTCCCATGACCAAAGACTTTGCCGTGCCGGTGCTGATGTACCACCGGATCTGCGACCTGACGCCGCAGGAGGCGCGCAGCCGGCTGACGTTTGACCTGACGGTGACGCCGGCGAATTTTGAGGCGCAGGTGCGGTACCTGAAGGCGCAGGGGTTCACGTTCCTGACGGCACGGGACGTGGAGGGGGCGATCCGGGAGCGGGCGGCGCTGCCGGTCAAGTCGGTCGTGCTGACGATGGACGACGGCTACCAGGACAACTTTGCACAGGCGTTCCCCATCTTGCAGAAGTACGGGGCGCGGGCGACGATGTTCCTGGTGACGGACACGGTGGAGACGGCGGGGCACCTGTCGTGGGGCGAGGTGCAGGCGATGCGGCCCCAGGTGGGGTACGGGTCGCATACGGTGCATCATTACGACCTGACGCAGCTAGCGCCGAGTCAGCTGGATTACGAGCTGGTCCAGTCCAAGCGGGTGCTGGAGGGGCGGCTGGGGGAGGCCGTGCCGGACATCGCGTACCCGTCGGGGGCGTACAACGATCAGGTGGTGGCGCGGACGCGGGCGGCGGGGTATCTGGCTGGCTGGAAGAAGGGCGGCGGGCCGGCAACCCCGACGGACGAGCCGCTCCTGCTGCCGCGTGTGCGGGTGCGGGGCTGCACGACAGTGGCGCGGTTCCGGCAGATGGTTTGGAGCGGCGTCTCCGTGCAGCGCGACCACACGGCAAGCCGGCTGGCGCGTAGTCGGACGCGGCGGGCGAGGCCGGAGGCGGCGTAGCTACTTGCCGTCACCCGCAGGGTGCCTCTTGACGAGGCGGACGCGCAGGCCGGCCTCGGAGGGAAGCACGGACATCTCATCGGCGAGCAGGGACATCAGGGGCAACCCCCGGCCGCTGGGGGCGTCAGGAGCGGGCATGACCGGGGGCGCGTCCGGGGCGGCCAGGCCGGGGCCGGTGTCGGCGACTTCGACGGCGAAGGCGTCGTCCGCACCACGAAAGCCGCAGACGCGGAGTTGATCCGCCCCGCCGCGCGGCGAGCCGTGGCGCACGGCGTTGGCGACCGCCTCGGTCACGGCGGTCTGGAAGTCCTCCGTCTGCGCCAGGTCGAAGCCGAGCGAGTCCATCCAGTGTGCGACCGCCTGGCGCACCTCGGCGGCGGCGTCCGAGCAGGACGGGAGGGCGAAGTCGAATAAGGTCTCGCCGGAGCCCGCATCCCCAACCGGAACGGGAGCCGGAACCGGAGCGTCCGTCAGGCCGGTTGTCCCGCTCCCGACAGATGATTCCGGCTGGGGCGGCAGGGGAGGGCGGCGGGCGACGAGCAGGGCGAGATCGTCCTGCGGCCGGCCGCCAGTCCAGTCCTCCGTGAACTGCTTCAAGTAGGCGACGATGGCCCCGGCCCCGCAGCCGGGGTCCAGCCCCGCAATGGCGGTGGTGACGCGCTCCAGGTCGAGCAGCTCACGGGAGCCGGCGGCGCGGGCTTCGGTGAGGCCGTCGGTGAACAGGATCAGCGAGTCGCCGGGGTGCAGGTAATCCACGTCCTGGTCATAGCGATGATCCACCAGGCCGAGGATCGGACCGTTGGACGGGAGCAGGGTGGCGCCGCCGGCGGCGCGCTTGATGATCTGGGCCTCGTGGCCGGCGCTGGAGTAGGTCAGGCGACCCGTGAGCGGATCGTAGACCGCATAGAAGAGGGTGACGAAGTGCTCGTTGAGGCCCGTCGCCTCGCTGCGCAGGGTGCGGTTGAGGCGCCGGATCACCAGGCTCGGCGCGGCGGCCTCGGCGGCGAAGGCGCGCAGGGAATACTTCACGGTCGCGGTCAGCACGGCGGCCGCCAGGCCCTTGCCGGAGACGTCGGCCATCACCAGCGCGAGGCGGCCATCGGAGAGCGGGAAGGCATCGTAGAGGTCGCCGCCGACCTGGGCCTCTTCGAGACCGGAACTGTAGTCTTTGGCGAGGTCGAGTCCGAGCAGGTGGTCGGGGATGTCGGGCAGGAGGGCGGCCTGCAGTATGTCGGCGACCCGGTGCTCGCGCGTGTACAGCCGGGCATTCTCCAGCGCCAGGGCGAGCATGTCGGCGATGGAGGTCATCAGGCCGACCTCGTCCTGCGTCCACTCGCGGGGCCGGTCGGTCTGCTGGACAATGAAAAGCCCGGCCCACGCGCCGCGCATGAAGACGGGGGCGGCGATGAAGGCGCGGAGGGCAGCCTGCGGCGACATCAAATCACGCGCGAAGGCGGCGCGCGGGTCGGCGTCAATGTCGGCGACAGCGACGGTCTGGCCGGACTGCCACAGCGCCAGCGCCTCCGGCGGATACGCGCTCAGGGGGTACGCCGCCGCGTAAGGGGAGACGCCCGGCGCGGCGTACTGCTGCGGCGCGACCTCCAGGGCGTCTCCGCCGGGGTCGATCCGCGCCCAGGTGCAGCGGCTGACGCCCAGGGCGCCCCCGACCTCCGCGGTGGCGATCCGCAGTATCTCCTCCGGGTCCAGCGACCCGCGCAGGGTCCGGCCGATCCTGTTGATCAGGCTCTCGCGCTCGGCGCGGGCGCGGGTCTCGTGGAACAGGCGGGCGTTGTCCACGGCGAGGGCGGCGCGGCGCGCCAGTTCCTCGGCCAGCTCCAGGTCGGCGGCCTCGTAGCGGCGTCCGCTCTCCGCCGTCACCAGCGTGATCGCGCCCAGCGCGTGGTCGCGCGCCATGAGCGGGACGCAGATGTAGGACCTGGGCGCCCGCTCCCGCAGGAATTGCAGGTGTTCGGGGTCGCGGGCGCTGGCGGCCAGCAGGGCGTCCGAGATGTCGGACACCATCTCCGAGTGGCCGGTTCGGACGACCTCCGGCGCGCCATTGGGCGCAGCGGGGTCCGCCGGGTGGTGACGCGCCTCCCAGGCGCGGGCGCGCTCGCGCTGCACCGGGTCCGCGTGGGCGGTGGAAACGCGCCGCAGGAGGCCCTCGGCATCCAACAGGTCCACGATGCACCAGTCAGCGAGCGTGGCCACGGCCAGTTGGGCGATGTCGGCGAGGGTGCTGTCATAATCCAGTGAGGCGGCCAGCCGGACGCTGGCCTCGGCCAGAAATCGGCGCCGCGCCTCGGCCAGCTGGCGCTCGGTAATGTCCGTGTAGACGCCGACCCACTCGCGGATCGCGCCGTCATCCTCCAGCACGGGCACGGCGCGCGCGGACATGAGGCGATAGACGCCGTCGGGGCGGCGCAGGCGGTGCTCCACCTCATAGGGCGTCCGATTCGCCACGGCGGCGGACCAGGCCTCCGCGACCCGCCACTGGTCGTCCGGGTGAACGGCCGTCAGCCAGCCCCAGCCCTGGTACTGGTCAAACGTCTGGCCGGTGAAGTCGGCCCACTGCGGCTGCAGCCGGTCGAACTCGCCGGCGGCGGAGGCGGTCCAGACGATTTGCGCGGTGGCGGAGATCAGGGAGCGATAGCGCTCCTCGCTGGCGCGCAGCTCGTCCGCGATTCGCTTGCGGTCGGTGACGTCGCGCAGAATCTTGGAGAAGCCGCGCAGTGTGCCGCTCCCGTCGCGCAGCGGGGTCATGACACCGGAGGCGAAGAAACGGCGTCCGTCCTTGCGCAGATGCCAGCGCTCGTCGTCGGCGCGGCCCTCCTCCTCCGCCGCCGCCATCTCCCGCTGCGGCACACTCCGCGCGCGGTCTTCCGGGGTGAAAATGACGGCGGCATCGCGGCCCACTATCTCCTCGGCCTTGTAACCCAGAATTCGCTCCGCGCCGGCACTCCAGTCGGCCACACGCCCCTCCGGGTCGGTCACGAAGATCGCGTAGTCGAGGACGTTCTCCATGAGCAGGCGGAAGCGCTCCTCGCTGGCGCGCAGGGCCTCCTCGGCCTGCCGCCGCTGCAGCTCGCCCCCGATCCACTGCGCCATCAGCCGGATGTACTCCCGGTCGCCGGCCGTGAAGGGGACGGGTCGGGGCCGCGTGCTGGTGAAGGCGAGGGTGCCGACGGCGTGGCCGTCGGTCCTGACGACGGTGCCCAGGTAGGCCTCCACGCCCCAGGCGGCGTAGGCGGGGTGGCTCTTCCACTCCGACTCACCCGCGTACTCGAGGCCGAACGCCCTCCGGCGGCGCAGCGTCTCGCGGCAGAAGGTGAGATCGAGCGGGCAGGAGAGGCCGGCGGGCGGCGTGCCGGGCGGCCAGGCGTGGATCACCTCGTAGCGTTCGCCCTCGATGCGCGTCAGCAGCCCCGTCTCCAGGCCGAACTGCCGGCACCCCTCCTCCAGCAGTCGGTCCAGCTTCCGCTCGAACGGCAGGTCGGGGCTGGACGTAGTATCGTAGAGGACGCGCAGGCGCTCCTCGTTCTGCTGCTGCGCCTCCTGCTTGGCGCGCCGCTCCCCGGCGGCCTCCGCCTGGGCCTGCCGGAACCGCAGGACGCCCCGCAGGCTGCGCCACAAGCCCTCCGGGGTCAGGCCGTCTTTGGCGAGATAGTCGGCGGCGCCGGCCTTCATCAGTTCGACGGCGAGCATCTCGTCGCCCTGCCCGGTGAGCATGATGATCGGTGTGGGCAGGCCCTGGGCGCGGGCCTGCCGGATCAGGCCCAGGCCGTCGCCATCGGGAAGCTGATCGTCGAGCAGGACGGCGTCGGGGGGCGAGTCGCCCTCCAGCCACGCCATCGCCTCGGCGCAGCTTTCGACCTCCTCAATACGCACGGCGGAGTCGCCGGCGCGCAGGGCGCGCAGGGCCGTCCAGCGGTCGGAGGCGTCGTCGTCCACCACCAGCACTGTCAGGGCGTCACTCATGGCGATTCTGGATGCTTCACTTGACCCGATGCGCCTGAAGGCCGTGCGATGCCTCCAGGGCCTGCGCCCAGCGCCGACTCCACTCGGCATGGTCGGTCAGGACGAGGCTAGGATCGCGGCGGCTCCGGGCGACGAACTCCGGGTGGAACGGGCGCCCGGTCGGAGTCCCGGTCGGCTGATAGCGCAGGTCCAGGCTCCAGCGCACTTTATCGGTGTGGTTGGGGACCGAGCGGTGAGGGGTATGGCGGTGCATGAAGACGACGCCCCCTTTACGCACCGGAACCGGGCGCGGCGTCACCTTCGGCAGCAGGTCCGGGCGGATGGTCGTGCCGCCCTGCGCCTGGTGTTCCCGGTAGCCCTGCTTCCACACGCCGGGCATCACCTCCATGCAGCCGTTCTCGACCGTCGCGTCCACGAGGGCGATCCAGCAGGTGACGATCTCCGAGGCGTCGGCCTCCTCCCAGGTCACTCCCGCGTCCTGGTGCCAGGGGACGTTATAGAAGCCGGCGCCCTCGCCCGAAGCGCCGGCCGGGGGCTTGGCGCGGACGTGGTGGATCGGGTTGCAGGTGATCTCCGGCCCGATCAGGCATTCGACGGCATCGAGCAGGCGCTCGTTGCGCAGGAAGGCGAAGGTGGCCGGGCCCCGCATCTGCATGATGTCCATGCCCCGCTCGATCTCCGGCGACTGGGCGTAGAGGCAGGCGAAGCGGCGCTCAAAAGACTCCCCTTCGCAGAGCTCGGCGATCTTGCCCTCCGCCTGCAAGGTGCGGGCGCGCCGGTCAATCCATGCCTCATACTCCACGATGACGGGGGCCAGGTCCGCGTCGGTGACCACGCCCTCGGCCACCAGCACACCCTCCTCATGGAAGGCCCGCACTTGTTGGTCAGTTAATGCCATCTTGCCTCCTGGGACAACAGCCGAGGCAACAACGCGATCGGCGGGAGTCGGGTCCCCGCCAACCGCCGCCCCGGCACGAGCCGGAAGAATACCCGGTTTGTCGCCCTATTGTACCCGAACACCTCTAGAGGCCCAATGGTTCTGCCGATAATCCGACGGAAGCGACACCGAGGCAATCGTTATGGACAATACACGTAAGACGTTGGAGGGCCGGATCATCGTCGTCACGGGCGCGTCCAGCGGGGTCGGGTACGCGGCGGCGCGGCGGCTGGCGATGCACGAAGGCGCGATCGTGGTGGCGGTGGCCCGCCGCCGGGTGTTTCGGATCGAGGCGCTCGCCAAGCAGATCGCCGAGCAGTCCGGCGCGGAGCGGATGCTGCCTTTAACCGCCGACATGGCCGCGCCGGGGCAGGCGCTGGCGCTGGCGCAGCAGGTGCAGGAGAAGTTCGGGCGCATTGACGGTTTCCTGCACGGCGTCAACCGGGCGCTGCAACTTACGGCCCTGGAGGTCAGCGACGGGGAATTTGATCTGACCATGCAGGTCAACGTCAAGAGCGCCCTCTATGGCGTCCAGGCGATCGCGCCGTTGCTGCGCCGGCAGGGGAGCGGCGGCGTCGTGATCTACAACCCGACGCCGGCCGAGACGCCCACGTTCGTTGCCTCGGAGGCGGTCTACGCCGCCGCCGCCCAGGCACTCTCCGCGCTGGCCGACGGCTGGCGGCGGCAGCTCGCCCCGCATGGCGTCCGCGTCCGCGAGGTTGCCCCAGCCGCCGATGAGGGCACAGTCATCGAGTCCTCGCCCCATGATGATCTGGTGATGGACGCCCTGCGCGAGACTCTCGCCCCCGCGGCCGGCGAGCCGGCGCTCGAGCCGCTCCTGCGCGACGCCCTGCGCCACCCCATCGTCCTCTCCCAGCGCGGCGGCCTGGCCCTGACACAGTTCTCGGAACGATGAGGGAGGGACACGGCGTGCGCCGTGTCCCTCCCCCTCTATGGTCTGGAAGCCGGCTCGGCGTCCGCCTCTTTGGCGGCTGCGCCTGAACGGGCCTGGCCGACTTCGTCTTCCTGTCCGCCGGGGCCTGCCGGCGGTGCAGTTACTCTCCCCGCCGATCTCCGCCCCCCTGCTGCCGCCCGCCCGAGCCTCATAGACGGTGCTGCTGGCGTCCGTGTGGTCGCAGTCTCACGTCACCTGTCCCGCCACGCTCGGCTGCGGCGTCGCGCTCTCGCCGGACTGCCCGAAATACATGGTCCCGTTAGTCGGACTGGAACTGAGAGTTCATTTCGGACGGCGACTTCCAGTCAATGCCATGTCTCTCTTTAAGAATTTGTTTTTGTGTTCTCCACATCACATGACAAAAGCTTCCCTGGCACAAAAGGTGCTCTTGCTGCTCGAGAACCCGGCGCGCCTCCACTGCGGCGGCGAGAATGATCGGCAACAATTCTGGATTATTTTCCTGCGGGTCACACGCCGGCTCTCGTTTTTGTAGTTTCTTGTTCACGTGTCTTGTCTCGTTTGGAGAGTTTTTCACCTACCTTCCGCCTCATATAGCACGAACCATGCCACATTACGAGCCATGTGACTCTTGACTGGGATGCGGTTTCGGTAACTCATTTCCTCTGGTGCATGTCCAGGCAAACCAGCAGGGCCAGCAGAACGACTGCCGTTCGGAGGATACTGACGACGATGAGTGACTCTGCGCCCACTAAATGGGCGACCGCTTGCATGAATCATGCCAAGTGAGCTTAAAGAGTAAGCGTCCTTTCGTACCCCATTTGCTCATGCGATTGTAACCTGCCGCTAATCAGGCAGCCATTGATTCGAGCGCCCATCGGGGACATCCTGGCTCGAACGGCATTATGCCAGGCCGGCAGGCTGGAAAGGGGCGGGCTTGCTGGCTTCCAGGCACGTCGCCGGAGCGGGCGATAATCTCTTCCCAGATGGCTAGGTGGTGGCCTTCGGGCAGCCAGCCGTCGTCGCGGAATGCGGGCAGCGGCATCTCTTTCCCTCCCTGGACGGCCTTTCCTGAGGCGACTATTTATATCCGATCAGGCGGGCTGGAGTCCCGCAGACGACGCGGAATAGTTCAGAGCCTCTTGTCCGGCAAGCCGATGTCATGTCGGGACTGTCCTCGTCCTCCGTGCCGGAACAGGGCAGTGTGGTGATCGCCGGGCTGTGCAAATTTGTATGGCAAGACGAGTAAAGAACACGGAATAAGGAGTCGGAAGTCAGTCCGAACGTATTGCCGACATTTCTGCTGCATGCCCTGCGGCCTGGATGCTGATCTTACGGCCGCCATGGAGGGGTGTAGGGAAGAGAGCAATTTGGGAAGGCCACGAAAGGATACAACGATGGCACGCATTACCGACAGTGAAGGCCGGCTGCTAGGCGGCCTGCATTCGAGTCATCTCCCTCATCCCGATTCCGGCGTCCACGATGATCATGGGGTGGCGGACGGCCCGCGGACGCGCCTCTCCCCCATGTATGGGCCGGAGGAGACGGTGCCGGGACTCGCCTGCGGCTACGGCACGCGGGCCTACTCCTACACCGACCGGCTCCTGGCCCGCCCGCCGACCCGCTTCGCCTGCCACAACCCGGTGGAGGACCCCGACGAGCGCCACCACTGCGCCCTCTGCGGGGGCGACTACTGCGCCATGCATGCGGAGCCGACGGCTCACGACTGCGCCTATATCATCAGGGGCGGCTAGATCACGGGCGACAACCTCTGCCTCACGGACCTACCCCCATTGGCGTCTTGGGGTGGCCTCCGCTATCGGCGCAGGCGACGAACCTGGGCATCGGGGGGGCGGAGGCGGGCGAAGTCCTTTGGCTCGATGTCGTTGAGGTCGCGGTCGGGGAACAGGCGCTCGCCGGCATGGTAAAAGGCGGTGGCGACGAACTCGGCACAGGAGTACTTGCCATAGGGGACGATGTTGAGGTGCAGGCGGAGGAAGACGTGCTCGAGCACGATCACGAGATTGTCCACGCGGTCATAGCCCGCGCCCTTTTGCGTCGCCGCCCATTCCAGCGCCTCCTTGCCTTTCCCTCCAGGGGCGGGGATGACGACGTACGTGCCCGTGCGGCCGGCCAGGTCGTTGCAGGCGACGCCGCGCGGGCGGGCCTCCCAGACGCGGCCCTCGCCGGCATAAAGGGCGGCGTGGTAGTACTTGGACAGCGTCATCAGCTTGATGAAGTAATCAAAGAGCCGGTGGCCGTGGAAGAACAGCAGGATGTCGCCCCGCTGCGGCTCCGGGGCGGGGATGGGAGGCATGTCACTCATAGTCGGGGGTCCACCAGCACCTTAAGCGCGCCCGGCTGCACGGCGACGGTCTGCGCCGTCTCGCCGATGACCTGGTCGTCGGCGTGGACGTTGCGCGGGCGCGGTGACTTAAGGCGGACTTCGCGGGCGCGGACGACGGCAACGTGGGACAATCCCAGTTGCATCTGGGCGCGTAATGCACTGCCATAGGTCAACAGTTCGTCGCGCCTGATGTCGCCAAGGACAGCGCCACCATGACGGCGTGCAGCGCCACGTTCTGGTGCGTGGAGAAGTACTGATGGACGGCGGCTTCCGCCCGGCGCGTCCCTCCCTCCGCGACCTCATGGGCGATGTAGACGAAAAACGCCATCGCCGCCAGCGCCACGCCGAGCGCCAGGGTGAAGCGTTGAACCGGAAAGGCCCGCAGGCGCGTCATATCCGTTGACTATATCCGCAGCCGGGGGAACGTAAACGCCGGGGACCTGATCTTGACGCTTGTGACCAAGAGAGTTCCTTACGCGGCGGCATCCTCGAACCCCTGGGGTCGCTGACGATACCCCTCAGTCTCCTCATTTCAGCGGCCCGCCTGTCCAGGCCGCAGGACGACTTTGCTCGCCCGTACCGACCAGACCACCACACGGAATGGTCCCCCGTCGGCAAGGAACCGTCCGTCAGGAGAGTAGGCGACGGTCCGAGAAGCGTCACTGCCGGCCCAGCTCTTGAGGCCGGCGGGAACCGGGTCAGACAACGTCGCGCGCACTTCCCCGTTCGGGCATCATGCAGGTAAATGTTGTTGTATTGACCGCCGCGCGCCGGCGTCCTGCCGTCGGGAGAAAAGGCCAGGGACGCTACCTCGCTTTCAGGCGAGGCGACGGATTTTTCCACACGAGATGGCCCGATCGCAGGTCGCGCACCTGGACGAAACAGCCCGGCACGATGCTCCCAATCGCCACGCGCCGCCCGTCCGGGGAGAGCGCCAGCGAGATGATGCGGCCTCCGGGGCCGGGGATTGTCTTGACAGCCTGACCTGTCTTTGCGTTCCAGACGTGGACGTGGTTGTCGGTCGCCGCCACGATGTCCTTGCCGTCCGGTGTGTAGAGTACGCTTTGCCCTACCGTAGTGAAAGCGAACGTCTTCAGATGAGTACCCGTGGCTGTGTCCCCTGTGTTGACGGCGTTGTAACTGCCCAGTTCCGCGCCCACATGCGCCAGTGTTCTGCTGTCACCGATACTGGTAGAACTGGTTCACACCCGTCGTCAGGATGCGCGTCGGCCCGTGCATTGGTGGTCGCTGCCGGATACCGCCCATTGGGGAGACGGTCATCGGGAACGGCCAGTGCGCGGAGACGGGTATGGGGTGAGGCGTTCGGGCGATGCCCGCCACCAGCACGGCGGTCCCCCAGGCAGCAATCTCACATCAGGAGGTTTGTCGCAGTTCTTCAGCGTGGCGGCGGGGGCGGCGGCGCCAGTCGGGGGGGAGGAGCTGTTCCAGGGTGTCGTCAATGGTGATGATGCCCTGCAGGACGTTGTCGTCGTCCACGACGGGCAGGGCGAGCAGCTTGTAGCGCTCGAAGCGGCGGGCCACGTCCTCCACCGAGGCGTCCAGGCGCAGACTCTTCACCTGCGTCTTCATGAAGCCCTCGATGGGGGTGTCGGGGCGGGCGACGATCAGGTCGCGCAGGGAGATGACCCCGACAAGGTGCTCCTGCTCGTCCACGACGTAGACGTAGTAGATGGTCTCGGCCTCCGGCTCCATCTCGCGCAGCAGGTCAATGGTCTGCTGGGCGGTCAGGTCGCGGCGGATGGCGACGTACTCGTTGGTCATCAGGCCGCCGGCCGTCTCGTCGTGATACTCCAGCAGCTCCCGGACCTCCTCACGGTCCTCGGCGTCCATGCGGCCCAGCAGGTCGTCGCGGTGCCGCCGGTCCATGTCGCCCAGCACGTCGGCGGCCTCGTCGGCCCCCATCTCCTCCAGGATGTCGGCGGCGCGCTCCTCGTCCAGGTGCTGCAGGGCGGTCACCTGCACGTCCTCATCGGCCTCGGCCAGCGCCTCGGCCGCCGTCTCCACGTCCAGCGTTTCCAGCACCTCCCGGCGATGGGCGGGGTCCATCTGGTTGAGAATCTCGCCGATGTCGGCGGGGTGCAGCTTGGAGAGCTTCTCGTGCGAGACCTTCAGCCGAATCGGCTCCCCAGCGTTGTGCGTGGGCAGCGACTCGACGTCGTTCCAGGCGATGTACTGGTCCTGCGGGGGCGCCAGGTGCAGCAGGCGACCCAGGCCGCCGAGCGCGCCTTCCATGCCGAGCCGGCGCAGCAGGCCGCGCACGCCAGGGTCCACGCCGAACAGCACGAGTTGGCCGGAGGGCAGCGCCTCCAGGCGGATGTCGTTGACGCGCACGACGCGGAAATCCTGCACGTCCACGATCTGTTTGTCCAGTACATCGCGCACCAGCGAGAAGTCGTGCTCCTTGATCTGGTAGGGGGTGATCCGGCTAATGGGGCGGGCCAGGGTGAACTCGCGGGCGTCGGGCGCGATCCGAACGGCGTCCCAGGGGATGAACAGCGCCCCGTCCTCCGTCTTGACCTGATAGGCGGCGACCAGGGGCAGCGGCTCGGCGGGGGTGACGATGACCTCGGCGATCTTGCCGAAGCGCTCCCCTTCGGCGTCCAGAACGACCTTGCCGATCAACTGTGTGACGTAGACCATGGTGAAGAGTTTAGAAGAGTGCAGGGAGGGCGAGCGCGCGGGCGAGGCAGGCTTGGACGCCCTGCCAATCCCGCTCGGAGAGATGGCCGATGTGCCGGGTGTCATCGCTGGCGAAGGTAATCAGATAGGAGCGAAACGCCGTCGGCTGATGCAGGCCGGCTTGCGTCCAATCTTGAAGCACGTAATCGGTAGAAGTGGTTGCCCTGCTGATCTGGGTGGTTAGCAGGCCGACGATGACATCGGGGCGGTGTGTTTGGTAGAGAGTCGCAGAGACAACAATTCCCGGCCTGCGCTTCGTCTCGACCGCGCCTGGGAAGTTGACTAGCACCACATCGCCCGGACTAAACATCCTCATCAACCTCGTCAAAACTGACGACGGCGTGGGAGAGCGAGTAGGCCGTAGCCTCGCGGATGTCTTCGTCGCTCCACTCGCCGCTGTAGCCGGGAAGGGCCTGCGACGGGAGGCCCTTCAGGATCATCTCCGCCAGTTGGAACTGGTCCGCTGGCGGAAGTGATTTCGCTTCCTCGTAAAGCTGGCTGACCGTCATGGCAAGATGTTCCTAAAGACTGGACAGCATTATACCAGTCGCCGGAGAGGTTTGTCAAACCGCCGAGCATCAAAATCAGCGCCAAATCGGCAGGAAATGAGAGACACGGCGGCGTAGTGTCGAGGTGAGAAAGGGATCGGGCGAATGCGGAAAACGTTTGGGATGAACAAGCATCAGAAGGCGGCGCACCGGGTCGGGGAGCGGAAGACGAGCGCGACGGAGATCGAGGAACTGCTGGCGATGTCGTGCTCGGCGGACCCGGAGGAGCGGCTGACGGCGGCGGAGCACCTGTGCCCCTGCCACGTTCGCCGGCGCATCGAGACCGTCTGGGACGCGCTGTTTCGGATGATGCGCGACCCGGACCCGCGCGTCCGCATGGCCTCCTGGCACACGCTGGAGGATGGCGGACGGCCCGGCGACCCCGGCACGCTGGACACGCTGGAACAGATTCTGCGCGCGGAGGCCGACCCGAAGGTGCGCCGTTTCGCCCAGCGCATTCTGGGGAATTCATTGCAGCAGAGGCGGACGCAGGAGAGGGCGCTGCTGAACCTGCCGGGGCGGGCAGCATCGCCCCGGCGCGGCAAGTGCGACTTTTGCGGCAGGAGCGGCGTCCCGGTGGAATTCGCCCCGGAGACGCCCATTCCCGACGGCGGCGGGACGCGGCCGGCGCTGATCTGCGCTTCCTGCGCGGCGCCGTGATGCCCTCGCCGGCTCGCCGGGGGTCGTCAGGAACCCGCGCCCCCTGTAGCGGTGTTCCAGAGTGGGAAGGAAAGACTGAACGTGGCTGTGATAGAGAGAGAAATCCCGGCGCTGGGGGTGGCGGAGAAGGTGCGCCTGGTGGTGGATCAGATCGAGACGGTAATCGTCGGCAAGCGCGACGTGGTGGAACTGGCGCTGACGGCGTTTCTGTGCGGCGGCCACCTCTTGATCGAGGACATTCCAGGGGTTGGCAAGACGACACTGGCGAAGGCGCTGGCGCGGGCGCTGGCCCTCGTTTACAAGCGCGTCCAGTTCACGCCCGACCTGCTGCCCGCCGACATCACCGGCTCCAGCATCTTCAACCAGAAGACCGCCGAGTTTGAATTCCGGGAGGGGCCGATCTTCGCCAACATCGTGCTGGCCGACGAGATCAACCGGGCGACGCCGCGCACACAGTCCTCGCTGCTCGAGTGCATGGAGGAGCGGCAGGTGACGGCGGACGGCATCACCTACGAGCTGCCGCGCCCGTTCTTCGTGATCGCCACCGAGAACGACATCGAGGCGCAGGGGACCTACCCCTTGCCGGAGGCGCAGATGGACCGCTTCGTGATGCGCCTCTCCATCGGCTACCCGGACCGGGCCGACGAGGCGCGCATCCTGGCCCGTCAGACCCGCGCGCGGCCCCTGGACGCGCTGGAGGCCGTGATCCCGCGCGACGAGATTCTGGTCCTGCAGGACGAGGTGCGCGCGGTCTACGTGGACGAGTCGGTGCGAGACTACATCGTCGGCCTTGTCTCGGCGACCAGGACGCACCCGCAGGTGCAGCTCGGAGCCAGCCCGCGCGGGTCGCTGTACCTGCTCCACGCGGCGCAGGCGTCGGCGGCGCTGGCGGGGCGCACGTTCGTGCTGCCCGATGACGTCAAGCGGCTGGCCGTCTCCGTTCTCTCCCACCGCCTCATCCTGCGGCCAGACGCCCGCCTGAAGGCGCGCACCGCCGAGACGATCATCCAGGAGATCGTCGGGCGCGTCCCCGTGCCGGCGACGCTGTAGCCCCGACCCCCGCTCACCATGCCGCCCGAACGCATCCCCCAGAACATAGCCAAGTATGCGATCAACGGCGCGGCCGTGTTCATCGGCATCGTCGGTGTCATCTTCCACGTGGACCAGATGTATTTGATGGCGGTGGCGCTGGGCCTGCTGCCGTGGGCGTCGCGGCAGATCGGGCGCGTCATGGCCGACGGAATCGCCTGCGAGCGGCGCCTGCCGGCGATGTGCGGGGTCGGCGAGGCCGTGCCGGTGACGCTGACGCTGACCAACACGGGCCGGCTGCCCAAGCTGGCCCTGTGGGTGATGGACCGGCTGCCGCGCTGGCTGCGCCCCGTCGGCGAGCGGGCGGCGGTGATTATGCATCTGCGGCCCGGCGAGTCGCGCGCGGTGACGTATCTCCTGGAGCCGGAGCGGCGCGGGGTGCATCCAGTCGGGCCGGCGCTGGTGGAGATGACGGACCCGCTCGGCTTCCACTCCTTCGTGCAGCGAGTCGGGGAGCAGGCCGAGATCGTGGTCTATCCGACCCCGCTGCCGCTGCGGCGCGTCTTCTTCGCGGGGGCCGCCGCGCCCGGCTGGCGCACCCAGGAGGCGGCCCGCGTGCGGGGCCCCGGCACGGAGTTCCAGGGGGTGCGCGAGTACCAGCCGGGGGACGAGCTGCGCCACGTCCACTGGCGCACCACGGCGCGCACGGGCGCGCTTGCGGTCGCCGAGTACGCGCAGGGGGCGAGCCGGGACGCCGTGATCGCGCTGGATCTCAGCCGAGCCGCCTACGCCGACACGGGCGAGGGAGACCAGAGCGCCCTGGAATACGCCGTGACGCTGGCGGTCTCGCTGTGCGATTTCCTGCTGCGGCAGGGCCACGCCGTGCGCCTGCTGACGCCCCGGGACGCCGCCGGCCTCGCGCCGCCCGCCGCCGGCCCGGCGCAGATGCCGCGCATCCTGGAGACCCTGGCGCGCGTGGAGGCCGACTCGCCGCTGACCCTGGCGGAGACGCTGGCCCGCGCGCGCCTGCGCCCGGCGGCGGGGACGGCCCTGATCTACATCACGCCGGACTGGGACGATCCCGCCCTGGCGGCCGCGCTGGGCGACGACGCGGCGCGAGGCGCGCAGGTTTTCGGGCTGGCCTTGCAGGCGGACTCGTTCCGGGGCGCGCCCGCACGCCGGCAGGCGGCGAAGGGCGCGGACGCACCGGGCACTGCCTGGCCGGTGCGGCGCGGCGACGACCTGCGGCGGATTCTGGAGGGATAGGACGATGGCGGCTGCCGAGACGATTGGAGACGAGGGGATCAGCCTGCCGCTGTACGGGAGTGGGCTGGTGGTGACTCTGTGTGGCGTGCTGACGGTGACGTACACCATGGACGACAGCGACTTCACGGCGATGACGCTGCTGCTGACGCTGGTGGGCTTTCTGTTCTCCCTGGGGTGCCGGGTGTTGCGGATCAACGTCAGCATCATCGTGTGGCTTTGCCTGGGCCTGGCCGTCGCCGCCCTCTTCGGCGGGCTGGCCCAGCGCCTCGACTTGAGCGCGCTGATGCCGCCGGAGGCGGGCAAGCCCGAGGAAAGGCTGGCCGTCCTACTGTGCTGGATGGCGACGCTGCGCTCCTGGGCGCTGTTCAATGATGGCGCGGTGGTGTTCTCGCCGGTGCCCGCCATCTCCGCCATCGGCGTGGTGGCTTCGTTTGACGTGAACACGCCTGTGGTCGTCTACTTCTGCGGCTGCGTGGTGGCGACTACGTTTCTGCTGATGCACTACCATGCGCTGCGCCAGCGCGCGCTGGCCTCGCCGCAGGAGCGGGCGCGCCCGACACCGGGACTGGTGACGGCGCAGCTGGGGCTGACCGCGCTGTTCGGGATGGCTGTCCTCGGCCTGGGCGGCGTGCTGATCGTGCCCCTGGAGGCAGTATTCAAGGACCTGTCGCTGGCTGGGGCGATCCGACATCTGGCCGGGCTGGGCCCGCCGCCCGGCCAGATGATGGCGGCCTACCGCATCTCCGATGACGCCACGCTGACCGTCGGCACGGGCGAGGGCTGGTCGGCCAGTCCGCAGGTGGTGCTGCGCGTCGTGCCCGACGACGGGCAGCCGCACCTCTGGCGCGGGCGCACGTACGACCAGTACGCCGGTGCGGGCTGGATCAGTACGCTGGATGGTCAGGCGCAGCGGCTGCCGCAGCCGTTCGCCTTGGGGGACGACGGCAGCCGGACCTATGTCCTCCCCGAATCCGTACGGGTAGAGCGCCAGCCCCTGACGGCCACGTTCGACGTGATCGGCGACACCGATGAATTCTTCTACGCCGCCGACCCGCGCCGCCTGACGCTCGGCCCGGACTTAGGCGGGGGGCCGCGCGCGGGCGCGGACGGCCGGATTGACTTAGGGAGTCGCCCGCTGCTTCAGACGCACTACACGGTGATGTCGCTGATCGCGCCCGATCCGGCGGACCCGTCGGTACAGGCGCGCCTGCGGCGGGCGGGCGCCGATTATCCCGGCGACGTGCGGCGGCTGTATCTGGGCAACATGACTCTTGAGAAAGGCGGTCTCGCGCCGGAGGCGCAGGCGTATTATCGGCAGGCGGTGGCGCAGGCGCTGCAGGGACTGCCGCCGGACCGGCGGACGCCGGTGGACGAGGCGCTGGCGATCCGCGACTGGGTGTCGAACCGCTGCACCTACTCGCTGGCGGCGGCGGCCATCCCCGAAGGCGACGACCACGTCTACGAGTTCCTGGCGCACACCCGCCGGGGCTACTGCGACCTGTTCTCCTCCTCCATGGCCGTGCTCTGCCGGGTCGCCGGCATCCCGGCCCGTGTGGCCACGGGGTTCGCGCCGGGCGAGCAGGACGGGCGCGAATTCAACCTTCGGGTGATGGACAAGCACGCCTGGACCGAGGTGTATTTTCCGGGCGAGGGCTGGCTGGCGTTCGACCCGACGGCGGGGGCGCGCACGGACGGCTCGGTCCCGGTGGAGACGGCGCGGCGCCGCTGGGACTGGCAGCGCTTCCTGCGCGGACTGGGGGCCGCGCCGCTCATCCTGTTCGGGCTGATCCTGGCCCTGCTGCTGTACGTCGCCAAGACGGAGTGGTACGACCGCAGGCGGATCGTCCCCATGCCGGGCCGTGCGCCGGCCGCGGCCCGGTCGGACGTGGGGCGGCAGTACGCCCGCATGGCCCGAATCCTGGGTGGGCTGGGGCTGCCGCGTGACCCGGCGGAGACGCCGGGTGAGTACGCGGCCCGCGCCCAGCGGTTCCTGGCCGCGCAGGGGCCGGGCGCGCCCGCCCCGGCGACCGTGACCGCGCTGACCGCACAATTTATCTCGGCGCGCTACGGCGCGGGTCCTCCCCCGCCCGCCGCGCAGGCGGCGGAGACGGAGCGGGCGTTGCGCGAGTTCGCGGCATCGGCGGCGCGCCTGCGCTGGGCGCAGGTGTGGGGCGCCATCACCCGGCGGGCCAGGCCGGCACGGACACGCCATGGAACTTAACTACGCGCAGGTCGCGGCGAAGGGGTTTCCCCAGCCGATCCAGCGGGTGTACCTGCTGCACGGGACGGACGACGCGCTCAAGCGCGAGGCGCTTCGGCGGCTGACCGAGCCGCTGCTGGATCCATCGTTCGCCGACTTCGACCGGGAGGAGCGCGAGATCGCGCCGTCCGGCGCCGGGGACGAGACGGCGGCCGCGCAGATACTGGCGTCGGCGGGCGGCGCGCCGATGGCATCGGAGCGGCGCGTGGTCATCGTCCAGGGCGTGCAGCGGCTGGGCAGGGAGGACCAGGAGGCGCTGGCGGCGGGGCTGGAAAAATTAGGGCCGCTGTCGTGCCTGGCGCTGGTCGCCGGCGCGCCGGAGTACGAGGCCGGCAAGGTCAAGGGCAAGACGATCGGGGCCAAGCTGGTGAACGCGGTGGCAAAGCACGGGGCGACGGTGCTGTGCGACGCGCCCGGCGAGGGCGACCTGAAGGCGCGGGCGGCGGCGCTGCTCAAGAGTCGGGGCAAGAGCATCGCGCCGGAGGCGTGGGCGCTGCTGCTGAAACATGCGGCGGCGGTGGCGGCGGACCGGGGCGGCGGGGCGAAGACCGGCGACGTGACGGCGCTGCTCAACGAGCTGGAGAAGATGATGGCCTACGCCGGCGACCGGGCGCAGGTGACGGCGGAGGACGCGCGCGCGGTCGGCCTCCGCGACGCGCAGGAGAACGTCTTCGCCCTGTGCGACGCGGTCGGGCGGCGCGACGCGCGGCGGGCCTTGGCGGAGGCGGACGAGCTGCTGGGGGCGGGGGACAAGCCGGACGCGGTGGCGGCGCGGACGTTCGTGATGCTGGCGCGGCACCTGCGGATGCTCTGGGGGGCGAAATTCCTGGCCGAGAAGCGGGTCGGCGGCCAGAACGCGCGCGCCCTGCCGCCGGACGTGCAGGCCCTGCTGTCGGGGGAGATGCTGGGGCTGACGCAGCGGCAGTCGTACCGGCTGCGGGACCTGCAGGAGCAGGCGCGGGACTGGGACTATCGGGCGCTGGGGCGGGCGCTGGGGCGGGTACTGGCGAGCGACCTGACAATGAAGGGCATGGCCGTGGACGACGTGCTGGGCGTCAAAGCGCCGCCGCTGGCCGACGACGCCGCCTCCAACCTGCGCCTGCTGGCGGTGGAGCTGTGCCGGGAGGGGATACCGTAGGGGCGCAGACTGCTGCGCCCCTGCCCATGTCATGCGGTGTGTGGCGCGGCCTGGACGGCGCGTTTCATCAGGCGGGACTTGCGGCGGGCGGCGGCGTTCTTGTGGATGATGCCACGCTTGTGCGCCTTGTCAATGACGCTGACGGTCTGCGACAGGGCCTGGGCCACGTCAGCGGGCGGCGCGCCCGGGTCGGCGATGACGGCGCGGGCCTTCTTCACGTAAGTCTTGATCTGCGACTTGGCGGCCTGGTTGCGCAGGTGGCGCTGGCGGGAGCGCTTGACGTCTTTGATGACGGACTTGATGTTAGGCATGGGGGCCGAGAACTCCTCGAAAACTCTCTGAAGACTCTTTCACGGGCGCGGTAAATTTTGAGCGCGCTGTAGTATACCCCGGCTCATCCCAAAAAGCAAGGAACGCCCTCCGAAAATCCGTCGCTTTTTTGCCCCGCCACGGCGCAACTTGGCACAGTTTATGCAAAGGCGACAACGATGATTCCCTTTGCGACGACCCAAGGAGGCGCAACACGATGATGACGGGCAAGGTAAAGTGGTTCAACGACGCCAAGGGCTATGGCTTCATCCAGTTGGAGCAGGGGCGCGACGTGTTCGTGCATTACTCCGTGATCGAGGCCAAAGGCTACAAGTCGCTGCAGGAGGGCCAGGACGTGGCCTTCGACGTGAGGCAGGGGCCCAAGGGCGAGTACGCCGGGCGGGTGGTGGCCACCCCGACCTCGGCGTGAGTGCGGTGGCTGGCGTCCGCTCGGCCGCGGAGTTCTCGCGCCGCCCTCTGTCACCCGCGTGTCCTGACCCGAATCGGACGGGCCGCCGGATTTTGTCCGGCGGCCTCTTTTCTCGCCCCCGAGTAAATCGCGCGGTTTTGCCGGGGGCCTGATCCCCCGCTGCGGGTTTCATCGGACCCCAAATTGGGTAGATTGACACGCTCGTTTTTCAATGGAAACATTACACGGCTAAGGCCAGGACGGGCAAAGAAACAGGGAGCAGTATTGGCGACTATCGGGCAAGTTTTGCAGCGGCATGAGCTGATCGGCAACTTGGTTGGCCGCGAGTTACGGGCGAGGTATAAGCAGTCTGTCTTAGGGATGACCTGGTCCGTCGTGACTCCTCTGATCAACACGCTGCTGTTCACGTTCGTGTTCAACCGCGTGGCCGCCATCCCGGAGCCGCGGAACGCCGCCGGCCAGGCGATCCCCTACGCCCTGTTCGTGTACGTCGGCACGATGTTCTGGAACTTTTTCGCGGCGGGTCTGAGTTCGGGCACGGACAGCATGACCAGCAACCTCCAGCTCCTGACCAAAGTGTACTTCCCGCGCGAGATATTCACCCTATCCGCCATCGCGGCACGGGTAGCGGATTTGGGGTTTAGCTTCATCGTCTTCGTATTGCTGATGGCCTCCTTCGGCCTGACGCGGCACCTGATCTTCTCCTGGACGATGGTGTTTGCGCCCTTCATCCTGCTGATTCAGATGGTTTTGATGCTGGGGCTTTCCTTCCTGCTGGCGACGGTCAATCTTTTCTACCGGGACGTTCGGTTCATCATCGGCCTGGTGCTGCAGGTCTGGGTGTTTCTCACCCCCGTCAACTACCCGCTCTCCAAGTTCCTCAGCAGCACGCACCATCACGCGGCGCTGACGTGGGTGTATCTGCACCTGAATCCGATGACTCCCCTGATGATGGCGTACCAGCATCTGATTCTGAACATGGACACGCCGGGGATAACTCTTTTAAGTCTTTGGGGCCTGGTCGCGGGATCGGCTGCCCTCAGTGTTCTCGTCTTGCTGCTGGGTTACAGCGTGTTCGTCAAGTACGAAGGGGCATTCGCCGAAGCGATCTGAGGAGTTCTTCTGTTCCTATGAACGTGATTGAAGTCGAGAATGTGTCCAAGATGTTCCGCCTGGGAACAAACACAGGCGACCTGCGCGACCGCTTCGGCTCCCTGTTCTCGCGTAACAAATCGCAAGAGAAATCGCAGGAGGAGAAGGAGAGGGAGTTCTGGGCCTTGAACGACATCTCCTTCAGCGTGGCCGAAGGTGAGTCGTTCGGCATTATCGGGCACAACGGGTCCGGCAAGAGCACGTTGCTCAAGCTGATCACGGGCATCTATAAGCCCACCAGGGGCAGACTCAGGACGCAGGGACGAATCTCAGCCCTCATTGAAGTAGGGGCGGGATTCCACCAGGACCTGACGGGCCGCGAGAACGTCTACCTGAACGGCTCCGTCCTCGGCATGAAGAAGCGCGAGATCGATCGGCGCTTTGACGAGATCGTGGCCTTCGCGGAGCTGGAGAAGTTCATCGACACCCCGGTCAAGCGCTACTCGTCGGGCATGTACATGCGCCTGGGCTTCGCCGTCGCCGCGCACATCGACCCGGACATCGTGCTGGTGGACGAGGTGTTGGCGGTCGGCGACGAGTCGTTCCAGGCCAAATGCATGAACCGGATGCGCGAGTTGCGGCGCGAGGGCAGGACCATCGTGTTCATCTCGCACAGCATGGACGCGGTAGCCGCGCTTTGCCAGAGAGTGATGTTGCTCGCGCGCGGTGAGATGCTTACCATCGGTGAGCCCGCCGATGTAATCTCTTCCTATCGTGTCAGTCTGGCAGCGGATAGGCGGAGGCGGGAGCACACGGCCGCGGGTACGGAAGAGGCGGGCCCGCGAAGTGCGGAGTTGGAGATACTGGAGATACGCCTACTGGATGCCGATGGTCGGACGTGTGATACGTTCAACATCGGAGACCAGTTGAGGCTGGAGTGTACCTTCTATGCTCACCGTCGAATCGAAAAGCCCGCATTCGGCGTGGCAATCTACCGCTCCGATGACTTTTACGCATCCGGCGTTAATACAAAGTTCGATGGCCACAGGCTTGCAGCTGTCGAGGGGCGTGGGAAGTTCACCCTGACCTACTCATCACTGCCGCTTCTGCAAGGGGGATACCGCTTCTTGGTGTCCGCCTTTCGGGAGGATAATACGCATAATGCGCTTGCCTATTCTCAAATTCCCTTCGACATCGTTGGTAAAACGCTGTCCCACGGCCTTATCGATGTTCCTCACCATTGGGAGTTCGGTTCAGCCCTCGCGTCTAGTGCCGAGAGGTCTTTGACTGAGGCCGAGGCTACAGGCGCATTGATAGGAGCAACATCTGGGCACACACTTGCTCAGACCTCCCTGGGAGCCGGTGGCAATGCCTAACACCATGACTGCCTGCCCACTTTGCGGCGCGGGGGCTCCTTTCCGCGTCTATAATCCCGCGCCCATCGCCTGTCATGACTACGAGACCATGCCGGAGGGATCACGCCTTGATCAGTGTGCTTCATGCCGGTTTATATTTCTCAATCCGCAACCTACGCCGGAAGAGAGCCTCGCCTACGAAGCCGTGGATGAGCAGTGGTATCCTACGGAGGACATGACGGAGGAAGACCGCTACATTCATACCGTTGAAGCACGCAGAGCAATCGAGTTTGTTATGCGTGTTCAGCCGGTGAAGGGATGCCTGCTGGACATCGGCAGCAACCGAGGCTTTTTGTTGAACGCCGCCCGAGAGGCTGGTTACAACGCTTACGGCGTTGAGCCTACGGCACGAACTGCCGAATTCTCGCGCCGCGAGTTTGGCGTCAACGTGTTCAATGGTGTGCTTGAGGATAATCCTTATGAGCTAGGCTCGTTCGACACCATCACCCTGTGGCATGTACTGGAACATATTCCCTCCGTCCGCCCCTTCGTTCGCAAGACCGCCGCTATGCTCAAGCCAGATGGGGTGCTTTTTATTCAGGTCCCTTATCTAGATTATTGGCCGCGCCCGGTTCATTTTAATTACTTCGATTGTGACTCGCTCATGCGGGTGTTGGCTGGCGTCGGCCTGACTGTCATTGCGGCTGAGGTCGAGGCCCGAAATTTTCTCACCATTGCGGCCACGCAAAGGGGCCGAGCCTCGGACACCGGACCGGCTGGTCTGGGAGCGTGGGATGCAATGGCGCTGCAAGCAGGAAGGCAACAGAAGCAACTGGAGCAACTGGAGCAAAAGTTGGCCGCGCAAGCGGCCGCTCAACAAGCGCAATATGAGGAACTTACGCGGGCGGTACACAATATTTACGCTTCCATCGCAAGACGCCCTTGGAGTCGGCTGATGCGTGTCGTCCGGCGCGTCATACCTCGGTCTTAACGGGCCTTGATGGTTTGCTATTGACGGACTCCTGATTGGCGGGATTGCGAAGGCACCATGGAAAGCGCCCCCTCCGTCCACATCATCCTGGTGAACTGGAACGGCATTGCCGATACAATGGAATGCTTGCGCTCGCTGTCGCGGGTGACGTATCCCAACTGCTCCGTCATCGTGGTGGACAACGGCAGCCGTGAGGATGAGGCCGGGGCCCTGCGGGCGGCCTTTCCTGCCGTGACTGTGCTGGCGACGGGGGAAAATCTCGGCTTCACCGGCGGGAACAACGTCGGCATCAGGCACGCCCTGGGAGCGGGGGCGGAGTACGTGCTGTGCCTCAACAACGACACCGTGGTGGACCCGGGCTTTCTGGAGCCGCTGGTGGCGGCCCTGGAAGGCGACCCGGGCGCGGGGCTGGCCGCGCCCCACATCTTCCTCTACGGCGAGCCCCGGGATCTCTGGTACGCGGGCGCGGAATACTCGTTCGACCTGGAGACGCTTCGGGCCAGGCGCGGCCCGGCCTGGCACGTGATCCCGACGGCGGCGGATCTGGAGCGGACGGAGCCGCATGAGACGCAGATCGTCACCGGCTGCGCGCTGCTGGCGCGGACGGGCGTGATGCGGCGGCTGGGCGGCTTCGACGAGCGCTACTTCGCCTACTATGAGGACGTCGAGCTGAACCTGCGGGTCGCGGGGATGGGGCTGCGGCGTCTGGTGGTGCCGGCGTCGCGCGTCTGGCACAAGGAGAGCCGCTCCACCGGCGGCCCCATGTCGCCGACCGTCTATTTCTACATGGTCCGCAACACGTTCATGCTGGCCCAAGACCACGCGCCGGGCGGTCCGAGCGCGGGGAATGCCTACTATCGACACTATGCACGGATCTCTCGGCAGGTCGCTCGCAGTCTGATGGGGCTGACGCAGGACAGCGCGCGTGACATGGAGCGGGCGCTGGCGATCCTGCACGGCCTCCAGTGCGCCGCTGAAGGCCGCTACGGCCGGCGCGAGGGGAGTTACCGTTTTGAGCGCACGGCGCGTCTGAGGCTGGCCGTGACCCTGTGGGGACGCCGCTTCCTGCAAGCCACGATTGTCCGTGCCTACTGGTACTTCCATGCCCACGTCCTGTGTCGTCTGCGGAAGACAGGTTCTGCGATGAGAGGTGGCGTGGGGACACCGTCTGTGGCCAGGACTTCTGCGAAAGAGGAAGGAACTTGATGAGTGAATCCCGGTCACTTCTGATGGAACCCACTGCGCCCGGCTTGCCGACGCGCAGGCTGACCGGCGCGCAGTTTTTCACGGAAGGCGTCATGGAGGCCGCCTGCGAGCGTTACCGCAGCGGTCATATGCACGAGCAGCTGCAGCTGCAGGATGTCTGCGCCACGCTGTCGTCGCTGACCGCGCCGCAGCCCCTGCCCTTGCAGGGAAACGTCGCTGTGTTTAACCGCCTGGGCTTTGAGGGTCGTGCCGCACAGGCTGCCGAGGCGGCGCGTGCCTATGGCCAGGCTCTGGTTTACTCGACCGATGATCTGCTCTTCGCCGACGAGATGGCGCGGCAGACTACCTACCACCGCAACTTCCGCCAGAGTGAGAGCGATGTTTCGGCTTACGACGGCACCGACTTCTGGCAGCGTTGTCAGCGGCTCGTCGAAAATCAGCGGGGGATGCTGATGTTCTGCGACTGCGCCGTCGTCACCACGGAGTATCTCGCCGAGCGTGTGCGCGAGATGGGAAAACCCGCCTATGTGATCCGCAACGCGATGTCTCGGGAGATGGCGGCGCTGTCCCAGAAAGTGCGCCGTACTCGGGATCTTGCCGGCGGCCGGATCGCCCTGGGATACCTGTCCGGCTCAGCGACGCACAGCTATGACTTCGCGGAAATCGCGCCCGTGCTGGCATCTCTCATGCGTAAGCACTGGAACGTCTACCTGATCGTGGTCGGCCCCATGCATCTGCCGGACTGCCTGGAGGAGTTCGGGCCGCGTGTCCGCCGCCATCCTTACGTGGACTGGCGAGCACTGCCCGGCCTGATCGGCGATTTGGACATCAACTTGGCGCCGCTGGACATGCTCGTGCCGTTCACCCATGCCAAGAGTGAGATCAAGTGGATGGAGGCGGGGGCGGTCGGTGTGCCGACGGTGGCGAGCGCGACGTCCGGGTTCCGCGAGGCGGTGCGCCATGGGGAGACCGGCCTGCTTGTCAACACGCCGCAGGAATGGGGCAAGGCGCTGGAGGACCTGGTGACGCAGCCGGAATTGCGGGCGCGTCTGGGCGAGGCCGCCCGGCGTGAGGTCTTCGCGCACTACACCGCCGATGCGCGCAGCCGGGAGGCTCTGGACGTCTTCGCCGAGATCGCCGAGTGCTACGCGGCCTCTCCGGCGGGGCAAGCGCCGCCCGTCATCCCTGCTCCCCCCGAGCCTGGAACGGCGCAGCGGGCGGCGTGGCGGGTACGCCGCGCCGCCGCGCTGACGGCGCGCAATTGGCGACGCCTCGCCGATCCGCGCTTCTGGAGTCGGGTGCTGAGCCGCTGGGAACGGGGAGAGCGTGATGCCTGAGCCGGCCGCCGTCCCGCGCGTCTGCGTGGTCCTTGTGAACTGGAACGGTCTGGAAGACACGCTGGAGTGCCTGGCCTCGCTGGCGAAGGTGACGTACCCGCGCCTGTCGGTGGTGGTGGTGGACAACGGGAGCCGCGGGGACGAGGCCGGGGCGCTGGGGCGGGAGTACCCGGAGGCGGTCGTGGTGGCGGCGGGGGCGAACCTGGGGTTCACGGGGGGCAACAACCTGGGCATCGAGCGTGCGCTGGCGTCGGGAGCGGACTACGTGCTGTGTCTGAACAATGACACGGTGGTGGACCCGGGCTTTCTGGAGCCGCTGGTGGCGGCCCTGGAGGGGCAGCCCCAGCGCGGCATCGCCGGCTCATACATCTTCTACCAGGACCGCCCCGACGAGCTGTGGTATTCCGGCGCGTCCG
>JAFAZD010000334.1 GCA_019239955.1 Armatimonadota bacterium | reverse complement strand
CTTGTCTCTGCTGATCCTAACTGCCTCGCTCTGTGTTGGATGCGCGGGCCGTCCGTCTGGCGCATTTGGAAGCAGCCCGGTCTCCAGCGCCAATACGACCGTCTTCGGCCCGAGCGTCTTCGTGTTCGACCCGAGCATGCCGATGGCGGACATCCAGAAAACGGCGACCGACATCTTCAAGAAAATGGAAGCCAATCAGTTTGGCTCGGAGCGCTATGCTCTGTTGTTCAAGCCGGGCGAGTACGATGTCACCTTCAACGTGGGCTTCTACACCCATGTGGCCGGCTTGGGAATGAATCCGGATGACGTCCAGATCCGCGGGGGCGTCAACGTCAACGCGAAATGGTCGGACGGCATGGCGCTGGATAACTTCTGGCGAACACTGGAGAATTTCGCCGTCACGCCGTCGGCCGACGTGCCGTTCCAGACCATCAAGGGCGTCACGCGCATCGCCATCTCCCAGGCCGCCCCACTGCGGCGCCTGCACGTGAAGGGCGAATTACAGCTCTTCGACTGGGGATCCAAAGGAAACGTGGGCTATGCCAGCGGCGGTTTCCTGGCGGATTCGATGGTGGACGGCAACGTCGTTCCGGCCTCGCAGCAGCAGTGGCTGGCACGGAACAGCACCTGGCATGGCTGGCAAAACGCGGTCTGGAACATGGTGTTCGTGGGCTGCGAAAACACGCCGGGGAATACCTTCCCGAACCCGGCCTACACGGTCGTGGATCAAACGCCGGTGATTCGGGAGAAGCCCTACCTGTACGTCGACCACTCCGGCAAGTACTCGGTCTTTGTTCCAGCCCTGCGGACCAACACCCGCGGCGTGACGTGGGCCAACGGGCCGACGCCCGGCATGTCCGTCTCCCTGGACAGATTCTTCATCGCGCAGCCGGGCACGGCCGACGCCGCGACACTCAACGCGGCCCTCGCCGGCGGCATGGACCTGCTCTTCACCCCGGGCGTGTATCGGCTAAACGATACGCTGCGGATCACGCGGCCCGGCACGATTGTGTTCGGCCTCGGTGTCCCCTCGCTCGTCCCCACGCGGGGTCGGCCGGCCCTCTCCGTGGCCGACGTGGACGGGGTGACGATCGCCGGCCTGATCATTGATGCGGGCGAGACGCGGTCGCTGAGCCTGCTGGAAGTCGGCCCCGCCGGCGGCAGGGCCGATCATGCGGCGGACCCCACCTTCCTGTACGACCTTACCGTCCGGACGGGGGGAGCGGCGCCGGGCCGCAACGACGTGGGCGTCCTGATCAACAGCAACAACGTCGTTGCCGATAACATCTGGATCTGGCGCGCGGATCATGGCACCGGCGTCGGATGGACGGCCAACCCCACCAAGAACGGCCTCGTCGTCAACGGCGACCGCGTGACGATCTACGGCCTGTTCAACGAACATCATGAAGAATACCAAACCCTCTGGAGGGGCAATGGAGGGCGTGTATATCTGTATCAGTCGGAGATGCCGTATGATGTCCCCATTCAGGCGGCGTGGATGAGTGGAAAAACCGACGGTTACGCCTCGTACAAAGTTTCCGACAACGTCACCAGCCATGAGGCGTGGGGCGTTGGGGTGTACTGCTTTTTCCGCGATGCGCCCGTGCAAGCCAGCAGCGCCATCGAGGCTCCCGCCGTGCCGGGCGTCAAATTCCACGACCTGACAACCATCTGGCTGGACGGCAAGCCTGAGAGTGGGATCGCCCACATCATCAACGATCAAGGAGGGCCGGTCTTTCCGAGCGGCTCCGGCAAAGTCACGCGGCAGACGCTCAACGACTCCGCGCACAACCTATGATGACGGGCACGAGTGACTGAAGTCACTCGCTGCGGACGGAAGAGACGGTCGGCTCTCTGTATTTCCGTCCGGCTGTTTTCTTCTGTCCACGGGACGCCGACCCTGGACCGCACGCTCCTGAGCGTTATGACGGAGGCACAGGGCAGGGCCGCCAATTAGCGGGGCTGGCACTGCGTCCGACAGATCGTGCCTGAATGCCTGTCCTTGTAATTTCCAGTGATCCGGAAAGCCGGTCGAATCCGCGTTGCTGGTGTGACGTTCTGACGGCGGTGGGCGGGGCGAGCATGAACGCGGTCGTCCACGCCGGTGGGGGAACAGGGCGCGTTTACACGGACGGGCAGAGTGACAAGATTCAGGTCTGGATTCAGGACCAGGGGAGCGGCATTGCCATGGAGCGACTGCCGCACGCGACGCTGCAGCGTGGTTTCACGACCGCCGTAGCCCTAGGGCACGGGTTCAAAATGATGCTGCATACGGCGCGTGGCTCCAGACAGGGACTACCGGCACAACAGTCGTCATTGAGTAGGAGCCAGACGTACTGATACCGCTGCTGACGTGACGTTCACGCCAGCTCGCCTTTGTGTCTGCATGTGATTCCGGCGCGTGTAAAATGCGTCACACTGGCTCCCCATCCGTCCCGTCACCATGAGTCACACAGGCTGCGATGAACAGACCGCGCAGAGGCGAAGCATTCATTCAACGTTTTCCCCCGCGAAACTGCGGGCGTAAGCCCGTAGAGGGAGACGGTCCGCCGTCCTCCTGCTAGGATGCCGGCATGGAGTACGAGTTCCGCCGACAGGGCCATTGCGTCTACCACGCCAGGTACCACCTGGTCATCTCGACCAAATACCGGCGGAAGATCATCAAGCCCGGTATGGACACGTACCTGAAGCAGAAGGTGCGGGAGGCGAGCCGGCACTACCCGGAGATAGTGGTTCTCGAGATGAACACGGACAAGGACCACATGCACCTTCTGCTGAGCGTGCCGCCGAAGCTTTCCGTCGCCGACGCGGTCAAGATACTGAAGAGCAATACCGGGCGGGCGATGCGGCAGAAGTTCCCCTTCCTCGACAAGGTCTACTGGGGCGAGGACGGTATCTGGTCGATAGGGTACTTCGTCAGCACGGTCGGCGTGAACGAGGAAGTCATCCGCCGCTACATAGAACAGCAGGGGCAGGAGGATAGCGGACAAGCGCAGCTTGTCCTGTATGATGCTGCGGGCGTAAGCCCGTAGAGCTTCACTTTCACTATTCTTCCTCGGCGCTCTCCGCGTCATTGCCGGCCGTATCACTCCCCCCTGTGTTGCGCGGGGTGCCCCTGTTCAAGTCGAAGTATAAAAATCCGGTTTCCTCGTCCTTGTTGAGGTCGAACGTATTCGTCGCGCTCAGAACGATGTCGAACTTTCCGACGAAGCTTTTCCCGGCGGCGTATGCGCCGGTATCCCTCTGCCTGAGCTTTATTGCGCCCTCTGCGTTCTCGTCGTTCACCGGCTCGATACCGACGTGACGCGCCTGCGGATCATAGTAAAGGACGATGAACTGATATTTATCGAGACTATACCTCTTCGTGGCCGCGTCGGAGAAGCTGATCAGGCCGTCCTTACTCATGCTCACCCTCGGTAAGAAGCGCTTGCCGACCTCGGTGTGTTTGATGAATCGCATATGATATCCTGCGCCACGTTGAGCGTCCGCGGCTCAGCCCATTTTACCCCGTAACTGTCCAAAAATCGCAATAGCGTCTCAGAACTTTTTAAAATATCGCCCGTACGTCGGGATTTCCTCACACTCGTTATAATTTTCACAATCAATACATGACATCCGCGCAGGTGATTTAACCCTTCCGCGCGCCATACTGCCTCGTCCGCTCCTGCATAGCCTCTGCCGACCCGCTCCCGGTGGAAGTCATGGCAAGGATCGCTTTCGGATCTCTCGCAAAGAAGAAGGGCCGATGCCCAGTGGCATCGGCCCGTTCAATCGCCGACGGCGGGGCGTCGCCCTATGCCACACCGTACGCCTCCCGGCCGACGGCGTCACCCCATTCGCCCGAGAGCTCGTCCACCTGGGCCTGCATGTCCGCGATCTGCCGGACGAGGACGAGCCGGTCCCTCAGGACGTTCGCCCGTTCCTGGTCGGCGGCGGCATCCAGCTCATGCCGCTGGCGGTCCAGCTCGGCCCGCTGGCGCGCCAGGGCCAGCTCGAACTCCGTCTGACGGACCTGCTGCTGCAGGGCGCGGCGCCGCAGCCAGTCGGCGAAGGCGGCTTCGCGCAGCGCGGCAGTCTCGTCCTCGGTCACGTCGGCCGCGAGCGCGCCCTCGTGCAGGGTGTCCAGGCGTTCGCCTAGGACCTCCAGGTCGCGCCGCTCGGTCAGGTTGTGCAGCGCCCCGGCCTCCACCAGCCGGTGCTGCGCCACGGCCCCGGCGATCACGGCGTCGCCCTGCGCCGCGAGGGGGTCGGCCAGCAGGTCGTCCCCGACGCGCCGCAGGCCCCGGGCGCGCTCGGCCCACCGGTCCGCCAGAAGCGGCTCGGGGGCGGGGACGGCCCCGTCCGCCTCGTCGCCGTCATGCCCGCGGCGGCGGGCCTCCAGGCCCAGGGCGAGCAGGAACGGGCCGAAGTCCAGCATCGCGCTGAAGGCGGCGTACAGGGCGAGGTTGGGCAAGGGGGTCCGGCGGATGATCGCCAGCCCCGTCGGGTCGTTGATGCCGGCCCTGACGTCGGCCGCCTCGGTGACCTCGGGGACCGGGACGGGCGGCAGGGTCAGCGGCGGCGTGCCGCCGTGCCGGACCCCGTCGGCGGTCAGCTTGGCGGTCTCGGCCGCCAGGCCCTCCGCCTGCGCGTGGACCTGCTGCAGGGCGGCCCAGACCCGCGCCGGGTCCTGCGACGCGCCGATGCCGGCGGTGGCGTCGAGGCCCTTCCAGCGGTCCAGCAGGTCGCGCAGGTCGTCCAGGTGGCGCCCCTGGTCCCGCTGGAAGGCGCTCACGGCGTCCAGGTCCGCCGCCGGCCGCATGTGCCGGGTCAGGTAGCTCATCTCGTTCTCGACCCGGGCGACGGCGGCCGACCGCAAGGTCCCGACCGCGGTCGCCTGGTCCGTGACCGCCTTCGCCGCGGCCTCGCGCTCCTGTACCGGCCGGTCCGCACGGGCCTTGACGAGCGCGACGCCCTGGCTGATGGCGGCGACGTTGGTGACGGTGCTCAGCCCGCCGAAGAACGCGACGGCGGCCAGCAGCGCCGGGTGGCTCTCGCCCCGCCGCTT
>JAFAZD010000241.1 GCA_019239955.1 Armatimonadota bacterium | reverse complement strand
GCGGAAAAGCCGCAGCGGCGCGCGGGGGCGTAGGTGCGGACGTAGGAGCGGGACAGGCCGCCGGAGTAGGTCAGGGAGTGCTTGATGGCGTCCACGCCCCAGCCCTCCTGATAGAGCAGGGGGTTGCGGAGCACGCTGGAGAGAGTCAGGTCGGAGTCCTCCAGGGGGTAGTCCTTGAGGTTCTCGTCCCCGCCGTCGCCGTCCAGCAGGTATCGGAGGCTCGGATACCGCTCACGGATGCCGCGCAGCAGGCACAGGGCGACGGCGGCGCACTCCACGTCCAGCGGGTGGTAGTCCTCAATGACGCCGATGGCGTCCTCCAGATTGACCTGCTCGGCGGGCGCGGCGACGACCTCCCACTGCCCCTCCAGCCCCAGTTCGCGCACGACGGCTTGGGCCTGGGCCGCGTCCCGGCCCCCGCCCAGGTCGAGCGTGAAGGCGCGCACCCCGTTCGGGTCGCGCCCCATCTGCCGCAGGGCGTGGCGGGCCAGCAGCAGCACGGAGGCGCTGTCCACGCCGCCGGAGAAGGCGAGGGCGACCGGCTCGCCCTCCGGGACTGTTTCCAGCCAGCGCGTCAGCGCCTCTAACGCCGCCCGGACGTAGGCCGCGCCCGCCGCCTCCACGTCCGCCGGTCCCTGAGCGATGGGTGGGTCGAAGAAGCGATGGCAGCGCGGGGCCGGGTCGGGGCAGCCGATCTGGTCAATCTCAATCAGGTAATGGGCCGGGACCATGCGCGTGTAGAGCGGGTCGAACTGCCAGCCGATCTTCTCTGCCTGGCACCACGCAAACAGGGAGTCGATCCGGTCGGAGACGACCAGAAACGGCCCGTGGAACATCTTGGCGACGAAGTAGCGCAGGGGGATGCCGAGGGTGCGCGCCAGGCGCACCGTCTGCCCGTCGCGGGCCGTCGCCGCGAAGTGGCCCTCCGTGCGGCCCAGCGCCGCCACGTCCCCCTGACGCACGGCCTCCGTGACCTCCGGCGGCGTCATCGCCGTCAGCCCCGCCTGCTGCGGGCCGACCAGGTCCACCAGACGCTCGACACCCAGTAGCATGAGAAGAACCTCCAAGAAGCTTGATGGAGATTATACCAGCGTCCCTCGGCATTTCGCGTCCAGGGTCATTCCGTTCTCTCGCCCGGCGAATGAATACGCGGGCCGGTCTGTGTCATGCCCGGCGAGCAATGAGAGCCCGGCGAGCAATGAGAGCCCGGCGAGCAATGAGAGCCCGGCGATTAAAATCGCGGGCTTGGATAATACGAAGTCCCTGCGGGACTGAGGACTCAAGAACTGAGGAGGGGATGCAGTCCTCAGTCCGCTTCGCGGACTGCGCAATAAACAAGCCCGCGATTTTAATCGCCGGGCTCTCATTGCTCGCCCGGCTTTCATTGCTCGCCCGGCTGGCAACGCTTATGGTATACTGGGAACAAAGCTGCCTGGCTAATGGCAGCGGCATGACATGAAAACGGCTTGCTTGGAAAGATTATCAGAGTCAGGGGCGCGACAGCGGCAGGAGACACAGTGATGAGCCAGGAACCGGAGATCCGGCGCTACCCCCTCCTGGGGCGTGAGGACGATCTGAACATCCTGAAGGATGCGTGGAAGCGCGCCCACGACGGCGATCCGCAGTTCCTCGTGCTGCTCGCCGAGAGCGGGTTCGGCAAGACCCGCCTGGTGCAAGAGTTCTACGGCTGGCTGAGCCGCACCTACGATGACGCAGGCCCGACGGGCTACTGGCCGGACTCCTTCCAGCACGTCGGCGACGAGATGGAGATCAACCCGGTATTTCCTCACGGGCACGGCATGGAAACGGGGAAGGCGGAGATCCCCTGGCTCTGGTGGGGGATTCGCTGCACCAAGCCGGATGAGCGCCGCAGTGACATCTCCGTGTCCGTCGCGCTGGACCGGTACGTGCCCATTTTGGAGCCGCACATCGCTCCCATCATTTGGAAGCGTCAGAAGCGCAAGATCGTTAAAGGGGCTGCCATCGCCCTGGGAGCGATCTTGCTCCATCTCACCCCGGCCAGCATCCTCCTTTCCCTGGAGCACATGGAACAGATCGCGGAACTTGCCAAGACGGGAACGCTGGTCGGCAAGGAGGTGCAGGAAATCATCCTGTCGGGGCGCGAGGCGGGCGAAGTGCGCGAGCGGGAGCACTCCCACCTCGGCCAGCGGTCGGCCCAGCGCCGGCGGTCGCTGGCGGAGCTGGCGCTGGATGCCCTGGCGACCTTCCTGGACCCCAAGAAAAAGGACGCGCCGACGGTGCCGGTCATTCTGATCCTGGACGACGCCCAGTGGGCGGACCGGGAGACGCTTGACTTTCTGGAGAGGCTGCTGGTCCGGGCGCACCGCGACCATTGGCCGCTCCTCGTCGTCGCCACCCATTGGGAGCGGGAGTGGTACGAGCATGACGCGCAGGCGCTGCCGGATGGCGGGACCACGCACTGCCTGGCCGATGTCTACCGGCGTCAGGAGGCCCGGCTCGGGAAAAACATTCACCTGATTCCGCTGGGCAAAGTGGCTGACCTGACGCCCATGCTGGCATCGGCCCTGCCCGGCCTGACCGATCCGCAGCGCCGGATCATCCTCCATCGTGCGGACGGCAATCCCCTGCTCCTGATCGAGATCGTGCGCTATTTGCAGCGCAATCCGATCCTCTTTGCGGGTCGGGACACCGGCAAGGCGCTGTCCGCCGCCGGGGAAGAGCGGGTGCGTCACGCGGAACTCACCCTCCATGCCCTCGCGCGCGACCGGTTTGAGGCGTTAAGCGAGCACATCAAAAACGTCCTCGGCTGGAGCAGCTACCAGGGGGTGCGGTTCCTGCGCGACATCACGCGCGCCATCGCGGCGGCGGACGGCAACTACACCGGCCCGCAGGTGGAAGCGGCGCTCCGGCAGGCGGACCATCCGCTGGCCTTTATTCGGAACGACCCACAAGCCCGCCTCAGCGAGTTCCGCCAGGTGACGTTCCACGAGGTCGCCCGCAACTACCTGGACCTGGACCCAGATACGGTGGAGAGGGTGCGTGCCAGCATCCGTCGGGTGTTCACGGACTGGCTGCGTGACGGTCGTATGGAAACCCTGCCGCGCGCCGAGCGCTTGGACGCACTGCAACTGGCAGTCGCCGAGTTCAGGAGCGTCTCGGACGCAGGGACCGGCAACGAGGCGTTCAAGCTCTGGGTGCGGGCGATGGTCCTGCTGCATCAGTCGCACCGCGAGGGTCACGCCTGGCAACAGGCGCTGGCCCTGGCCCAAGAGCTAGCCGCCGCCCGCCAGCAAGGATCTTGGGATTTTGACGAGATCTCCACATCGGAGCAGTTTGGCTTGCTTGACACGTTTTTGGAGATGGGGGACTTGTTCTGGGCACTGCAAATTGGGTACCAGATCAGAGATCATGTAAAAACTTATCTGCATCATCGGATTCAGGAGCTGAGTGTCACCCACAAGGAGTTCGAAATCGCTCATCTTCTGCAGGGCGAGGCGCGCAGCCTTCTCGTCTCGCTCATACGTCTGTCCGATGTGCATTATGAGCGCTACGAACTGACGGGGGCGTGGGCCTTAGCCGCCGAAGCCGTGGAACTGGCTCGGGAGTTGATCAGCCGCTGCGGCGAGACACCCGAGCGCTTGAGCGACCTGATAGTGGCGCTTGACAGGGTCGCCGACGCACAGCGCCTGCTGAACCAGCTGTCGGAGGCGCGGGCGAACTACGAGAAGTGCCTGGAGCTCGACCAGGATTTGGTTAACAGGTACGGCGAGACGCCCCAGCGCTTGGATAGCCTGATGGTGTCGCTCGTAAAGGTCGCTGGCATGCATCAGGAGGCAGAGGAATTTGTGCAAGCGCGCGCCACCGCCTGGAAGTCCTTGGAACTGGCCCGGCGCCTGCGCAAGTACGACAAGATAACCGAGCGCCTGCGGATTCTGATAACATCGCTCGGGAGGATCGCAGAAATAGGTCGAGCGCTCGATGATTGTAATACTGCGAAGGCAGCCTCGGTGGAGGCACTCTCCTTGGCTGAGGAGATCGAGACATGGTACGGGCAGACGCCAAAGTCAGTGAAGAACCTTCTTGCCGCAGAGAAACAACTCCATCAGGAGATTATCGAGGCCTGTGGGGAGAGCCAGAACTCCGGCCCAGACTTGGGTCTTGGGCAGCCGTCACCGCCGCCGCCCGTGACCGCGCAGACCGCGAGCGGGCAAACACCGGCCCAGCGCTTCTGCTCCCATCGGGCGCCGATTATTTATCAGGAGTTGCAGAATGTCATGGAGGAAATGACCCGTGTGACTGCCGAGGAAGTGGCTCGGACAGGGGGGTCGTTTGTTGGCAGGGCCATCGCTCAGGACCTGGGGTCGAAAATCCTGGCTGCCGACGAGGTGCAAACGTCGGTCAAGGTCTCTGCGGAAGGTACTTTCACGGTACCGACGGGCACTTATGCGGGCACTCATGTCTTTTCCGGATCCTATGTCTTAAAGGTGACTTGGAAGCACAACTCGACTGGGTGGCGTGTGATTGACCAGCAGATTACCGACGTTGACTCCACCCTTGACGGTCAGCCAATAAACGATCCAAAGGTTGTGGCACGGTATATGGAATTCGCTGGCCCTGTGCGGGGTGATCGCCGCTTGGATCCTCGGCGTGCTCTTGGCTTCTAGATGAAGTTCCTGACACGTTCAGCGGGCATCTTTGGGCTAACCCTTGGCTCCGATATGAGCCTTCAGTTCCGCTACCGGGAGGGAACAAATCAAACGCTATTACAAGCCATCCCGAAAGTCATTTTCAATGCCTCTCGTGAGAGTATTGAACGGAGGCGCTTTCCCTTGCCGAGAAGATTCTGACGCGGTACGGGCAGAACCCGCAGGCGTTGAGCGATCTTGCCTTCATCCAGCAGAGTCATGAAGAGATTGTACGCGACTGTGGGGAATAAACAAGACATCGCGTCGGAGTGACAGACCCGCTTTGCCTGGCATGGGGAAGCCCGGCCCTCGGCGATGAGGAGCCGGGCTTTTCCTGCTGTCGCGTCGCCTTCTTCTCATTGATCAAACGCGACGGTGGATCGGATCGGGAACGGGCCCTGGTCGCGGGCCGTGCCGCCGCGCGGGGGACGCGGCGGATGTTTTTGAGCCGGAGCAGCGCCGTCCTCAAAATCAGCCATCAATATCAGGAGTTTGCGGGATGGACACTTCTTCCCTTCTCAATCGCCTCTTTTCGCTGGAAGGAAAGGCCGCCCTGGTCACGGGGGCCAGCGGCGGCATCGGGCAGGCGCTGGCGGTCGCGCTCGCAGGCGCGGGGGCGCGGGTCGGTCTGCACGGGCGCGCCATGGCGGCCCTGGAGGCGACACGGAGCCAGGTCGTTCAGGAAGGCGGAGAGGCCATCCTGCTGCCCGCCGAGCTGAGCGGCGTGGATGCGTGCCGGCAGTTGATCCGGGACGCGCACGCGGCGCTGGGGCGGCTGGATGTGCTGGTCAATTGCGCGGGCATGAACCGGCGCAAGCCCATCGCCGAGGTGACGGCGGACGACTTCGACGCCATCCTGGCGGTGAACCTGCGGAGCGCGTTCTTTCTGAGCCAGGCGGCTCACCCACTCATGCGGGCGCAGGGCGGCGGCAAGATCATCCACATCGGCTCGATGACGTCCTTCATCGGGCTGGGCACGGTGTCGGTCTACGGCCTGACCAAGTCGGCGCTGGCGCAGCTGACCAAGACGATGGCCGTCGAGTGGGCGCCGGACAACATCCAGGTCAACTGCCTCGCGCCGGGCTTCATCCGCACCCCGCTGACCGAAACCTCGGTCTGGGCCGACCCGCACAAGCGGCAATGGTGGCTCGACCGCATCCCGGCCCGGCGGGCCGGCGTGCCGGAGGACCTGGTCGGCGCGGCCCTGCTGCTGGCGTCGCCCGCCTCGGACTACCTGACGGGCCAGGTCCTGGCCGTGGACGGCGGCTTCCTGGCCGGCGGCTCGTGGGAGCCGCCCGCGGCCGAATGATGCGCTGATGCGCTATTCGAACTCGTAAGCGCCTTCGGCCGCCGCCCGGTCGTAGGCGACGCGGGGGATCTGCGTGGCCAGCTTGCCGCCGCTCACGTCGATCAGTGTCCCGGTGATGTAGCCGGCCAGGTCGGAGGCCAGGAAGCAGAGCAGGTTGGAGACGTCTTCCTTTCTGCCCCAGTGCCGAATCGTCAGCGTGTCCAGCAGGCGCTGCTGCCGCTCCGGGGGCGACTGGGCGAAGTCATTGATGTCCGTGGGGAGCATGCCCGGCGCGTAGCAGTTCACCGTGATGCCCCACGGCCCGACCTCCCCGGCCAGGACCCGCGTGAAGTAGTGGACACCGGCCTTGGACGCGGCGTAGGCGGCACTGCCGATGGAGGGGACGATGGCCGCGAACGAGGCCGCGTTGAGGATGCGCCCGGACCGCTGGCGCTTCATCACGGGGACGACGGCCTTGCACATCAGGAACGTGCCTTTGAGGTTGACGTCCAGGTTCATGTCCCAGGCCTCCTCCGACAGCGCCTCCACCGGCCCGCCCGGCCCGACGCCGGCGTTGTTGACGAGGACATCAATGCGCCCGTAGGTGTCCACGACCTCTGCCACCACGTCGGTGATGCGGGCGAAGTCGCGCACGTCGCACAGGTACTGCCGGCCCTCCCAGCCGTTGTGTGCGAACTCCTGGGTGACATCGTCCAGGTCGGCCTGCCGCACGTCGGTCACGACCGTCCGGGCCCCTTCCTGGGCCAGGGTATCGGCGATGTTTCGTCCGATGCCCCGGCCGGCCCCGGTCACCAGGGCCACCTTGCCGGTCAGGTCAATGTGCATCTTCGGTTCCTCCCCTGTTCGTCAGTCCGAGTGCTGACGCCGCATGTTGACCATGTACCCGGTTTCAGGGGCTGATCATGCCTCCATCAATCACGCCTGCCGGTTCAGGGTCATTCCGTTCTCGTGCCTGGCGACTGAGGAGCCTGGCGACTGAAGTCGCGGCTCTGCAAGGCACTGTCCCCCTCCGGGGACGTTCTGGCCCTGCGTGCGGGCAGGCCGTGTCTGCGTCGGCGCAGGCCGACAGCGCATCGGATAGCCGCGACTTCAGTCGCCAGGCCCCTCAGTCGCCAGGCGAGAACGGAATGACCACGCCTGCCGGTTCTAGTGAACAAGGAACTCCCCACGCCGTCGTCGAATACGCTTCCATCAATAATTTCACGGGACACAGGGCCATGAAACTCTACAGAACCGGTGATGGCGCGGTGGTCGAGCGGGACGGGGACTTCTTCCGCGCGCCCGACCTCCCCTGGGACGCCCTGCTGACCCACGAGGATCTCGGCGGGGCGCTGCGCGCGGCCAGCGAGCCGTCCGCGCCGCCGCAGCCGCTGGCTCCCATCGGCGGCCAGGAGGTCTGGGCGGCGGGGGTGACCTACTTCCGCAGCCGCAGCGCGCGCCTGGAGGAGGTGAAGACGGTCACCGGGGAGAGCGGCGACTTTTACGACCGCGTCTACCGCGCCGAGCGCCCCGAGCTGTTTTTCAAGGCGAGCGCGCACCGGGTCGTCGGCCCCGGCCAGGCCGTGCGCATTCGCCGGGACGCGCGGTGGAACGTGCCGGAGCCGGAGCTCACGCTTGCCATCAACGCGCGCGGCAAAATCATCGGCTACACCATCGGCAACGACATGAGCTCGCGCGACATTGAGGGCGAGAACCCGCTCTATCTGCCGCAGGCGAAAGTGTACGATGGGAGCTGTGCGCTCGGCCCGGCCATCCTGGTCACGGACCAAATGCCCGAACCGGCGACCGAGATCAGGCTGGAGGTCGTGCGCGGCGGCGCGCGCGTCGTCTCCGAGGCGACCGATTTGAGCCAGCTCAAGCGGGACCCGCGGCAGCTGGTCGAGTTCCTTTACCGCGAGTGCAGCTTCCCGGCCGGCTGCTTCCTGATGACGGGGACCGGCATCGTGCCGGCGGACGCCTTCACGCTGCAGACGGGCGATGAGATCAGGATCACGATCGCGCCCATCGGTACTCTCATCAACACCGTAGCGTGAGCAGGCCTTCGGCTGACCTGTGAGCACGAGGCCTGAGCGCTGGTTGGTCGGCAGTCGTATCCCCTTTTCTCCGGGTGGGGTCCGGTGACGCAGCCGAGGGAGTGGCCTTCGGGTACAATACTTGCACTTATGACGGAATTGGCCATCGCCACCCACAATTTGCGCAAGGTCTATGGCGGTCGCTTCGGGCGCGCGCCGTTTGTGGCCGTGCAGGATTTGTCTCTTCAGGTCCCGCGCGGGCAGGTGTTCGGGTTTCTGGGGCCAAACGGGGCGGGCAAGACCACCACCATCAACATGCTGCTCGGCAACATCTACCCGACGGCAGGGGGGGCGGAATTGCTGGGGCGGCCCGCCGGCGACAAAGACGTGCGCGCCCGGCTCGGCTTCCTGCCGGAGAAGTTCCAGTTCCATGACTTCCTGACGGCGGAGGAGTTTCTGGACCTGCACGGCAAGCTGTACGGCATGGGGGCGGCGGCCCGCAAAAAGCGCATCCCGGAGGTCCTGGAGACCGTCGGACTGAGCGAGCGGCGGCGGAGCAAGGTCCGGGAGTTCTCCAAGGGGATGCAGCAGCGGGTCGGGCTGGCGCAGGCCATTCTGAATGACCCGGAACTGGTCATCCTGGACGAGCCGACCAGCGCGCTGGACCCGCTGGGGCGGCGCGAGGTGCGCGAGATCGTCTCCCATCTCAAGGCGCAGGGCAAGACCGTGATGCTCAACTCGCACCTGCTGTCTGAAATTGAGATGACGTGCGACCAGGTCGCCATCCTCAAGGCCGGGCGAGTCGTGCGGCAGGGCAAGATTGATGACCTGCTCGCCGCCCCGTCCACGGTGGAGATGCGCGTGCTGAACCAGACTCCGGCGCTTCTGAAGGAATTGCACGGGCTGGCGCGGACGGTGACGGCGCAGGGGGAGATGGTCACGGCCAGCATCGGCGATGAGGGCGCGATCCCGGACCTGGTCGCGGCGGTCGTGAGGAATGGCGGGCGGCTGATGGCCCTGATCCCCCGGCGCGAGTCGCTGGAGGACCTGTTCATCCGCGTGGTGGAGGGGGCATGAGGGCGATCCTCACCCTGGCGGGGCTGACGCTCAAGGAGGCGGCGCGCCGCCGCGTGTTCCTGGCCGCCGCGTTGGTCGCCGGCCTGTTCGTCGTGTTCGCCTTCCTGCCGATGCCCATTCGGACCGGCCCGCTCGTCGGCCTGACCATGGACGAGGCGCGGGATACCACCGGCAAGGTCTTCGCCTGGATGGGCTGCGGCACCATCAAGTTCTTTGCCAGCGTCCTCGCCGTCACGCTCGCCGCCGGCTCCATCACCGCCGAGGTGGAGCGGGGCGTGCTGTCCACCATCGTCCCCAAGCCGCTCGCCCGCTGGCAGATCTACCTGGGCAAGTGGCTGGGCCTGCTGACCCTGCTGGCCGTCAGCGTCGCCGTCTGGGGCGGCCTGCTCGCCTGGGGCATCTGGCGGCAGACCGGGACGTTCCACCCGCGCCTGTTCTGCGGCGTCCTGGCGGCGGCTTTGTTCCCGCTCCTGTTCACGACCCTGACCCTGTTCTTCTCGTCATTCGCCACCTCCGCCCTGTCGGCGGGCCTGGCGCTGATCGCCGCCGGGGTCGCGCTGGCCGAGGACACGCTGCTGTTGCTGTCCCGCCCATTCTTCCTCGATAGCCCTACGCTCGCCACCCTGAGCCGGGTCGTCGGCTGCATCGTCCCCCTCGGCCGCATGAATCACTGGATCACGCGGGGTCTGGACGGCGCGGGGCGTGACGTGACCGCCTTCCCGCTCTTCAACCCCAATGGTCCGGGCGAGGCCGCCGTCGCCACCACGCAGGGCGACATGGTCTACATCCTCGTCTACATCGCGGCCTTCCTGGCCCTCGGCCTGGTCATCTTCCAGCGGCGGGACTTGTGAGGCGGCCCTCTCCCCAGCGAGGAACGAGCGGGTGAGGGAGAGGGTGGCGAGGCTTGCCGAGCCGGGTTAGGGCGTGGCGGCCTCAGAACAGCCCCGAGATGCGCCCCTCGGCGTCCACGTCAATGTCCAGGGCGGCGGGACGCTTGGGCAGGCCGGGCATGGTCAGGATGCTGCCCATCAGGGCGACCACAAAGCCCGCGCCCGCCGAGAGGGTCAGCGCCCGCACGTTCAGCGTGAAGCCCGTCGGCGCGCCCCGCCGGGCCGGGTCGTCGGAGAACGAGTACTGCGTCTTCGCCACGCAGACCGGCAGGTGCCGGAAGCCGTGACGCTGTAGCCAGACGGCCTGCGCGTGCGCCTCCGCGCTGATCTCCACGCCGTCCGCCCCGTACACCTTCGCCGCCAGTGTCCTGATCTTCTCCTCAATGGGCAGGTGGGCGTCGTAAATGGGCCGGAACTGCCCCGGCGTCTCCATTGCCGTCAGCACCGCCGCCGCCAGCTCGCGCCCGCCGTCGCCGCCCCGGCCCCACACGTCGTTGACCGCGACTGCCCATCCCTGTGCCCGGCAGTGCTCCAGAACCGCGTCAATCTCGGCGGGGGTGTCTGTTGCGAACTTGTTGACCGTGATCACGACCGGCACGCCGACCTGCCCGACGTTGGCCGCGTGGCGGTCCAGGTTGGGCAGGCCGCGCCGCACGGCGTCGACGTCCTCCCGGTTCAGGTCCCCCACGGCCACGCCGCCGTGCATCTTCAGCGCCCGCACCGTCGCCACCAGCACGACCGCGTCGGGGGCGAGTTCCGGCAGCCGGGGCGCGGCGACGATGTCGCAGAACTTCTCAAACCCCAGGTCCGACCCGAAGCCCGCCTCCGTCACCACGACCTCGCCCAGCCGCAGCGCCAGCTTTGTCCCCAGCACGCTGGAACAGCCGTGCGCGATGTTGCCGAAGGGGCCGCCATGCACGAAGGCCGGCGTCCCCTCCAGCGTCTGCACCAAATTCGGCTTGATGGCGTCCCGCAGCAGCGCCGCCATCGCCCCCGCCGCCCCCAGGTCGTGGGCCGTGACCGGATGGCCCCGGCGGCCCTGCCCCACCACGATCCGCCCCAGCCGCTCCTTCAGCTCCGCCAGCGACTCGGACAGGCACAGGATCGCCATCACCTCCGACGCCACCGTGATCTGGAACCCCGTCTCGCGCGGGTAGCCGTTGGACTTGCCGCCCAGGGCGGCGACGACGTGGCGCAGCGCCCGGTCGTTCATGTCCAGGCAGCGCCGGTGGGCGATGGTCCGCACGTCCAGCCCCAGCGCGTTGCCGGAATAGATGTGGTTGTCCGTCAGCGCGGCCAGCAGGTTGTTGGCCGTGCCGAGCGCGTGCATGTCGCCGGTGAAGTGCAGGTTGATGTCCTCCATCGGCAGCACCTGGGAGTACCCGCCGCCGGCCGCCCCGCCCTTCATGCCGAAGACCGGCCCCAGCGACGGCTCGCGCACGGCGGCGATGGCCTTCTTGCCGAGCTTGCACAGCCCCTGCGCCAGCCCGATGGTCACGGTGGTCTTGCCCTCCCCGGCCGGCGTCGGCGTGATCGCCGTCGTCACCACCAGTTTCCCGCGCGGCCGCCCCCCCGCCCCCAATCCTGGGGGAGCCAGAAGTCGTTCCAGCACCGGATAACTAATTTTGGCCTTGTCCCGCCCGTACAATTCCAGGTCGTCCGGCGACAGCCCCAACTCACTCGCCACGTCCACAATGGGCCGGGGCGTGACGGACTGCGCGATCTCAAGGTCAGTCGGCATAGGCAAAATCCTTCTCGGTCATTGGGGCCCGGCATTGGAAATGCCGGGCTATTCCTCCGGGAAGGAAAGTCCCTGCGGGACTGAGGAAGGGCATCCCCAGTCCCGCAGGGACTTTCCTTGCCCCACGACTAAACTGGCAAGGTGACGCTAGGAGCGGCTGAACTATTCGGTAAGCCCAAACTACTCACTGGGGTCAAGTCCATACATGCCTCCATCCCTGGCGTCCCTCAAGAGCCGCTGCGTATCCTCACTGGAGGTCTCCTGCCGTCCTTGCTGCCGTTGCTCTATCAAGCGCAACGCCGCCAGCATCCCCTCATTCGGCGGGGCGGGCGCAGCCTCCTCCAGCACCGTCAGGCGCACACGCCTGCCCGCCAGCTCTGGCGCGTGGCGGGCGACCTCCTCCCAGGTTCCTTCCAAGACAGTCATCCTCTGCCCCTTTCCTTTTTCGGCCCTGGCCCCGCCGGCTCGCTCCTGTAGACCATCACGGGGGAGCCTTCGGCGAAGAGGACGGAGTCGGGGGCGCGGTCGCGCAGGAAGTTCCAGCGGTCGCCGTAAAGGGCGGCGAAGTCCAGGGTGATCTCGCAGCCCGTGACGGGGTAAGTCTGCCAGGCAGGATGGCTGACCCGGAAGCGGGTCGGCTGATCGTGCCGGGTCCGCCCGAAGCCCCAGGGCTGCTCCTTGACCCAGGTGGCGAACTCCGCCGGCCCCGGCGTCTGAGGCTCCCCCTCCGGCACGGCGACCCCCACGTGCTGCTCATTCCCCTGCCAGACCAGCGTGTGCCGCACCAGCCGCCCGCCCGCGCCGTCGGGCGTGATCGTGCGCGTCAGCTTCGCCGCCGCGTAAGGCTCGTTGAACCACGCCCGCGCCAGCCCCGCCACCAGCGGATTGGGCACGAACTCGCGGACGAAGATCACCCCGCGCTTGTCGTCCTGCCGCACGTAAAAACGTAGGTTGAGTTCCGGGAAACTCCGCAGGTTCGGCAGGTCGGGGACGACGCGCCCGCGAATGTATGTCTCCGAGAAGTCAAACGCGACGACGCTGGCATACGCCCGCCCCTCCCACCGATCCAGTTCCAGGTGCGACGGCAGGTAGGGAGCGAGCGTCGCATCCGAGACGGCATACGAGCAGAAGATCAGGTTCGTCCACTTCGCGGTCAGGAACGGCTTTGCGGGGGGGGCCGGCTTGATGGAACGAGGTGTACTCACGGTTTGTTGTCTCACTTTTCTGTCATGCAAAATCCTGCCTGCCTTCTGCCAGGGCGCGCCTGCTCCCCGGAATTCAGGTCCGGGGGATGGTCTTATGCGACCGTCGGCAGGCCCAGCGCCCGCAGCCATTCCTGTAGCTTCGCCACGCGGGCGCTCGCGTCGGGCGGCAGGGCGATGGGGCGGCCCCGCGCGTCAATGACCAGGCCGACCACGCCACCCTCCACCTTCACGGTCCGCGCCTTGCCCTTGCCCGCGCCCACGTCGAAGCCGCGCGCGGGGGTCAGAGTCGCCTCGTCCGTCGCGTTCTCGCCGAGGGGGATGACCTTGAGCTGCCCGAAGGGAACGGCATGCGGGCCGCTGTCTTTGAGGGCGACGGTGACACACGGCTCGCCCTCCTTGGCCGTGCCCACCGGGGCGACGCAATCGCCTAACTTGATCAGGCAGTCGCGCTCGAAGACCTGCGTGGCCGCTTCGGGCAGGATGGTGGAGAGGACGCCGAGCTGGGGCATCATGAAGATGGAGTCCACGGCCAGCATGGTGACCCCTTCGGGCTGGTAGGCGTCCAGCATCATCAGCGCGCTCTGCCCCCGCTGCGGCGCGTGGGAGAGGACGCCGCCGCTGCCGACGATCATGTTCAGCGCCTGCATGTTCACCAGCGTCTGCCCCGTCGCCGCCCGCTCCATCTCGACACCGGCCTGCGTCTGCACGCCTTTCAGACCACGCGCCAGCGACTTGTGGTGCTCGAACGCCAGCCGCAGGGCCTCCCGCGCGACGGCCTGCTCGATCTGCAGGTCCTTCAGGGTCTGCGGGATCGTCGTCGGGCGGATCATCTTGTTGCGCAGTTCATTGCGGATGTACGTGTCGTCAGCGGGGAAGGGAATCCAGCGGGCGATGTTTGGCAGGCCGGCCTCGGTGAGCACGTTGCAAATGGAGTAGGACATGCCCAGGTTCGCAGAGACGGTGCGGACGAACGTGCCGCCGAACACGGAGAACACGTCGGTGGTCGCCCCGCCGATGTCCACGCCCAGCACGTCAATGCCGCGCTCACGGGCGATGGCCTCCATGATCTTGCCGACGGCGTTGGGCGTGGACATGATGCCCGCCGAGGTCCACGTCATCAGCTTGGCGTACCCCGGCGCCTGCTGCATGACGTGTTCCAGGAACAACTCGTGGATCGCCTCGCGCGCCGGCCCCAGATTCTCCCGGTCCAGCGTCGGGCGCAGGTTCGGCACTTCGCGCAGGTCCACGACATCCCCGACGATCTCCTCGACCGCCTTGCGCGCCTCGACGTTGCCGGCGTAGATGACGGGCAATTTCAGCCCGATTCCCAGGCGGGGCTTGGGGTCGGCGGAGCGCAGCATCTCGGCCATCTCGGTCAGGTGCGTCACCGTGCCGCCGTCGGTGCCGCCGGACATCAGGATCATGTCGGGCCGCAGCGCCCGGATGCGCTCGACCTTCTGGTACTCCTTGCGCCCGTCGTCCACGGCGATCACGTCCATGATGATCGCCCCCGCCCCCAGCGCCGCCCGCTCCGCGCTCTCGGCGCTCATCGCCTTGACCACGCCCGCGACCGTCATCTGCAGGCCGCCGCCCGCCGACGAGGTAGAAAGGTACAGGTCCACCCCCTGGTTGCCGGCCTCGGTGGGCGCGATGACCTTGCCCCCGGCGTCCAGAATCGCCCGCCCGGACAATTCTTCAATTTCGCGGACGGCGTTGGTGACGCCGACCGTGACATCATCGAACGGGGCCTCCACCGTCGTGGGCGCCTCCCCGCGCCTGGTCAGCCGGTATTCCTCGCCCTGCTTCTCGATCAGGATGGCTTTGGTCGTCGTGCTGCCGCAATCGGTAGCCAGGATGGTCTGAACGTCGTTCGGGATAGGCAAGATCGGATACTCCAGGCGGTCGGGAAGTCGGTTCCATTGTAGCACATCCCGCCGGGCTTGGCAAACAGGGATGGAGAAGGCGCGTCTCCCGGTCGGAAAGGCGCGCCCGCAGTGTTCATGTCACCAAGGTCTGCTCAGGGCGCGGCCCCGGTGATTCGGACGTTGTCGAGGAAGGCGGTGTTGTCGCCGCCGTGGGGGTTGAGGCCGACGAAGGCCAGGGTGTGGCTGCCGGCAGCCGCAGTGAACGGCCCGACCGTATAGTCGGCGTAGGCGGTCCCGCTAGGCGTGAT
>JAFAZD010000216.1 GCA_019239955.1 Armatimonadota bacterium | reverse complement strand
TACCTGCTGGCGCGGCGGCTCCTCGGCGTCCCGGTTGCGCTGCTGGCCGTGCTGCTCGCCAGCGTCATCCCCTTCTTCGCCGCCGGGGCCGTCATCATGACGCACGACCCGGTGCAGGTGGCGCTCTGGTCGGCGACGCTGTACGTCGTCCACCGGGCGCTGACGGACCGGCCCGGCTGGGGCTGGTGGCTCGGCGCGGGCGTGCTGGCCGGGCTGACGGCGCAGGCCAAGCTCAACGGCCTGCTGCTGCTGCCGGGCGTCTTTGTTTACCTGCTGCTCTCGCCGACGGCCCGCGCGGCCTGGCTGCGCCGCCCCCAGCCTTACGTCGCCGGCCTGCTCGTCCTGCTGATTTTCGCCCCGTTCGTCTGGTGGAACCACACGCACGGGAACGCCTTCTGGACGCACATCGGCGTGATGGGGTCGCGCAGCGACCGCCACGACCCGCCCCTCAAATACCTCGGCGACTTCCTGGGGGCGCAGGCGCTGCTGCTGTCCCCGTTCGTCTTCCTGAGCTACCTCTACGTCCTATACGATGGCTGGCGGCGCGGCGCTAAAGAGGGCGACGAAGCGCGCCTATTTCTCTGGTGCCCCACAGCCGTCGTCTTCGGCGCGACGCTGCTGGTCTCGCTGCGCAGCAAGGTGGAGGGCAACTGGGCCGTGACCGCCTACGTCACCGGCCTGATCCTGGTGGCCGATCTTCTGTGGCGGGTCTGGGAGCGGCGCGGGCTGGCCTGGCCGAGTTTCAACGTCGCCTTTGCCGTCGTAATGTCGCTGGTGACGCTGTTCCCCGGCCTGCTGTACGGTCTGGGAATCAAGTTCGCCGACCCGACGCAGGACCGCACCAACGAGCTGTACGGCTGGCAGCAGATGGCGGGCCGCGTGGCGCTGGAGCGGGCGGCGATGGGCGGCGACCCCTTCGTGTTCGGCGTCAACTACCGGATGCCCTCGGAGGCGGCCTTCTACCTGCCCGGCCAGCCGCAGACTTACTCCCTGTTCCTGCACGACCGGGCCAACGAGTACATGTTCTGGGAGGACCCGGCCAAGCTTAGGGGCCGCGACGCCGTCTTCCTCAACGACAGCCCGAACCGCGACCACTTCGGCGACCTGCGCGCCGTGTTCCGCCGCGTCGCGCCCCAGCCGCCCCTGCGCGTTTTCCGCAATCCACCCTACTCCCGGCCCATCCGCATCATCCAGATCGTCCGCTGCTACGGCTTCAAGGGCTATCAGCCGCGCCGGTGGCAGCGGGGATGGTAGTCAGCTCTTGCGTCCTCAGCGTCAGCCGGCGCTGGGTGACGCGGGCGGCGCAGTGGGGCGGGGGCGTGGTCAGGCCGAAGGGCAGGCGGCGCTCGCCGGCCAGGGCGGCGCAGAGAGGCCCCAGGTGCTCGTGCGTCAGGCCGAGCGTCGTGCCCCGGAGGTGGGCGAAGGCGGCGCGCAGGACGTGGCGCTGTAGGGAGGGGTGCAGCAGGCGCAGCCCACGCGCGTCCAGTACCAATTCCCTTTCCGTCCGCGCCAGCGTCAGCGCCGGCAGCGCGGCCCTCGCCTCCGCATGGAGGAAATCGGCGTCACGGGCGGCGTTCTCCGAAAGACGCAGCAGGGCGGCGCGGACGGCGGGATTGTAGTCGCGCTCTAAGACCGGCAGCAGTTCCAGTCGCAGTTTATTGCGCGTATAGTGCGATGGGTCCGAATTGGAAGGGTCACGACGCGGCGCAAGACCCTGCTCGGCGCAGTAGGCTTCCACGGACGTGCGGGGGACATCCAGCAGGGGGCGGACGAACGGGCCGCGCGCGTAGGGGATGCCGCGCAGTCCGTCCAGCCCCGTGCCGCGCAGGATATTGAGCAGGGCCGTCTCAATCTGATCGTCCTGCGTGTGGCCGGTGGCGATCTTGTCGGCCCCGACGGCACGAGCGGTCTCTTCCAGAAAGGCGTAACGAACGGCGCGGGCGGCCTCCTGGGTGCTGCCGCCACGCGCCGCCTTTTGCGCTGCGATGTCCGCCACGCCGATGGTGCAGGGGATGCCGCGCCCAGCGCACCAGTCGGCGACAAATTGCGCCTCCGCCGCCGCCTCTGCCCCGCGCAGGCCGTGATCCAGGTGGGCGGCCCGCAGATCGGCCAGCCCCAGTTCATCTTGCAGACTGTGCAGGGCGTGGAGCAGGGCGAGCGAATCCGGCCCGCCGGAGACGGCGACCAGCACCCGATCGCCCGGAGCAATCAGGCCACGCTCGGCAAGGGTGCGGCGCAGGGTGTCCAGCAGGCCCATTCCTTCCCTTTGGCCCCGGCCCCTACAGTTGGGCCAGCTTCTCGTCAATGAGGCGATTGACGACGTCCGGCTTGGCTTGTCCCTTCATGGCCCGCATGACCTGACCGGTGAGGAAGCCCTTGCTTTTCTCGTTGCCGGCCTTGATCTTGGCGATCACATCGGGGTTGGCGGCAAGAACCTTGTCCACCTCGGCGGCGATGGCGCTCTCGTCGCCGACCACGGCCAGGCCTTTGGCGTCAATGATCGCCTGTGCCGACCAGCCCGTCTCGAACATCTCCGGCAGCACCTGCTTGGCGATGGCGTTGGTGATCTTGCCGCTGTCGCGCAGTTGAATGAGTTCGCGCAGGCTCACCGGGGAAACCTTGATCTCCGTGATCTCCTGGCCGGAGGCGTTCATCAGGCGGGCCAGATCGCCGGTGACGTAGTTGGCGATGGCCTTCGGGTCCGCGCCATCTCCGGCGGCCTCCTCGTAATAGTCAGCGAGCGGGCGGGAGGCCGTCAGAATCTCCGCGTCGTACTCGCGCAGGCCGTACTGCGAGACGAATCGCTCGCGCTTGGCGTCGGGCAGCTCCGGCAGGGCGGCGCGGGCGGCCTCGATGTCGGCGTCGTCAAAGTGCAGCGGGACCAGGTCAGGTTCCGGGAAGTAACGGTACTCCTGCTCCTCCTCCTTGAAGCGCATGTGGTAGGTCTCGTTCCGCAGGTCGTTCCAGCCCAGCGTCTCCTGCCGCACTGCGCCCCCGGATTCCAGCACCGCCGTCTGTCGCTCCACCTCGTACTGAATACCTTTGTAGACCGACTTAAATGAGTTCAGGTTCTTGATCTCGGTCTTGACGCCCACGCCCGTAGTCCCGGCGGGCCGGATAGACAGATTCGGCTCGGCACGCAGGTGGCCCTCCTCCATCTTGCCGTCGGAGACGCCCAGATAGACCAGGATGGAGCGCAGCTTCTCCAGATACGCCCGCGCCTCGTCCGCCGAGAACATGTCCGGCGGGAATTCGGTGACGATCTCCATCAGCGGCACGCCGCTGCGGTTGTAGTCCACCTCGCTCTCGTTGCCCCCGGCATGAACGAGCTTGCCGGTGTCCTCCTCCAGATGGACGCGGCGGATGCGAACCCGCTTCGTGGCCCCATCCTCCAGGGTGATGTCCAGCCATCCCTTCATGCCGATGGGATTTTCATATTGCGAAATTTGATACCCTTTGGGCAGGTCGGGATAGAAGTAGTTCTTGCGCGCGAACAGGCAGTCCCGCGAGATCTCGCAATTCAGCGCCAGCGCCGTCCGCAGCACCAACTGGACCGCCTGCCGGTTCATCACCGGCAGCGACCCGGGCAGCCCCAGGCACACGGGGCAGGTGCGCATGTTGGGCGCGCCACCGAACTCGTTGGCGCACCCGCAGAACATCTTGCTCTGTGTCAATAGCTCGGCATGGCACTCCATGCCGATCACCGGTTCGTATGTGGTCATGTCTTGATTTTACCGCGCGCCGGGCCTTATTCATCCGCCTCTTCCGGCGGGTGCTGGCCCAACTGGATCAGAAGCCTTCGGAAGTTGACGACCATCTCTCGATTCAGATGCAACGCCTCGACCGTGGCACGTCCGGTCGGCGTCAGCCCCACGATTGTCGTCAAATCCTCGCTCCAACAAAAGTGGTCTCGCCACCGGTGTCGGCGTGGATGGTAGAGAGGCACGGTTTGGCCCGTGTCCGGATCATTCGCCTCCACCTTCGTGTGTTTGTGATTGTTGCAGCCCTGGCAGGAGAGGGCCAGATTATCCAGTGTGCTCGTGCCGCCCTTCTGCCGGGGTGTGATGTGTTCCACGGAGAACGGGTGTGTGCCGACTCTGCCAGGGCTGCGACAGTACTCGCACTGGTTGCCGGCCCGTTCCGTGACGGATTGTTTCTGTCGCTGTGTGATGCCCCGTGCTGGCATAGATTTGGCCGGCCTGTTCAGATGCCCATTCAAATGCCCAGCGTGCGCAGCATCTCGTCCGTAGAAACGTGGCGGAGCTTCGCCAGCGCGATGACCGCGTTCAGACGCTCCACGTTCCAGGCTTCCAGGCGATCCGTCGTGCCGATGAGTTCTTGAAGCTCCTCCGGCGTAATCACCTCCGCCTGCCGCCGGGCAATCAGATGTTCATACCGTCGCTGCTCGTCGGGTGTCAGCGGCCAGTGAGTGGCTTTCAGCAGACTCGCTTCGGCCTGTGACGAAGGCAGCAGGCGGCGTTCGGCGCGCAGAGTCAGGATGCGGTCCAGAAGAATGTCCAGGTCGGCGACGTTGAGTTGCTCCACCGCGTTCAGCAACTGTTCGGGGGAGAGTTGCGCTTCCAGTTGTACGGTCGGCATGACAGTCTTCCTTCAGACGGGGCAGGTGCGCGTGTTGGGCGCGCCACCGAACTCGTTGGCGCACCCGCAGAACATCTTGCTCTGTGTCAATAGCTCGGCATGGCACTCCATGCCGATCACCGGTTCGTATGTGGTCATCTTTTACTTCTCGTGAATGCGGTCCGATTTTTCATCTGTCCAGAAATGTGTACAGCGTGGACAAGACATCATCAAATGGGACAGGTCGCAATGCCTCATCCACCTTCGCCCGTGCGCTGTTCTCATGGTCCTATGATACCTCTTTGAGAAGCGATCAGGCCACCCAATGTCTTGTCACCAGCAGGGCGAGTCGCAGGCATGAAGAGTGGGATCCGTTCATGGGTTCGTGAATTGAGCGTCCGGGGCGTAACGCAGCCAGAAGGCCAGCCAGGGCGGGGCGACGGAGACGAAGTGGGCCCAGGTCCCCGGCTCGGCCTCCGGGTCGGGGTAGAAGTCCCGGCTGTCGGAGACGTGGAGCAGGGCGAAGCCCAGGCCGATCAGGCTGTTGAGCAGCTTGCTGAACGACTGCCGGTACTCGCGCGTCGGGCGGGCGGGAGTCGGGTGGGACTGCCGGCTGCGCGCGTACACCCACTCCGCGTCGGGGATGACCACCTCCGCGCCGTCGGCATAGGGCAATTTCAGCACATAGCCATTGCCGTCCCAGTCCCGCTCCGACAGGCCGCAGTAGAACGGGTTGCTGAAATTGAAATAGTAGAGGCCGCCGGGGCGCAGGACGCGGGCGACTTGGGCGAAGACGACGCGCGCGTCCGGGACGAAACCCAGGGAATAGGGCTGATAGACGATGTCGAAGGACGCAGGGGCGAGCGGCGAAAGGTCGCGCATGTCCCCCCGGATCGTCTGGATGTCCAACCCGTAGTGCCGCGCCGCCACGCGGTCCCGTTCCAACTGAGCCTCCGAGAGATCGAACACGGTGACGTTGGCTCCGAGCAGGGCGAACGCCGCTGACTGCTGCCCGCCCCCGCCCGCCAGGCACAGCACGTCCCGGCCGGCGACACCGCCGAGCAGCCCCTCCGCGTCCACCCGCTCGTGCGCGGAGGCGGCGTCCAGGTCCAGCGCCGGGCGCGTGAACAGCGCGTCCGCGTCGGCCAGCGCCTGCCAGCGCTCGATGTTGTACCGCGCCACGTCGTCCATGAGCACCTCCTTTGTGCTACCCGCTCAGGGGCAGGGTGATTGTCTGGCCCATGTCGGCGGAGCGCAGGCCGGCTTCCAGAATCTCCTGGGCGTCGCGGCTGACTTTGGGGGAACAGAGGCCCTCCACGGGATGGTTTGTTTCCAGGCAGTGCAGCAGGTATTCCGGGGCGCTGCGGCGGGGGGCGGCCAGTGGGGGCGGGGTGATCGTCTCCGCCGGCTGGCCGGGGCGCTGCCAGATCAGTTTGTCCTTCGCCACCGCCAGCGAGCCGGCGGTGCCGTAGGCGACGGGGTTTGCGCCCTCGGCATACGGCACGGCCTGTGTCCAGGACGCCTCGGCGACCCCAAAGGCATGGGGGTACTGCATGAGGATGATGGCGTTGTCGTCGGGGACCGGGTAGTCCTTCACAAACACGCCGCGCAGCCCCGTCACCCGCGCAGGCAGGCCCAGCAGGCAGGCCGCGAAGTCGGCGGCATAACAGCAGTAATCCATCAGCGCGCCAGCCCCGTTCTTCTCGGCATCATAGAGCCAGCCCCAGAAGTACTCGGAACAGCCGATCTCCTTGGGGCCGTTGTGCGCCGAGCGGTATTTGACGTATGTGACGCTGCCGATGTCGCCCGCCTCAATGCGCCGCACCCACTCCGCGATGGCCGGAGACCAGGCGGTCGGCCAGTTGATGAGGAGCTGGGTGCCGGCCTCGGTCGCCGCCCGCAGCATCCGCTCGGCCTGCGCCAGCGTCGCCGCCATCGGCTTCTCGCTGACCACATGCACTCCCTTCGCGGCGCAGGCCTCCACGATGTCCGCCCCCGCGCTGTTCTCGCTGGCCGCCTGGACGATGTCCAGCTCCTCGCGCTCCAGCATCTCCCGCCAGGACTCGTAGACGCGCGCGACGCCGTACTCCTTCTGGACCTTCTCCCGCAGGGGCGCATTGGCGTCGCCCGCCGCGACCAACTCCACGTTCGGCAGCGCCTTCCAGCGCGCCAGCTCGCCCCAGACGTGGTCATGCACCATCGCCGCCACGCCCACCCGGTATGTTTTCGCCATCTCACGACTCCTCACGCCGACAGGTTGGCCCTCCTTTCGCCCCCGGCGGCGGATTCTCCTGCGGCGGCGTTACTTCGCCTTTTCCGGCACGGCGCGGTCGGCTTCTCCCGGATGAACCGCGCCGGCCCGTAGACTTTGCCCCCGAACTTGAGCAGCAGGGTGTGCCTGCCGGGGGCGAGGGCGTCCGGGCCGGGCCGGCGCTCGTGCGCCTGGTCGCAGGCGTAGGCTTGCGGCAGGTACTCGATGGGCGTGACCGTGAAGGACCAGGTCTGTCCGGGGAAGAGGCTGGAAGTCCCGCCCCAGCGGGTCACGGCGCGCCCGTGCTCCCTGCCGTCGAGGAGGAGGGAGGACTCTTGCCACAGACGGAGGAGGTTA
>JAFAZD010000165.1 GCA_019239955.1 Armatimonadota bacterium | reverse complement strand
CGGGGCTGGATGGGAACACCCATCTCCCGCCCCGTCTCTCAGCCCCGAAGCGGGTCCTCCCGTAGCCGGCCCCGGCTCCGCTGGGGCAAGCCCCAGGGGTTCAAGACCTTCTGAACGGCCAGGCTAACCGGAAGGAACCCCCTTCGGGGCTACAGGACAGGCTCCTCTTCAGCCGCGAAGCGGGTTCTGTCCGTTTAGCCTGGGGGTTCAGCCCCAGGGACGCTGGGTGGGGACGCCTGTGGAACAAAGCCCGCCTTGGGGTGTTCTATCAATGGGCCTGTCCGAAGACGGACGCCCGCAAGGAGCGGACCATGAATTTCTTCAAGCGGATCGCACGGCTGATTCGGATGGTGCGGCGCGCGGGCGGGTGGCGCGGGGTGGTGCGGCTGGTGCAGGACGGGCCGAAGTACGTCACCCTGTTCCGCCGGCTGCTGGCGGACGCGCGGGTTCCCATGCTGGCGAAGGCGGCGCTGGTCGCCGGGGTCGTGTTCGCGTTCAGCCCGCTGAATCTGCCCGGGTTCATCCCGGTCATCGGCGCGCTGGACGACATCGGAATCCTCCTGTTCGTCGGCAACTTCTTCCTGAAGCAGACGCCGCCGGACGTGCTGGCCGAGCACCGGCGCGCGGTCGGTATGCACGACTGGTCGGAGGCGTGAAAAAGCGGGGGAGCCAATGGCTCCCCCGCTTTTCTGTTTAGAACCGGGTGACGACGTTCGGGTCCGGGTGGCCCTGGGACAGATGCTCGGCGTCCACCGTGTAGAACAGGAAGGCGATGCACATCTCGTCGGTGGTCTGCTCGCCCCACGTCACCAACTTCGGCGGGCTGGTGGGGTTGCGCGGGTTTGACGCCGAGTTGTCGTAGGTCGCCGTCAGGTGGATCTTTGTCCCCTTGGGCAGATTCACCGGCTGTTTGTAGACGTAGGTGGACTGCCAGTTGAAATCCCAATCGGGGACGTTGACCAGCGACTGCTTGGTCCCGTCCGGCCGCGCCGCCGTGACCGTCATCGTGCGGCCCAGCAGGTGCATGTGCGGCATGACTTCCAGCAAGGTGGAGTCGGCGGGAACCGTCAGGTCGGAGTGGGTGACGTAGTGCGCGTCTCCCGGCGGAATCCAGAGCCAGGCGGCCAGAGGATAGATGCCCAGCCGCTTGTCCACCGGCCCCTTGGCGAAGTACAGGCCCAGCCTGGTCAGATCGGTCTCCGGCCGCCCGTCCTTGTGGTAGTGGACCTGGACCACGATGTCCGCGCCCTTCGGCAGCTGGATGCCGACTCCGGGGGGCAGCAGGCGCGGCTCGTTGCCGGGCGCCCATCCGCCCAGCGCGCCCGTAGCGGAGAAGCCGACGCCGTTGAAGCCCGGATTACCGTCGTGAGTCTCCGCCTCCAACTGCCGTCCTCGGCCCTTGCTGTCCAGGTAGACGATGACATGGTGGACGATCTTGGCGTTGCCGGGCCGCACCTGCATCGCCGAGACCCACCGATCTTCGCTGAAGTGGGTCGGGACGACGAAGCACCGGTAAACGTCGTTGCCCTCCGCGGCCAGCGTATAGCTGCGGGCGGGCTGGAACTCGGCGTCTGGCGCGCCGAGTTGCCAGCCACTGGAGAAGTGCGGCGTGGGCGGCACGGCCTGCGGGTCGCCCAGCGGCGCGCCCTCGGCGCTCCACTTCTGGATGAGGGCGATCTGCGCGTCGGTCAGCTGGCGCTCGTCCGCGAACTCGCCGTGGGAGGCGGCCTTCCAGGGCGGCATGGTGCGGCTCCGGGTCACGGCGGCGATGAAGGCGGCTCGGCTTTTCACATCGGCGTAGCTTGTCAGCGCGAAGGGGGCGACCTCGCCGGCGCGGTGGCAGGTGACGCACTTCTGGTCCAGGATCGGCGCGATGTCCTTGGCGTAGGTGACGGCTCCGGCCTTGAGGGCCGCCGGGCGGGCGGCGGGACGGACCGGCGTACCGACCAGGGCGGAGACCATCCCGGCGAGGGCCAGGCCGGTGGTGAGGAAGAGGGACGGAATTTTTAGGGACATGGTGATCAACCGAGCGGCGGAATGAAGCAGCCGAGGGCGGTTGTGGCCGGATGGGGCACGGGCCGGTGCTGCACAATGGCATCCAGGGCGTCGCGCAGGTCATGGCGGCTGACGCGGTAGCGCGGCTGGCCCAGGGACACGTACTTGTCGTCAATGCGGCCCCGGTAGAGCGCGTGGCCGTCGGGCGCGAGCACGACGGCCTCCGGCGTGACCGTCGCGCCGGTCATCCTGACCAGGGCGTGTCTCAGATCCCGCAGGGCGGGGACGCGGTAGCCGTAGGCGGCGCAGTGTTTTCTCGCGCCGGCGGCGGTCAGGTCCGGCTCGACGTAGACCAGCAGGCAGGCGACCCCCCGGGGGGCGTAGCGAGCGGCGATGCGCTGAATCTCCGGTGCGTACCCGTTGGCGATGGGGCAGTCGTGGGCGATGAAGAACAGCACGGTCGCCCGTGCCTGGGGAGCAGGGACCGCGCGGACGACGCCGCGCAGGTCCGGCAGCGAAACAGCGGCGGCCGCCGGGCGGCACAGCGCCGCGCCGAGGCCGATCAGGAGCAGCATTCGCGTCAGCATTACTTGCTTTAACGCGCGGAGGCTGCGAAAGTTTCACGGGCGGCAAAAAAACCTATGTCCGCCTCACGGGGCTGAAGCGCCGGGCTTCAAAGTGCAAAAGCCCGCCTGCGCGGGCAAAGAACCGGTATTTGCCAACGGCTCCTCTGCCCGCGCAGGCGGGGATTTGCTCTCCGAAGCCCGGCGCTTGAGCGCCGGGAATGGTTTTCTTCCCGGCCAATTACTTCTTCTTCGCCTCGGTCAACTCCTTATCGGTCGCGGCCATCGCCGCCTTGACCTTGTTGGACGCCAGCATGGCCTTGTGCATTTTGCCGTGGCTGACGGGACAGGCGCCGTGGTATTGCTTGTACTGGGCCGCCGTGAAGTACATGTGGCACTTCTCAGCCTGGTACATTGCCACCATCTTGCCAGCCTTCTTTGCGGGGGCTGCCCCGAATGCGCTCGTGCCCAGGACGCCGAGGGCCAGGACGCAGGCCGTCAGGCCCGTGATTGCTTTGTTCATCGTCTTCTCCTTGGTGGCCCCGGTGTGCAGGCCGTATGGTTACGATGACATTATAACACGGAACAGCCGAAGAGACAATGCGCCTACCTTTGGGAACAATACCGGCATCGGCGGGGCGGGAACCATTCGTCCCTCGCTTGCGTTTCGCTATTGAGCGTACCAAACTCAACAAAGTTCGTAAAAACATACTGAAACACGTAAGGAGAACGCGCGATGGCGTTCAAAGACTACCGCGACATCATTCGGCAGATGGAGCGCGAGATGCAGCAGATCACTGACGAGGCGTTTCACGGCTTCTTCGCCCTGCCCGTCGGCGGCGCGTCCCGCTTCTGGCAGCCCAGCGTGGACATCCACGAGACCAAAGACAGCATCCTGGTCAAGATGGAGCTGGCCGGCACTAAGGCCGACGACCTGCAGGTGTCGCTGTCGCCCGATGACCGCGTCCTGACCATCAGCGGCGCCCGCGCCGAGGACCGCGACGACCGCGAAGGGCGCGTGGGCTGTCACCAGCTGGAGATCTACTTCGGGCCGTTCGAGCGGTCGCTGGCGCTGCCCGGCGGCATCCCCCTTGACCGCGATGGGATCACGGCGTCCTACCGGGACGGCTTCCTGCTGGTGACGCTCCCCAAGCGGCCCGCCCGGCGCGAGACCGAGACCCGCCTGATCCCCATCACCGCGCCGGCCGCGGATCCCGTGCCGGAGACCGTAACGACGACAGAGAGTGAGGACACCCAGTAACCATGTCCGAACGTGATAACCAACAGAAGACGCAAGAGCAGAACGCGCCAGCCGCCGAGGCGCTGGCGAACGATAACCCCGCGCGGGATGATGTGAACGAGCAGATCGTCCGGCAGATCAACAGCGAGGGCGAGGGCCGCCCGCCCATCCCCGATGAGCTCAGCCTGTTGCCCCTGCGCGACACCGTGGTCTTCCCGGTGCTGGTCGCCCCCATCGCCGTGGGCCGCGAGAACAGCGTCCGCCTGGTGGACGAGGCCGTCGCCGCCGGCAATCGCATCCTCGGCGTCGTCGCCATGCGGGACGCCTCGGTCGAGAATCCGACCGCCGCAGACATCTACCCGGTCGGCGTCGCCGTGGTCGTGCGCATGATGGCGAAGGTGCCCGACGGCATCCGCATGATCGTCCAGGGCGTCGCGCGCATCCAGATTCAGCAGATCACCCAGGACGAGCCGTACCTGAAGGCGCGCGTCCGCGTCATCGAGAACGCCGCGCCGTCCGCCGAGGACGCTGTCGAGGTGGAGGCCCTGAAGCGCTCCCTGGGCGACCTGTTCCGCAAGATCGTCCAGCTCTCGCCGGGGATGCCCGACGAGCTGGCCGGCCTGGCTACCGGCATTGACGACCCCGGCGCGCTGACCGACCTGATCGCCGCCCACATGCCCATTGGGACGGAAGAGAAGCAGGAGATTCTGGAGACGCTGGACCTGAAGGACCGCATGACCAAACTGATGACCCTGCTCACCCGTGAGATGCAGGTGCTGGAGATCGGCTCCAAGCTCCAGTCCCAGGTCTCCGAGGGGATCAACAAGACCCAGCGCGAGTACTACCTGCGCGAGCAATTAAAGGCCATTCAGAAGGAGCTGGGCGAGGGGGACGAGCGCGGCGAGGAGATCGGCGACCTCCAGAAGAAGATTGAAGAGGCGCACATGCCCGAGGACGCACTGAAGGCCGCCAACAACGAGCTGGATCGGCTGCAGCGCATGTCCCCCGGCGCGCCGGAGTACACCGTGGCCCGCACGTACATCGAGACGCTGGCCGCGCTGCCCTGGGCCGTGTCCACGCCGGACAATCTGGACATCCCGGAGGTCAAGCGGACCCTGGACTCCGACCACTACGGCCTGGAGAAGATCAAGGATCGGATTTTGGAGTACCTGTCGGTCCGCAAGTTCAAGCCGGAGGGCGACCTGCGCCAGCCGATCCTGTGCTTCGTCGGCCCGCCGGGCGTCGGCAAGACCAGCCTGGCGAAGTCCATCGCCAAGGCGATGGGCAAGAAGTTCGTGCGGATCAGCCTGGGCGGCGTCCACGACGAGTCCGAGATCCGGGGCCACCGGCGCACCTACATCGGCGCGCTGCCCGGCCAGATCATCCAGGGCGTCCGCCGCGCCGAGAGCAACAACCCGCTCTTCGTGCTCGACGAGATCGACAAGATCGGCGCGGATTTTCGAGGCGACCCGTCCTCGGCCCTGCTGGAAGCGCTGGACCCGGAGCAGAACAGCACGTTCCGCGACAACTACCTGGACGTGGCATTTGATCTCTCCAGGGTGCTGTTCGTGACCACGGCGAACATGCTGGACACCATCCAGCCCGCCCTGCGCGACCGCATGGAGATCATCGAGCTTTCGGGTTATACCGAGGAGGAGAAGGCCCAGATCGCCCAGCGCCATCTGGTGCCCAAGCAGCTCGACGAGCACGGCCTGACGGCCGAACAGGTGCATTTCACCGTCGGCGGCGTCAAGGCGGTCATTCGGGGCTACACCCGCGAGGCGGGCGTGCGTTCCCTGGAGCGCGAGATCGCCAAGGTCTGCCGCAAGGCGACCCGCGAGTTCGCCGAGGGCCGCTCGGAGGCCGTCACGGTGGACGCCGCGCAGGTGGCGGAGTATCTCGGCGCGCCGCGCTTCGAGTACGAGGAGGTGGCCGAGCGGACCGAGCAGCCCGGCGTCGTGACGGGCCTGGTCTGGACGCCCGTGGGCGGCGACGTGGTCTTCATCGAGGCCTCGAAAATGGCCGGCGGCAAGAGCCTCCAGCTGACGGGGCAGCTCGGCGACGTGATGAAGGAGTCGGCGCAGGCCGCGCTCTCCTACGTCCGCGCCCACGCGAAGGCCATCGGCATCCCGGCGGACTTCTACGACAAGACCGACCTGCACATCCACGTCCCGGCCGGCGGCGTCCCCAAGGACGGCCCCTCGGCGGGCGTGACGATGACCAGCGCCATCGCGTCCCTGCTGTCGGGCCGCCCGATCAAGCCCGCCCTGGCGATGACCGGGGAGGTGACATTGAGCGGCAAGGTACTGCCGGTGGGCGGCATCAAGGAGAAGGTGCTGGCGGCCCGCCGCGCCGGCATCAAGACGGTGATTCTGCCGGAGCGCAACCGCAAGGACTTGCTTGAGGACATCCCGGAGGAACTGCGCCGCGACATGGCCTTCATCTTCGCCAAGAGCGTGGACGAGGTCTTGGACGCCGCCCTGACGCCGATGGACGCGCCCAAGCCATCCAAGAACGGGGTGAAGATCAAGACGGCGGAGTCCGCCCCGCCCTCCGTGGACCAGGTCGCTAACGTCCCCAGCAGCGCCTGAGGCAATGAAAGCCCCGCCTTCGTTCAGAGGGCGGGGCTATGTTGTCGTCTCCAGGTTGAGCAGGATCAGGTTCAGCAGGATGCGGTGGCTGAACGGGTCGGCAGGAAAACGGCGCACGGAGGGTGAACAGGCTGCCATGTCCCACCCCATGCGCCTCATTCCCTGCCTCTGGATGCTGCTCACGCTCGGTTTTCCGGCCCACGCCGACTCCCCGGCCCGCCAGGCGTCCCAATTCGCCTCCGGGAGCGGCAACATCCTCTATCTGGCCCTCGGCGTCGGCCTGCCGCTCGTCACCGATGGGCACGACGGCAGGAACCACGCCCTGCGCGCCCTGGACGGCCTCGGCACGAGCGTCCTGCTCTCGGAGGGCCTCAAGGCCCTCGTCCGCGAGAAGCGTCCCGATTCCGACTCGCATGACAGCTTCCCCAGCGGCCACGCCACGGCCGCCTTCGCCGTCGCCACCGCCGAGAGCGCCTTCCACCCGCGCCAGGCCCCGCTCTGGTTTTTGGGGGCGACGCTGATCGCCGCCTCCCGCGTGCGCCTGCGCCGCCACACCGTCGGCGATGTCGCCGCCGGCGCCGCCCTGGGTTACGGCGTCACCCGGCTGGAACTCTCCGCCCCGCGCGGCCTGCTCCTGGTGCCTCTCATTGATCCCCGTCATGGCGGCATGGTCGGCCTCCAAATGTCTCACGGGCAATGATCGCCCTCTGGCAGCAACATCGCCAGGAGGAGGCCAGCAGCCAGCCGGCCGTCTCCGATGTCGCTGAGGCGCTGAACATCCCCGTCCCCGAGGCGCAGGAACTCCTGCGGCAAGTCCGCCCCCGCCCCGCCGCCGCGCCGGCACACACCCTCAGCGTCGAAGACCGTCTCAGCCTGGAGGAGATTTTTCTGGCCGAGGAGGAACGCCGCCTGATGGATGGGCAATATGACCGCCCCACCTTTGTTTCCCAAGCCCCACAAATGGGTATTCCTGTTGAAGATTTCGGACAAAGGGCAAGAGGGAGCTTGTGGCGGTAGGACTGGCGGCGGGACAACTGGGGCCGTATGAGCTGATCCGGGAGGCCGGGCACGGCGGCATGTCGGTAGTCTACGAGGCACGGGACACGCGCATCGGGCGGCGCGTCGCGGTCAAGGTCGTCACCGTCCCGCAACACCTGTCGGCGGGCCAGCGCGAGGCCCTGCTGGCGCGGCTGCGGCGCGAGGCCCGCGCCATCGCCCGCCTGTCGCACCCCAACATCGTCACCATCTATGACGTCGGCGAGGAGGGCAATCAGCATTTCCTCGTGATGGAGTACCTGGATGGCCAGACACTGCGGCGGCGGCTGGATCAGGGGCCTCTGCCCCCGGCGGAGGCGTCCCGCATCCTGGACCAGATCGCCGACGCGCTGGACGCGGTTCATGCCGAAGGCGTCATCCACCGCGACATCAAGCCGTCCAACGTCATGCTGCTGCCGGACGGCCGCGCCAAGCTGATGGACTTCGGGGTGGCCCGGCAGGCGGACGACACGCTGGTGACGCAGGCCGGCATGATGGTGGGGTCGCCGGTCTACATGGCCCCCGAATTGATCAACGGCGAGGAGGCCGGCGTCGCGTCCGATCTCTGGTCCTTGAGCGTCCTGCTGTACGAAATGCTCGCCGGCAAGCCGCCCTTCCCCGGCCAGACCATTCCCGTCGTGATGTACCGGGTGATGCATGACGCGATTGCGCCCCTGCCCGGCGTGCCGCCTGCCGTGCAAAAGGTGTTGGCCCGCGCCCTGGACAAAGACCCCGCCCGGCGCTACGGCTCCGCGCACGCCCTGGCCGCGGACCTGCGCGCGGCCCTCGCCCCCCGCCAGCCGCGCGCCAGCGCCCTCCTGCCGCCGTCCCCTCATAAAAGGGCATTCGCTCCATGGGGACTGGCCGCGTTGATGCTGGCGGCCCTGGCCGGCGTGACGCTTCTGCATCCGCGGACGCCGCCCCCCCGGACTGCCGCCCTGCCGAAGCCCCAGCTGCGGATGAAAATCACTCCGACAACGACGCCGCATGCCGCGACGCCGCCCACCGTTCGTGTCGCATCCATCCGGCAGGAGCGCCCGCCGCATCCCCAGCGCCACCGCCGCCATCGGCCTCCGGCTCCGCCCGCCTCGATCCGCGAGGTCGCCACTGCGGCGCAAGCCCGGCCCGCGCACACGGCCCGCTCCACGCGACGGCCCCGCGTCATGCGACGGCCCCGCGCGGCGGCTGTGACCGCCTTCGGCGAACCCGCTCCATACCGAATGCGCCGTGCCCGCCGGCTGGCCTTACTCCCGCCGGAGCCGCGCCGGTCCCTCAGGCGCTACCATTACACCCCAGCCGAGGACAGCCGCGCGCCCACAACGGGGACACGCTCCGTCGAAACGGGTCTGCTCGGCACCTGGCACGGGACCCACACGCGCAACCCGGCCACCCTCACCGTGACGCGCGCCCGCCCCGGCGGCTTCGACGGCGTCATGACCGTCCGAACCCATGAGGCCCTAGTCCGCGTCGCGGTCACGGGCCGCGTCTCCCAAGGCCGCGTCACCATGCGCGAAACCCGCGTCCTCTCCCAGTCCCGCCCCCGCGCCTGGGACCTGGGCAGTGAGTCCGGCCAGATCGGTTCCGGCGGCCAGATGAGTGGCACCGGGACCGACATCAAGGGCCGGTACGGCCGCTGGACCTTTTCGCACTGACGGACGGGGTGTTCTCCGGCGTGACGTCGTCCACACGCACGATGCCGCTCTGCCGGCCCACCCTGTATGTCACCATGACCCGTTGTCCATAATCCGGCTTCCACTGGCTCTCCGGCGGCAGGGCGTAATACACCCGATGTCCCGCGAACGTGACGTTGACGCCGTTGAACAGCCCGCCCCCGCCCCGGCTGATCGGCGAGATCGTCACGGTCGAGACGATGCCCGGCGCGGTCTGCGCCGCCACGCCCCGATAGTCCTCCGCCTCCCGTCCGTGCAGCCAGCGCGGCAGCGCCCCCAGCAGCAGGACGATAAACACGATGCTGCCGATCAGCGTCGCCGCCGCCCCCCGGTCATTCAGCCCCAGCCACCGTACCATCTCCGTTTCCTGGTCCTTTAACAACAGTTCGACAACAAAGGGAGGCCAAGATCGCTCTTGACCTCCCTTTTCCTCGATCTTTCTGGCGGAGCGTGAGAGATTTGAAC
>JAFAZD010000107.1 GCA_019239955.1 Armatimonadota bacterium | reverse complement strand
AGGCGTTGTTGCATAAATCAGACGGCATAACTATGGGGCATCCCCAGGGCGGTCATGCGGTTGAGCGCGTCCAGGCGGAGCAGGGTCTCCGTGTCCTGGGCGGCCTCACTCCTCGCCCGGAGCGACGAGCCGAAGATCGTTTTGAGGCGGAACACGGCCGTTTCGGCGAGGCTGCGCCGGTGGTAGCCGCACTCGCGCTTCCACTTGGCCCGCCCCACCCGGCGGATGCGCCGCAGGTTCTCGTCACGGGCGAGCCCCTCTTCTTTGCGGTTGCCATGCCGCCAGATGCGGGCGCCCCGGCGCGGCGGGATGGCGGCCCTGGCCCCGCGCGCGGCGATGGCCTCGTAGCAGGTGCGCCGGTCATAGCCCCCGTCGGCGGAGACCTGTTCAATGGCCTGCGGCACCTGAGCTAACAGCGCCGGCAACATCTGCCCGTCGCTGACGCCGTTACCCGTCGTGGCGGCGGCACGGATGAGGCCCGTCCCCTGATCCACGGCCAGGTGGACCTTGCGCCAGGTGCGGCGCTTGGAGGGGCCGTGCTGGCGCACCTTCCACTCGCCCTCGCCCAACACCTTCAGGCCCGTGCCGTCCACGACCAGGTGCAGTGGCTCAGACGAGGTGGGCGGCGAGAGGGCGGCCTGGATCCTCTTGCGCCTGCGGCTCAGGGTGCTGTAGTCCGGCACCGGCACGTCGGCCCCGGCCAGAGCCACCAGGGAGGCCAGCAGCCCCTGCGTCGCCCGTAGCGGCAGATGGTAGACCGCACCCAGGCGCAGGGCGCAGGTGATGGCCCGGTCGGTGTAGACCCGCGGCCTGCCGCGCTCGCCCGTGCGTCCCTGGCTACGCCAGTGCCGCAAGGTTTCCTCGTCCAGCCAGAGCGTCAGGCTTCCCCTCTGGACCAGGGCTGTGTCATAATCAGGCCAGTTGCGGATGCGGTACTGGCGCTTCTTCTTGGGCTTACGCCCTTTGGGGCGTCCAGAGCGCTTCTTCGGCTTTGGCGAGCCGCTGGAGCGTGGGGTTCGTTGAGTTGGCACATCTCAAGAACACCGACTGCCGCATCTGCTACGATCCGCTATTTATGCAACAACGCCAACCCAAAATACTGACCGGCGTGATGGTGCTGGGCGTGCCGTTGTTGTAAAGAGTGACTGACGTTACCCCGCTGAAGTCATAGGTGTAACCGTCATGCCCCTTGAAATACGACGACGGGCTGTTCTCCAGCGAGTTGGTGTCAACCGACCAGTCATTGGAGTAGACAAAGTTGCTGGCGGTTATTCGGGCGGGCGCGAAGTCGGTGCCGGGGCTGAAGATGAATTCGAGCGTATTGCTCGTACCGACCAAGTTCGTCGGGGTGGTGAAGGAGATGTTCCCCTGGGACTGGAGGGTGTATTGGTCGGTGCTGACGGCGGCCGCGTGGGTGGCCGGGGCCAGAGTCGTGGCGGCCAGGCCGAGGGCGGCGAGGGAATGAGGGAAATGCTTCATGGTCGTCCTTTCCTACCCGGCGGTGTTCGCCGGGGCATGGCAAAGCCCCGGACAAAGGCCGGTCTTGCCGAGAGATTGTCCAGGGCCGGTTTCGCCACTTACGATGCCGGGGCAAGGGCGACCAAGTGAATTGCCCCAGCAAAGACTGCATTCCCTGAGATCAAGTGGCTGAATTATAACACACCCGGCAGCCGATGTCGGTAATGTGTAACACCAACATACGACATTTTTTCAAAACCCGGTATTTTCCACGCCCAGATAGGGCGGGAAGGAGGGCGGAGGGACACCGTTCTGGCGATCCTGGGCGTGGCGGCGGCGCACCTCGGAGAGCAGGTCGGGGATCGTATTGGGGGCCGGCGGCGTCGCGCCCGGCTCCCAGGCCCGCGCGATCACGTCCCACCAGTTGAACTGGATGATCTGGGACATGTCGAAGACCATCACGCCCTGAGTCGCGGCGGCGGCGGCCTGGATGGCGCGGGCGAACTGATCCGGGCGGCCCTGGTAGGTCAGCGCGTAGAGGCCGGCGTAGGTCCAGGCGGCGTCGCCGACCATGAGATTGGACAGCTGCCCGGCGGCCTCCACGGTCGCGCCGGGGCTGACGCCGGTGTCCGCGGAGTCGGCCAGGGTGGGGGTCTCGTAGTAGCAGCCCGTCGTCAGCCAGTCCAGCAGCGGCGCGTAGCCCGTCTTCTTGTAGTCCGGCGTCAGGAACGGGAAGGGCGCGGCCACATCGGGCGCGGCCCAGTTGGAGGCGACCTTGTAGTAGTCGCCGTACCAGGAGCCGACATACACTGCGATCTGGGCCTGCGGCCGAACCTCATGGATGAGGGCGGCGGCGTCGGCGAGCCAGCTTTGGATGACCCCCGCGCGCCAGGTCAGCCAGGGCTGGAAGTAGGGGCCGGGCAGGATGTCCTGGTTCGGATAGGGCGATGTGCGGAACACGTCGTCCGGCCAGGCGAGCCGCTTCCCGACCACCTGCTCAAAGGCGACGCGCTCGCGCGGGCCGAAGTCGGCGTTGAGGCCGGCGTAACGCAGGCGGTCGTCAAAGACCACGCCGTCCACGTCGTAATTGGTGACGATCTCGCGCACGATGTCCAGCTCGTGCTGCCGCACGTCCGGGTTCAGCGGGTCGCAGAACATGGTAATGGCCTGTTCCGGCGCGTCCCGGACGCGCACGTAGCGCGGCGTCGCGGCGTAGGTGAGGATCGCGCCGGGCCGGGCGTTCGCCCGCAGCCACTGCCCGGCCCGGCCGGAGCCAATCAGGGCTGCGCCGCGCGGCGGGATGGCGATGGCGGCGGCTTTGATGTTGCTGCCGTCATGGACGGCCATCACGCGGGCGTCGAAGTTGAGCACGGCGACGGTGGCTCCGGGCCGATTCGTGCGCAGCAGGGCGGCGTTGGTGAGGGCCGTCAGCGCATCGCCGTTCTTTGGCAGGGCGTCCAGGGCGGCGATGGGGACGGCCGGCCCGCCGTAGGACGAGACGCTCCGGTCCACCTCGTAGAGAATCGTCTGCCAGTCGGGGTGCGTGTAGGCGAGGCCGCGATGGACGTACTTATGGCCCTCGCCGAAAGTGCTCAGGTTAGCGTAGACGGGCAGGCCGGCCGTGTGGGCGGCGAGCAGCATCTGCCGCAGCACGTCCAAGTCGGCGGCGACCGTCTGCTCCTTCCAGGCGGTCAGCTTGGGTGCGAATCGGCTGGGGTAGACCGTGTCGCCGACGATGGGCTTGACGTCGAGCACGATCATGTTGAACCCGGCGGCCTTGACCTTGCCCACGATGTCCTGAATCTTGGCGATGGAGTTGAGGTTGCCGACGTTCGCCCCGGCGTCCATCCAGAGGATGCGCCCTTGCAGCTTTCCCGCCTGCGCCGTCTGCTGGGCGATGCCGACATTATCGTGGACCCTGTCCAGAACCAGCGGCGGCCCGGCGGGCGGGTTCGGCGCTGTTGTGGCCGGCGCGGGGATGGGCGTCGTCTGCTGGGCGGGCACGGGAGACGTGACGAGGGCCGCGATCAGGGCGGCGAGGGAGGTGAGAGGATGGCGCAAAGAAAAGAGTCCTCGTGGAAGGCGTTGAAGACTGTTATACCCCAGCGTGCTTCACGGCGTAAACCACTTGTCCGGCGGCGTCTGGCCTGTGTAGAACTGCTCCAGGCGCAGCGCCTTGACATGGCCGTCCATAAACCCGACGTTGGCGCGCTGGGTGTGCCGCACCGCCGGGCGGGCGTCGAATTGATCGTTGAGGTCCACGTCCGGTGCGGTCAGCTTGTAGGTGCCGGGCCGTCGTCAGGTCGGCGAGGTTTCCCGTGCTTCCCGTCCCAGTTCCGAGACCATGACCGTGTCCGCCGGGGTCTGGAACGCCGCCAGGTCCTGGGATGGCGGCGCACCCGGATCGGTCATGTCGGAGAAGTTCAGCTCGTTCAGCCCGTAGGAGTTGAACGTCTCCCCGCCGTCGGAGGGGCACAGGCGCACCGGAGGCGTCGTTGACGGCCGTGGGCCGGAGCGCGTCGTCGTTGTCCTGCGGGTACATCAGAACGCCCAGGGCCAATTGCTTCTCATTGGAGGCGCAGGCGGCCTGCCGCGCCTTCTCCCGCGCTTGGGCGAAGACAGGGAACAGGATGGCCGCTAGGATGGAGATGATGGCGATGACGACCAGCAGCTCGATCAAAGTGAACCCGCACACGGCGCTGGCCCCGTGACACTTCATGGAAAACTCCCATGCCATTATACCGGGGAGGCAGCAGAATCGCTCCCGCCTCCGAGGAAGGAGACGGGAGCGAACTGGTTTCGTTCATTGATTCTGTGCGGCTATTTTGCGGGCAGCAAGGGGATCACCGCGTCCGAAAGGCTCTTTTCCGTGACCTGCGGCTTGCCGCCCAAGAACTTGGCGCGGATCACGCCCTGGGCATCAATGACATAGGTAATCGGAAGAGCGTCCGGCTCCCCAAAGCCATTGACTTTCGCATCGCCGATCATGGCGGCCGGGAAGGTGAACCGCTGCATGACTTTACGCACGTCACCGCGAGCGCGGGACCGCTCATCGCTCACAGCGATCATCTCAACTCCTTGATCGTGATGTTCGCGATAGAATTTATCCAATTCCGGCATTTCCCGACGGCAGGGCGGACACCACGTCGCCCAGAAGTTGACGATGACCACCTTGCCGCGCAACGCGCTCAGATCAAACGGCTGCCCGCTCAGGTCCACTACCCTGAGCGCCGGGGCGGAGTGTCCGACAGACGGGGACGCGGATACGGCCCGTGACAGCCCTGTCGCTAACAGGACTGCCACGGGAAGTGCAGGTAACGGGAAAGATTTTCTCATGCGACTTCCTTTCTCAAAAGTCGTGGCTGATGTTGATCTTGAAGAGCGCCGCAGCCGTGAGCTGGTTGCCGTTCACATTCTGGTAAACCGGCAGGCCGACATCAGCGTACATCGTATAACTGCCGGCGTGGACTTGGATGCCGGGCGTCAGCAAAAGCCGCTCATAGCCGCTATTAGGCGGGTCTGCCTCGGGGCCGCCGTCGCGTTCACGGTAAGACCCCACCAGTTGCAGGAGTGGGGCGACCGTGTATTTGCCGACGCTCCAGCCTCTGTACCCGATCCCGCCGATCCCATCCACCTCGTTGCCGGGTCGGTATGCGGCGACGTGCTGGAACGGCAGATCGAGTTGGCCGTTGACGAACCAATCCCAATGGTTGTCGGCCGTCAGCGCGCCTGAGTGAAAGGCGCCGAGCAGGAGGTCGGTGCTTCCGGTGCCGATGGACGTATCAGGATCGAAGCCCGCGTATGTATGGTCGCCGTTCGCCAGTTTCAGGCCGAAGGTGACGCCGGTGGACATGTCGGGCGAAAACCCTGTGTAGATGCCCCTGAGGCGGATGTCGCCGAACGCGGCATGGTCGAAATCAACGATGTCGCCGGTATCCTCATCTGTCGTCTCGAAGTGACGCTGCCAATACGGCACCTCGGCCATGACGCCCCATTTCCGATTGAACATGTACTGAGCGCCTGCCGTCCAGAAGTTGGTACGGATGTCCTTGTCGTCATTGTTTGCGGCGGGCGCGCGTGACGTTCCGCTCCAATTCCTGTTCTGATCCATGTAGTCGTACTCCAAAAAGACTATCCCGCCGGTGTCGTGGGGGAACATCGTCGGGTCGCCGACATCGAAAACGCCGCATCCGCAGGCGCAAGCCAGGCTTCGGCTCAGGCAGAGGCCTAGGAGGATCAGGGCCAATAAGCCGCCAAAAATGAATTTCAAGGGACTCTCCTGTCCGTATGTTTTGCCGTTCAGAGACTCCTCTGCTGTGTGTACAACAGAGGCCGGCAGCGGTCGCGCAGCCCAATGATTGGAGCCGTGCGTGCGCCTGTGCCCGACAACCTCTCTGTACGGCATGAAAAAGTAGGAAGTGTTGGAGGAATGGATGTGCGTTCTTCAGCAGGCGCGCGGAGGCTGTTCCGGAGGCGTCGTCGGGCGGGCGCGCAGGGCGAACGCAGGGGGCAGAGGGTAGACGACGGGAACGCCGATAGGCGTCGGGGCGACGGGCAGGAGCGGGCGGGCGAGCAGACGAATCCTGCGCCCGCCGTCCGGCAGCAGGGCCAGGGGGTGAGGCACGGGACCGCAGGCGCACGCCGCGCAGGCCATCAGGCCGGGGTGCGTCCGCGCGTAGTCGGGGTTGCCGGGGCAGTCCGCCATGTGGCAGTGGCCGGGGCGACAGCAGCAGGGTATCTTGGGGACGGGCCGAGATGCGGCGGGGGGCGGTCTGGTTCCCCCGGAATGGGAGGCGAGGGGGCGGGCGGGCGCGAGTGGCATTTGCGCCGTCGCCAGCAGCAGGCACAGAGCCATCAGCAGTCCGCGCCGTCCGTTGTGACGCCGTGCCCCTCTCATGGGATGGCCTGCGACGTCGGGGCCAGACGCCAGACGGGACGGCCATGCTTGTCGGTCCAGGCGGGCGTTGGAGCGCGGACGGCCCAGCCCGTGAGGTCCGACGGCCCGACGCCCGGATGTTTTTTGGCGAGGGCGTTCCAGGCCTGAGCGCCATGCCACAATTCGTCCAGGGCGTAAACGGCGTGGCCGGAGGCCCAGGTCTGTGCCGCCTGCGCCCGCGCGGCAGCAAGCGCGGCGGCCTTGTCGTTGCGGGCGCGCGTCAGGAGCGTATGCAGGGAGATCACGTCCCGGCCCGCGAAGTAGGGGATGTCCACCTCGCACTGCGCCAAACTGCCCGCGCCGGCCAGCAGGATCACGTCGCCGGGAACCGTGTGCGCCTTTACGTCGGCGGCGACGCGCTGGAAGGGGCTGGCGTCGGGAAGACGGTGAGGCCGGATGCTGTTGGTCCAGTTGACGGCCGCGGTGAGCGCGATCCAGCATCCGACCAGGCAGGTGACCGACCGGCCGCTGCGGCCCGCCCGGTAGTGGCTCATCCCCAGCGCCAGCAGCAGGCCGGTGGGGACAAGGATGGGGACCCAGAACACGAAGTAGCCGGGGGACCAGACGGTGAAGAAGGCGGCGTAGACCAGAATCCAGATCATGCAGACGATCAGGATGCGCCGGTGGTGCGAGCGCCACAGGAGCGGCAGCGCGGCGAAAAAGGCGTACACGGCGATCAGCCAGCCGGCCAGCGCGCCGAGGTAGAGCAGGAGGTGGCCCAGGGGAATGCGGTGGGCCAGCCAGAACGTGCCCTGCTTTCCGGGCGGCTCGGCAAAGGCGGCATGGCGGAAGGCATACAGGTCCAGGCGCAGGTTGTGCGGGATGTCGAAATTCCACCACCAGCCCAGTTCGGCGTAGGAAGTCATCCAGTGCCGGAACTCGGCCGGCGAGCGCAGGTGCAGGGCCAGCGCGCCGACCAGCAGGTAGGGCAGGCCGACCGTCGCCGCCCACGCGCCGCCGTAGGCCAGCAGCATCCGCGTCCGCAGCCGCCGCGCCGGGATGGGCAGCAGGAGCGGGCTGACGTCGGCCAGCATCACGGCGGCCAGGCCGACCAGCACGAACAGCCCGGCGCTCTCGTGGAACAGCACGCCCAGGCCCGCCAGCGCGCCGGCGGCGGCGGCGCGGCCCACGCGCCCCTCCTCGAGCGTCCTGCACAGCAGCCAGAAGGCCAGCAGCAGGCACGCCAGGCTGGGCATGTTGACCCGTCCGTCGGTCGCGCAGACCCAGTAGCCGAACGACAGCGCCAGCCCCGCCGCCAGCAGGGCGGGCAGGCCGTGTGAGCGGTGCATCAGCCGCCGCAGGGACAGATAGAAGATGGCGATGCCGGCCGCCCCCAGCACCGCGTTCAGGCGCTGCATCACGATCAGCGGCCCGCCCCCGTAGCCGAGCGCCCGCGCCGCCCGCCACAGCCCGTAGTTCACGACGTTGAACAGCAGGTGGTGCGGGTGGAACAGCCAGTGCGGGTCGTGGGTCGCCTCGTAGACGCGCCCGATCTGGTTGGCGTAGGAGACGGCGTCGAACGTGTTATAGTGGGTGCGCGTGGCCCAGTAGAGGGCGACACAGACGACGAACAGCGCCGTCGCCGCCAAGGCGTCCGAGTGCAGGGCGGCGAGGGCACGCGACGCCGGGCCGGGGGCCGGGCGGGCCTGGTTCCCGCGGGCGGGGTAGGTCGGTTTGGCGTCCGTCGCCATCGGCTAGAGGCTGACCTTTCTGGGCGGCGCGGCGGTCACGGCGGCCGCCGGGGTGACGGGCCCGGCCCCCGCAGGATTGGTCGCGGGGGGGGACGGGCCGGGCGGGACCGGCGGCGCGGGCCGCCTCTCCAGCGCGCGGGCGACCACCTGGGCCGGGTACGCCGAGCCGTTCAGCGGGATGGTGCGCAGGCGGGTCACTCTGGTCTCGCCGGGGGCCAGGGTGACCCGCGCCAGCTCGCGCTCGTTGGGCGGCTCGAACGGATCAAACTCCTGAATGGGGCCGTCGTCCACCTGGAACACGGCCGCCGCCGGGCCTGCGCCGGGCGCGAAGTAGACGCCGACCTGGCGCGTGTCCCGGGTCGGGTTGGTCAGAGTCAGGTCCACCTGATAGTCCGCGCCGTAGTTGCCGAACAGTTTGAGCTTCCCGGAGGAATCGCGCAGCGCATCCTTGTCCCCCAGCGTCACGAACGCCCAGCGCCTGTCCACCACGTACTTGCCCGAGAGCGTGATCAGGGGGCGTGGGAAGATGTACGGCGAGGCCGCGTCCCCGGCGGCGGGGCCGACGCCCCCCGACGGCGCGGCGAGGGGGTTGGCCCCGGCCCCGGCCATGAATACGCGGGCCAGCGGGGCGGTGAGCGTATCCGTGTCGCCCCCGGCGCTGACGCGCACGGTGAGCGGGCCGCCGCTCAGGCACTGAAGCTGCATGAGGCCGCTGACGGTCAGCCCCGGCCCGAGCCGCTGCGTGACCAGCGGGACGCGCCCGCGCGGCGGCACGGGCAGCACGAGGCCGGCGTCGCCGTTGAGACTCTTCAGGAAGGCCGCCCCTGCCCGACGCCCCACCTGCACGGTGTCGCCGCCGGGCTGCGACAGGCCGGCGATTACCTGCACCGTCGCGGGCGCGTCCGAGGCATTGACCAGGTCCACGTGGAACACCAGGAGCTGGCCGCTCATGTTCTGGTGGTGGTAGTCCAGGCGGGCCGTGGACGCCGGACGCAGGCGGCCCGTGAACAGCGTCTGGCTGCGCTTGACCTGCTCCGGGTTGTTGGAGTAAAACAGCGTGGACGGCGGCTGAGGCGTGACGGGCGTGTTGACCACGTTGACGGCCGCCTTGGCCGTGACGGGCAGCAGGTCCGGGCCGGACAGGCGCAGCGGGAACACGGCCGCCGTCTGCTCACCCGCCGCCAGCGGCGCGGCGAATCGGGGCGCGTCCGTGAGCGTGACCTGCGCGCCGTCCTCCAGGCTGAGCGCCCGGATCAGGCCGGCGTAGGCCGCCTGGGTCACCAGGTCGGGCGACGCGTCGGGCCTGCCCGTCACCTGAACCGTCACCGAGGGCGCGACCTGGCCGGCGTATTTCATGACGGCGACCGGCAGCGACACGGCGGCCACGCCCCTGCCGGGGGCCAGTTGGACGGTGATTGTGTTCCGCCCCGGCGCGTGGCCTCGCACCGTCAGCAGCCGCCTTGCGGGGTCGAAGTCGGCGACGCTGACGGCGGCGTTGTCGCTGCCGACCTGGACGTCGGCGGCCGTGGCCGCGCCGCCGACCTTAACGGTGCGCGTCTCGCCGAGCGGCACGACCAGGCTGGCGGGCGACAGGGTCAGCGGCGGCTGGCCGATCAGTTGGCGCAGCGCCTTAACCCAGGCGCGGGCCAGTTCTTCCGGCGACATGTGGCGGTGCGCGTCCGCCTCTTCGGGCGTCGCCAGCAGCAGCGTCCCCCCGCGCGCCTCCACGTCCCAGAGCGGCTTGGCGGCGGGCCGGGCGACGATGTCGGACGCGGTCAGCCCGGCCTGCAGCAGGCCGGTGAGCCGCTCCGCGGCCACCTGGGCGCGCTGCTGGGGCGAGAAGCCGCCCGCGTTGGTGCGGATGCTGGCCGCCTCCGTCTCGTTGACCGTGAGGACGGCAACGATCTTGCCGTGTTCCGTCTCCAGGTGCATGGCGACGCGCGGCAGAAACTTTCCCGTCGGCGCGGCGGGCGCTGTCGGGGCGGGCGCTGCGCCGACGGGCGGCACCTCCGCCGACGTCTGCCCCCAAGCCATTCCTGCCGTCCCCAGCGCCAGCAGTGCCGGCAGCCATGCCATCCTCCGCATGATCCTCTTGCGCAGTTCCTCCAGTGATGATCTCCTCATGATGATGGTCTCAAAACAGTCGCTCCATTATGCGCCCAATAAGTAGGAAAGTCAAGCGTGAGAGCATGAGGTTAGCAGAAGCCAGCGAATGAATTCGCCGCTCGGCGACGCTTCGCGCCGAGTGTCCGCCTTCGCGGACACGAAATTGTCTCCGCGCAGGTGGAGACTCGGCCGCAGGCCAATGAGCGGCGAATTCATTCGCTGCCTCCTTCTCTTGCCTTACTGCCTCTTGCTCTACCGCCCCCGCCCGCCGCCGCGGGCGATGCCGCTGCCGCCGTTGGGGCCGCGCACCCCGTCGTGGTGCTCGTGGCCCCGCCGGCCCTGGCGGGCGCGCTCGGCGCGGGCCTTCTTGTGGCCGTAGCGGCCCTGGGCGGACTCGGCGGGGCAGAAGATGTGGCAGGCGTTGTGCTTCATCACGACCGGCACGGTCTCCGACTCCGGCCCCATCGCGGCGGCCAGCAACGCCAGGAAGTCGTTCGGGTCGGCGGTGTTCGCGGCGAACATGCCGTAGTGCATCGGGATCACCTCGCGCGGCGCGACCGCCGCCGCCAGTCTTGCGGCGTGGGCGGCGTCCATGTTGCCCCAGCGCCCGTTGATGGGGACCAGCAGCACGTCCGGCCCGAACTCCTCCACGGCGGCGGCCAGCCCGTCGTTGTACTCGGTGTCGCCGGTGATGTAGACGCTGACGTTGGCCGTCTCACTGCCCTCCTCGTTGAACTCAAAGACGTAGCCGACGCTGTCCTCGGTGTGCTCGGCGGCGACGACGTGGGCGACGAAGTTCGGGAACGGCAGCGACTGCCCCGGCATGGCGGTGCGAATCTGCGTCCCCGGCACGCCCAGTTTGGTCAGGTGGTGCGCCGACGACGGCGGGCAGACGATGGGAGCGTCCGGGTTGTTCTGAGCGATGGCCGGCGCGGTCTGCGGGTCGGTGTGGTCCAGGTGGTCATGGGTCAGGAACAGGTAGTCCAGCCGCACGTCACGGGGCCGGACGGGGATGTCCACGAGGCGGGCGGCGCTGCCGTCGCCGTTGGCGCTGTCGGACAGGTAGGGGTCCACCACGATCACGCCCCCCGCGTGCGCCTTGAACGCAAATCCCCCCTGGCCCAGCCAGTGGATGGCGACGCGCCCCGGCTCGACTTTGGCCTTGATCAAACGCTCCATGAACGACCTCCAAGAACAAGTTACTGCATCGCGGCTGCGATGCGGGAATGTTGGCCTTATACCCGCCCGACTCCTGCTTTATCCGCCTACGGATTCAGGATGCTTCCGGGTAGAATGAAGGCAGTGACCGCTTAACAAGGAGAACCGCCGTGAGCGAACAGGCGATCAAAGAAAAGTTGAAAGAGACAATAACGCCGTTGGAAAACGCAGCGGTGCCGTCGGACGTTAAGAATGGAACGGGTGAGCCGATAGAGAACCATCCCCTAGCGAAAGTCTTTGGCGTTTTCAAGGACAACCCGATCATGGATGTCGTGATGGAGAACATCCGTGAAAACCGGCGTCGAATGGATCAGGAAATGGACCTGGGAGGCCATACGCAAGAAGACCAGGCGGCAGAATGAATTGGCATACCTTTTCGATACCGACACGATAAACCTCACGTTCAGAAACCATCCGCAGGTGATCGCGCGAACGGCCAGAACTCCAGCTGAAGACATCTTCATCAGTTCCCTGTCCGCGGAAGAGCTGTTGCGGGGCATACTTTCAGAGATTAACAGAGCGCGCTCCAGGCCAACGGCAAGTATCGCGGCTCTTTCTTTGTACCTTGTGGATTTGCTGGAAGGGTTGGCAGAGTTCCAGATATTACCTTACACCGACGAGGCCGAACGGCTCTTTCGGTCATTCCCGGCATCGGTCAAGCGAATCGGCGGCATGGACTGCCGGATCGCCGCGCACGCCATCGTGAGCGGCTCCATAGTCATCACGCGGAACACGCAGGACTTTGCCCGCATCCCCGGCGTTCAACTGGAAGACTGGAGCGTCTGAGCCGGGATGCAGGTGGAGGTGATAACCGATGACGCGGGGCTGACGCGGCTGGCCCCGGAGTGGCAGGCGCTCGCCGAGGACTGCCCGACGGCGACCGTCTTCCAGACCTGGGTGTGGAACGCCGCCTGGTGGCGGCATTACGGGCGCGCCCCCGGCCGCCGTCTCTGTGTGCTGGCCTGGCGTGACGCCCCCGGCGGCCCTTTAACTGGACTGGCCCCGCTGATGACCGGCTGGTGGTACGCCACGCCCCTGCGCCGCCTGACCTTCCTCGGCGTCGGCGCGTCCGACTACCACGACCTGCTGGCCCGGCCGGGCCGCGAGGACGCCGTCGCCAGCGCCTTCCATGACTGGCT
>JAFAZD010000035.1 GCA_019239955.1 Armatimonadota bacterium | reverse complement strand
AAGACCGTCGGGAATATCTCCAAGTTCTTCAAGAGAGAGGATTGATACCGTGATTACCTGTTTGAACCCCGTGACCATCGGCGGGCAGCCGCCGCTGCGGGAGTATCTGGCGCTGGCCCATAAGTATGGGTTCGGCGGCGTGGAGTTCGGCATCGGCGAAGTGGCGCAGCTCGGCCGGGAGCAGTCGCTGGGCCAGGTCAAGGCGCTGTTTGACGAGAACCAGGTGCTGCCGGCGGCGTTCGGGCTGCCGGTGGAGTGGCGCAGGGACCGCGCCAAGTTTGCGGAGGACATGCAGGGGCTGCCGGAACTGGCGCGGACGGCGCAGGCGATTGGGAGCCGCCGGTGCTGCACCTGGCTGCCGCCGATGGTCGGCGACGACCCCATTCAGTTCCGCAACCAGACGCGGGATCGGTTCCGGGAGATCGCCACGGTGCTGGGCGACCACGGGATAAGGTTCGGGCTGGAATGGGTCGGGCCGTACACGCTGCGATCCGGGCCATCGGCGGTGGGCAAGCAGGAGTTCATTTGGAACATCCCGGCGACGCTGGAGCTGATCGCGGACATCGATTCGCCGCACGGTAATGTGGGTCTGCTGGCCGACTCGTTCCACTGGTTCACGACGGGGGCGACCGCCGCCGACATGGAGGCGCTGCGGCCGGAGCAGATCGTCCACGTCCACATCAACGACGCGCCGGACAGGCCGCGCGATGAGCAGATTGACTCCCAGCGCCTGCTGCCGGGCGAGGGCGTCATTGATCTGGCGGCGTTTTTGGGCGCGCTCAAGAAGATCGGCTATGACGGCCCGGTCGCGGTGGAGACGTTCAGCAAGGAGCTGCCCGCGCTGGGCTATGACGAGGCGTCGCGTCGCACGGCGGAGTCTATCCAGTCGGTGATGGCGGGTCTGGCTTGATGTCTGGGGCAGATCGCCCCCGGCCCCAACCCTGGGGGAGCAGAGTGATAGACAACGCAATGGATGACCGGCAGTATTTTGAGGCCATCTTCGCGGTGGTGCGCGCCATCCCGCCGGGGCGGGTGATGTCCTATGGGCAGGTGGGACGCGAGACCGGCTGCGCGGCGCGCACGGTCGGCTGGGCGATGGCGAACGTGCCGGGGGATGACAGCGTGCCCTGGCAGCGCGTGGTGGGGGCGGACGGCTACCTGCGGATCGGGCGGCGCTCAGTCGCCTTGCAGGACGTGCAGCGCAAACTGCTGGAGCGCGAGGGCGTCACGTTCCTGGAGAACGGCTGCGTGGACATGGCCCGCCACCAGGTCGGCAACGAACCGCCCCCGACGTTGGAGCTGGCGTTTGAATAGCCACTGATCCTCGGCTCATCCGCCCCGGCGCGGACGGCGGCGGCTTCCACGCCCTGGGCGGCTACCGCTCTGTATTGGGCTGGCCTGCGTGACGTCCATAACCGGGCAGACCACCCGACATCGGTACGAGTCCGCATCATCGTTAAGAGGAGACAGGAGGCAGCCGTGATAGACCCTACTCCAGCGATACTGATCTACCTCATTTTGGCCGCCATTTGGATGTTCCAGTTTGTCTCATTCATGCTGATGGACAACGAGGCGTTCCGAGGTGCCTATGACAAACTCATCTGGGGAGCAGCTTTCATTTTGGTCTTCCCCATCGCCCCGTTCGCCTTCATGCTCTGGAAACACGCACGCAGTTCCTACTGAGAGCCGGCAGAGACTGGCCGAGCTGGGTAGCGCAACAGGGGGTATAATAGCGCCGTTATGACCATCTATGACATCAGTTTGACGGTGACGCCGGGGATGGTGACGTGGGAGAACGCGGAGCCGTCGCTGTCGCTGGAATGGGCGTCGCGGATCGGCGCGGGCAGCCCGGCCAACGTCTCGCACGTCAGCGGCGGGATGCACACGGGGACGCACCTGGACGCGCCGCTGCACTTCGTCGCGGACGGGCGCAGCGTGGAGGCGCTGGACCTGGGGGCGCTGATCGGGCCGGCGCAGGTGGTGGAGGTCTTCGGGCGCGACCAGGTGACGGCGGCGGACCTGGAGCGGGCGGGCGTGGACGAGGGCACGGAGCGCGTGCTGCTGAAGACGGACAACACGCGGCGCGACCTGCTGCACGACCCGCAGTTCCACCCGGACTATGTCGGGGTCGCGCCGAGCGCGGCGCAGTGGCTGGTCGCGCACGGCGTCCGGCTGATCGGCGTGGACTACCTGTCCGTGGGGGCCTATGACGCTAACGTGGAGACGCACCGCATCCTGCTGGGCGCGGGCATGGTCATCCTGGAGGGCCTGGTGCTGAGCGGCGTGCCGGCGGGGACGTACACGCTGGCGGCGCTGCCGCCGAAGGTGCAGGGGGCTGAGGGCAGTCCCTGCCGGGCCGTGCTGTGGGACGGCCCCACGGCCCCCAATCCGGGGGGAGAAGGAGGAGAAGCTTGACGGAGATGCAGTCGCCGGAGATCTCTCTGCGCGCCGTGGACAGCGACGACCTGGAGGACGTGGAGGACAACCCGGAGGCGGTGCTGTTCCGCATCCGCCTGTCGGCGACGCCGTCGGACATCTGGACCCAGGAGTTCGAGCTGGCTTATCGGGTGACGCCGTACCAGATCAAGCCGCCGGTGCGGGTGGCGGGGGACGCCCTGGAAGTGATCTTCCTGCCGCGCTACGCGGGCGAGCTGCCCGGCTTCGTCCGCTTCCTGGCGCTGATGGCGCGCCGCGCCAACGCGGAGACGCGCCGCACGGAGGAGATTCACCTGTCCAAGACGCACGAGCAGCATAAGGCCGAGTTCCGCCAGACTCTGCGCCAGCTCGAACTGCCGCAGTAGAGTGGCCGTCCGCGTAGGGGCGACCCGGCGAGTCGCCCCGGCGCAGTGGGCCATCCATTCACCGGGGCTGAGCCTCCAGGATCATCTCCTCCCCGCCCTCGGCGGCCTGTACCCGAACCTGCACGTCGTAGGTCGTGCCGCCGTGCGTCGGGTATGAGAAACGTCCCTCCTGCGGCAACGACTCGCCGCCGATGCCTGCCTGGGTCCTGAAATGCGCCCACAGCGCGGGCAGGACTTCCGGGTAGCGCCGCCAGCCCTCCTGCCACTGCCCGTTGACCCGGAAGAACAGCCGCAGCCCGTCCGGGCGGGCCGTCAGCCGCAGGCGCGACTCGCCCCAATGGATCGCCTGCCAGAGCACACTGCTGGCGCATCCGGCGATCAGTGGATCGTCGGCCCCGCGTAGGATGATCCGGCCCTCGTCATCGAAAATCTCCTCACCGGCGGCGAGACGCTCCAGCTGGAGGTCCGCCGTCCCTGTGTCTTCCCCCAGACAGACGGCTCTGGTGTAGTGCTCGTCGAAGAACTCCGGGTAGCGAGCCATCGTGCCGGACAGGCCGCTCGCCCCCTCTCGCAGCCCCTGGGCGATCTCCAAAATGACGCTCTGAAAACGCGGGTCCTCCTGCCGCTCGGCCAGGGCCGCCAGCGAATGCAGGACGGGGACGCCCTCAACCAGCATCTGCCCGAACTCGCGGGTGAAGGCGGCGATGCGCGCGGCGAAAGCATCGTCCCGCGAGGGGCGCTGCGCGTGCAGGTCGTCCTGAACCATGGTCAACATCCTTTCCTGGAGCCGCCGACGGGCCGTGAACAGGCGCTTCTTCACGGTCGTCACGGGCACGCCAAGGAACTCGGCGATCTCCTTCTGCGAGTAGTCCCCGATGTAGAAGAGCAAGGCCGCCGTCCGCTCGGCTTCGGGCAGCGCATGCAGGCAGCGCGCCACCTGAGCGGCGGCCTCCCGCCGTTCGGCATGGCGCTGTGGGTCGCCGTCGGCGGCGGCCAGGTGCGCGGCGGCTTCCAGCGGGACGGTCACAGGCGGGGAGTCACGGCGGCGCCGCTGGCACCGACGCAGGACAATGGTGCGGAACCAGCCGGGAAACGCCGCCGGCTCGGCGAGCATGGGCAGGGATCGCCAGGCGGCCAGGAACGCCTCCTGGGCGGCGTCCTCGGCGGCCTCACGGTCGCCGCCCAGCAGCGCATAGGCATAGCCGAACGCCATGTCCTGGAAGCGGGCCACGATCCGCCCGAACGCGGCCTGCCGCTCCCGCTCGGTCGCGTCTTGTCGTTGGGCGGCGGCCACGAGCCGCGCGATCTCCGTCACCGTCGCTCCTTCTCATTGGGGTTACATGATAAGGTGTCCGGTTCCGGCGGAAAGGTTACTGCGGCGTCAGCGTCAGGGTCATCTCCTCCCTGCCCTCGCTCTCCTGGACCTGCACCTGAACATCGTAGGCATCGTAAGTCTTGCCATTATAGGCAGTGAAGGGAAAATGGCCTTCCTGCGGCGGCGGCTTGCCGGCGATGCCTGCCATGATCTTGTAGTGCTCCATCACGAGGGGCAGTATCTCCGGGAACAGGTCCTTGCCTGCGCGCTGCTGCCCGTCTGCCCACCAGAACGACCGGCACCCACCGCCTTCGGCCACAAGCTCAAACCGTGAGTCTCCGTGACGAAGCGCAGACCGTAGGAGGGCATTAGCACTGTCCGTCACCAGAGGATCGTCAACGCCACGGAGCCGGAGGCGGCCCGCCTCATCGAAAATCTCCTCCCCCAGCGCCAGGCGCTGAAGCTGGACTTCCAGCGTCCCGGTGACTTCCCCTAGCCGGACGGCTCTGGTGTAGTGCTCGTCGAAGAACTGCGGGTGCTTCGCCATGGACCGGGACAGCATGCCGCCTTCCTGAATGTCCCGGTTGATTTCGTCAATGGCGGCGCGGAAGGCGGGGTCAGACTGGCGCGCGGCCAGGGCCTCCAGGGAGCGGACCAGCGAAGTGCCCTGATCAATCAGTTCCGAGAAGCCTTGCGTGAAGGCGGCGATGCGTTCGGCGAAGGCGGGGTCGCGGGAGGGACGCTGTTCGTGCAGATTGTCTTCCATCAGGTGTAACATCCTTTCGTGGAGGCGCTTGCGTGCGGCGGCGAGGCGCTTCTTGACGGCGAGCTCGGAGATGCCCAAAAAGGCGGCGACCTCGGCGCGGGAGTGGTCGCCGATATAGAACAGGACGACCGCGAGGCGCTGGCCTTCGGGCAGGGTCTGGAGGGCGTCGCGGACGGCGGCGCGCTGCTCATTGGCGATAGTCGCCGCCTGCGGGTCGTCCGGGGCGGGCAGGTGTGCGGCGGAGTCGAGAGAGACGGTGGCGAGATGTTTGCCGCGCGTGCGGCGGCGGCACTGGGTCAGGACTAGGCGGCGCAGCCAGCCGGGGAACGCGGCGGGGTCGCGCAGCTGGGGCAGGCACTGCCAGGCGGCCAGAAAGGCGTCCTGGGCGGCGTCTTCGGCGAGGTGCGAGTCGCCGAGGTGGGCGAGGGCGCAGCCGTAGGCCATGTCCTGAAAGCGGCGGACGAGCAGGCCGAACGCCTGATGCCTTTCGGTGGGCGACGCGGCGGCGGAACGGATGCGGGCGATGAGGTCGCTGGTCTCTTGCACGGGGGCCTGACGCTTGGGTGGTCTACTGAGAGGAGCCAATCGCGGGCGGAGGGGGTCCCTGAAATGCGTAGGGGCGACCCGGAGGGTCGCCCCTACGGAACAAGAAGCGATCTTCGGGCCGCGGCCCGGCGCCCAAAGTGTCAGGGGACGACCCTGACGGCCCCGCCGGTGCCGGGGACGACGTACTGCCGGCGCCGGGGGAGAACCCGCGCCGGATAGCGCGGGGCCATGACAGGTGCCTGGCGTGGGGTCTGCCGGGTCGCCGCGCGCCGGCGGCGGGCGCGTGTCCGGCCCTTGATCACGTAGATCCCGTTCTTCACCGTCTTCGTCAGGGGGACGCTGTTGGCGGCCAGGATCTGGGTCAGGGCCGCGTCGAAGGGAACGTCGTGCAGGGAGGCCGTCACCGTGCCGCTGACACGCGGGCCGAGCACATAGTTCTGGTTGCCGCGCCGGAACAGCAGCCGCAGCACGGCCCGGATCGGGGCGTGGTCCACGTCCAGGGACACGTTCGTCTTGCCGCGCCCCCGCTGGACGTAGTGGATCGGCGGCGTTCGTCCGGGTGTGGGGGCGGCCCACGCCCCCACCGGCGCGTACAGGGTCACAGCCATCACGACGGCCGCCAGGGCCATGGCCGGCCCCAAGCATCGCTGACAGGTACGCGCCGGACGTCGCAGCGTTCGGAATGGAATCCCAATCCGCTTGTTCATGGTTGATCTCCCCTCCACCCGGTCGCCCCTATGGCGCGACCGGGTGCTTTTTGTTGTAGGCGTCGAGCTGGGCGCGCAGCAGCAGGGCGTACCGGGCGACCTGGGCGCGGGCCGTGTCCAGGTCGGAGTCGGTGAGCGCCAGGGGCGACTTGTCCAAAAAGGACTTGACGTAGGCCTCGGCCTTGTCGGTGAAGGGCTTGGCGATCTTGGCGTCCTTGCACTGGCGCACGTTGTCATACAGGGTGGTCAGGTAGCGCACGTCGGTGACGCCCTCGCGGGCGGCCTCCCAGCGCAGGGTGTCAATGACGCCGTCCCGGGCCGGGTAGGTCAGCATCTGCGAGCGCAGGGCGGCCCGGACGGGGGCCGCGCCGCCGGAGGTCAGGTCGTAGGGGTCGGCCCCGAATGCCGTCTGGTAGTCCGGGATGAAGGCCCCATAGAGGTTGGCGCGCACCAGGCTCCAGCCGCAGGCGAGGCGGTCGGCGGTCGGCTCCTCGTCGGCGGCGGGCCAGTACCACCAGTCCGTGGAGTTCCCCTGCTTGTCGTCCTGGCGGCGGCCGTGCGTCTGTAGTTGCTGCTGGCTGTAATCGCTGTCGCGGCTGTAGACCGGCAGGCTCAGGCTGGACTCCAGCGCGGTGTAGTCGGCCTCGCGGGTGATGTAGGTGGTGACGGGCAGGCCGTGCTTGCCCAGCGACTGGGCGCGGGCGACGGAGTCAGAGGCCGCCGGGTCCACGAAGTAGACGAACGGCGGGGCGCTGCGCGCGCGGCGCGTGGCCTCGACGTCATGGGGGTCGCCGTCGCCCTTGTAGACGAAGGGGGCCGTCATGCCGTTCGCCTGGTACTCGGCGAGGGCGTCCCAGAGGGTCTGCGGCGAATCATAAAGGGTGGCGATGTGGAAGCCGTGGGCGGCGATGTCGGCCAGTTGCCGATCCAGAATGTCCTTGGAGACGAAGTCCGTGACGAAGAGGTGGCCGTCGGGCGAGGGCAGCACGGCGGGGGCGGGGTCCAGGCGCGAGCGCAGGTTGATGGCGTACTGCTTGGACGGCCCGGAGGCCAGGCGCAGGGGCAGCACGGTCAGCGACAGGCGCACCGGCACGGGCGTCATCCCCGCGCCGCGCACCAGCATCCGCGCGGTGTAGAGACCCGGCAGCGCGTTTTTCGGGACGGAGAGCGTGACCCAGAACTGCTTGGCCGTGTCGGCGGGGATGTCCGTGACGGGGCTGCCCGTCAGCCGCACGTCCGGAGCGGGGCCGGAGAGCGGCACACGGTCGTCCTTGACCAGCAGGTCGGGCGTCAGGCCGGCAAAATCGTCGTCCCGGATCAGCCCCCCGCCCGGCTCCTTCATCGCCTTGACCACGCATACGTCCAGGACGGGCGGGCCGCTGGTGGCTCTCAGGACGTGGCCGATGCCCTGCAGCTCGGCGGGCACGGTGACGGCGACTTGGCTGAGGGGCCGGGCGCTGTAGACGCAGAAGGAGGCGGCCAGAGTCTGGTCGGGCGCGGCCTGCAGGAGCAGGTCGGAGTTGGCGCCCGCCGGGGGCGGCAGCGAGGCCGGCAGGATCGGCTCGAAGCGGTTGGCCGGGACCCAGACCAGGTACGGCTGGCCCGTCGCGGCGAGTTGGCGCTTGACGGACGCCAGTGCGACCTGCCGGCTGGTGACGGGGGCGGTGACGTTGATCTGGAAGGCGACGCGCCCGCCATGCACCTGGGCCGGGGCGGTGGCGAGGCCGTAGGTCAGCGTCCGCTTCTGATCGGTGGTGCCGGCGGACTGCCATGCGGCCACGTCGCCGGTCTCAAAGTCGTCCACAATCGTGCTGGACGTGCCGGCGCCGCTGGAGTCCAGCGTGACCCAGGCGATGTCGTCCACGCCCAGCGCCGCGCGCTTGGGCACGCCGGTTTCCAGCGCGATGGCGTTGATGGCGGCCCAGTCGGGCGTCGCGGAGGCGACTCCATCGGGCTGGGCGTCGGCGGGCAGAGCGGCGTTAAGGGCGGTCGAGACGCCGGCGTCGCGGAGGGTGAATTTCTCGCGCGGCAGCACGAGTTCGCGCCAGCCGGACCAGGTGACGGGGATCGGGGCGGACAGCCAGGCCGGGGCCGTCAGCGCGGCGTCGGCGGCGGAGGCGTCCTGCCCCGCGGCAATCAAATGAACGCGCAGGCTCGCGCCGGAGCCATCGCCGCGCACCCACAGGCGGACGGCGTTGTTGGCCCCCATCGGCTGCGGGGCGAGGCGCGCCAGCAAGTTATGCGCGCCGCTGAGGGGGCGCGGCGAGGCGGGGGAGGCAGGGACAATAGGCGACGCCGGGGCGGCAGGGGCAGCAGGCGGCGCGGGGGAAACCGGGGCAGCAGGCGGCGCGGGCGCAGCGTCCGAGGCCGGCGGGGGGTTCGTGGCCGGCGGGGCCGGGGCGGGGGCTGCGTTCTGGGGCACGGTCGTGTTCTGGACTGGGGCGGGAGCCGGGGTCTGGGCGATGGCCGAGGTCAGCAGGGCGGACGGGGCCAGCGCTGCGGACGAAAGCAGAGCGAGGGCGCGCTGCGCTTTGCCGCGTCGGCGGGGCAGTGCAAATGTCAAGCGGGATGTCCTCCAAAAAGCGTAGGCTGGTAAAGAGACGGGGGCGGGCGGGGAGAAAGTTCCCTGCCCGCCCCAGAAGCGCCGGCTATTTCACCAGTGGGTCGGGTGATGAATTGACGGCGACGATGTACCAGCCCTCATCGCCATGACGCAGGGTGTAGGAGACGTAGACGGTCTTCTCCTCGCCGGTGGCCGGGCGGTCGGCGGGCGTGCTGCCGTCGGCGGGCGGCGCGTCGCTGTCGAAGGGAACCGTGTTGTCCTGGGTCGCGTCGCCTTGAGCAGCCTTGTCGCTCGCCACGCGGTAGACATGCTTGCCGTAGGCGGTCACGTCACCGTTCTTGGCTTTGCGCAGGCGCGTGAACTGGAACGAGACGGTGTCCAGGCGGTCAAGGGCGTCGTGGGTGATCTGGGCGAAGTCCGACGAATTCAGCGAATACCTGTACTTGCTGCGCAGGGAGACGCTGACCTTGGTGTCGCTGCTGCGCAGGTGGTTCTTGATCAGGTCCAGGTTGCCGTCGGTCCAGGCGCGCTCGATGTCGGCAAAGGCGGCCTGGTACGAGTCGGCGGGATAGGCGCGGCGCAGGGCCTGGCGGGCAGGCGCGCCGCCGGCCTCGATGTCGGCGGCCCTGTCTTCGCTGCCGACGTAGTAGTTGTTCTGATTGTACGTCACCTGGTACGCGGGCGGGGTGAACGGCAGGGGAGGGGTGGCATAGACGACGGGCGCGCCCAGGGTCTGATACACGACGCCAGGGCTGTAGATGTACGACGGGAAGCCGGCGTAGACGCTGTAGACGGCCGGGTACGTTCCGGGGCCGTAATAGGAGTCGCAGTAATTGCCGTAGTAGAAGCCGCCGAGCAGGGACGGCCCGCCGATGGCCGCCACCGGGGTCTGGTAGATGTAGTTGTTATACGTGTTGTTGACGGTGGACTGCCGGGTGGGCTGGACAGGCTCGGTGACGATGCCGCGGTAATTCGGGCGCACCGTTGAGACACGGGGCGGCGGCACGGTGCGGAAGCCGGTGATGCCCGCCCGCGGCGACGCCGCCAGGGGGGCCGGCGCGACCGCGCGGAACGATGGAATCGGCCGCACCGGCGCGACCGTCTCACGCCTGGGATCGTCCTGGTAGTAGCTGGGGCCAGGGCCGCCGCCGAAATAGGGCCGCCGGAAGTACGGGCCGGGCCCGCTCGAGAAAGAAGGCCCGTTCGGCGCGCCGGACGGGACGCCGCCCTGGAAGAACTGGCCGCCGTTCTGGAACGAGGGGCCACCGAACGGTGTGGACCAGGCCGGACGCGCAGGCGCGGCGGACGGGGAGGACCACATGGGCCGCCCCATCATGGTCGGCATGGGCGCCATGGTCGGCATGGGCGCCATCGCGCGGCCCGTCGTCATTCCGCCGCCCGGCACAGCGGGGGAGAAGCCGGGCGGAATGGCCTGCGGCATCGCCATGCCGCCCACAATCTGTGCATACGCCGGGCGCGGCGCGGGGCCGAGCGCGGCGAGGGAGGCGGACGCAAGCCCCGCCAGCAGGGCGGCGCGGCATTTAGACTGGCTCATGGTGGTTTCCTCTCTGGACGACGCACAGCCTCTCCAAGTATACGACAACCCTGGTCAGTGGAAAGTTCCGTATCTGTAGTGTACCCGCTTTTACCCTACAACCCGAAGCGAGCTTTTTTCCTGTCCCGAATTGGCGACAAAAATGAATCCCGAGGCTTGCACCCAAAGGCGTTGCGAATTGTCGGCGGAGAGGGGTAACATAAGCGTACTTGGGCAGCATCAACCCTACTCGGCACCGAGATTTTCCGTGGTAACGGCAGCCGGATCAATCATCCTCATCTTCGCAACGAGTATCGGGTCTACATAGGCGGCGGGCAAACGCCCATTGCCTCCCTTGAAAACTGAAGAAACTGGTATCATGCATGACCATAGAGAATTTCGAGCCTCTGGTCGAGGCGCAAAATTCGCCCTCTGAACTTTCCCCCGGCCCCGCCCTCTCCCCGCCCAGTACCCAGGACGTGGCGCTGTTCCTGGATTTTGAGAACCTGAAGTTTTCGCTGCGCGAGCGGGAGATGGAGCCCAACATCACGGCCCTGATGGAGACGGTGCAGCGCTACGGGCGGCTGGTGGTGGCCCGCGCGTATGCGGACTGGCAGGACTACTACCTGCGAACCGATCAGGCCAGCCTGTATTACGCGGGCATCGAGCCGGTGTACGTGCCCTCCCGGCCCGACCCGCGCCAGATGCGGCGCAAGAACACCGTGGACGTCAAGATGAGCACGGACTGCATGGAGGTCAGCTTCACCAACCGGCACATCAAGACGTTCGTGCTGGTCTCCGGCGACGCGGACTTCATCCACATCGCCAACGCCCTGCGCTTCCGGGGCAACCGCGTCATCATGATCGGCGTCTCCTGGAGCACGTCCAGCCGCCTCAACGAGCGCGTGGACGAACTGGTTTACTACGACCAGGAGATCGAACAGGCCCCGGTCTCGCTCGACGGCGAGGCCTCGCCGACCGCGCCGCCGCTGGCCGCCTCCGCAAACCTGGAGTCCCTGTTCGACACGATCGTGGACACCCTCAAGCAGCAGCGCGAGGCCGGTTACAACTACCCCCTGCTGTTCACCTGGCTCAACCAGCAGCTGCGCGCGGCGGACCCCGACTTCGCGCCGCAGAAGTATAACTTCTGGAAATTCAAGGACCTGATGCGCTACGCCGAGCGCCAGGGCCGGATCAAGATCGTGACGCGCGACCTGGTGGACTGGGCGCTGCTGCCCGAAGACGAGGTCGCCCCGGAAGAGGTGGAAGGTGAGGCCGGCGGCAATGGGGATGGCGACGAGACGGACGGCGCGGGACGACACCTCTACACGCTCAATGTCGGCGACCCCCTGTTCGCCGCGCGCGACCCGCTGGCCGAGCACCCCGACGTTTACGGCGACGTGGCGCGCACGGCGTTCGAGATCGAGAACAGGCCGCGCTTCCGCTACATGACGGCCGGCTTTCTCAGCCAGCACCTCTGGCGAAAACGGCTGCCCGACATGGAGGGCCCGGCGGCGGGCGGTTGGTCGGCCTCGGACACGCTGAAAAGCCTACGACCCAACCAGGTCCGTAAGCTGGTGGATGTGGCGGCCCAGCAGGGTATTTTGTTCCATACGCAGTATACCGATTCCTGGAACGGCAAGACGTTTGATGTCATCCGCCTGAACCGCTCCCACCCGTTCGTGCAGCAGGCGCTGGCGGAGATGAACGTCCCCTCGCTCGCGGCGGGCGGGGGGGCGGACTCCGGAAAAGAATTCCCCGACCCTCCGGCGTTGGAGCCGCGCCCCGACTCACTGGAGGAAACAGCCTGACGCAGTTTTCCCCGGTAACATGGCGGGTCTACGACAGGCGACACGCTGCCGATAATGGAGCCTATGAAGCGTCTGTTGATCGGCACGATGCGCCTTATTATGGGCGCGGGAGTGGCCATTTTTCTCGCGTTTGCGGCCGCCGCCACCCTGCTGATTTTCTTCCAATGTCACCGGGGCGTCCTGGTCGTGGATCGGTACGGGCCCGACTGGGGGTACGGCAGGATCGCCCTGGTGTGCTGCTCTGCGGCGTTCGCCTGGGGGCTGCTGTGGCGTCGGGCACGTCCGAGGAAACAGGGGGAGAGGACGATGGAGCGCCAGCTGATCTTAGAAGACAAGCCGCTTTCCATCGGCTTTCTGACGACGGCGCTGTGACGCAAAGAGAGGGGGCGCGGCATCCGCCGCGCCCCCTCTTCACTCTGAGGCGGTCGCTCGATTTAATAATCGTCGTCGTCGTGACCGCCGGCGGGGGCGCCCTTCTTTTCCTTCTTCTCGACGATCAGTGAGTTGGTGGAGAGAATCATGCCGGCGATGGAGGCGGCGTTCTGCAGGGCGGACCGAGTCACCTTGACGGGGTCCACGATGCCGGCCTGCACCAAATCCACGTACTCCTCGGTCAAGGCGTCCAGGCCCTGGCCCTGAGGGAGTGCCTTGACCTTCTCGACCACGACGCTGCCCTCGAGGCCGGCGTTCTGGGCGATCTGGCGCAGCGGCTCCTCCAGGGCGCGGCGCACGATGGCCGCGCCGACCTTCTCGTCGGGCTCGTCGGTGAGGCCGTCCAGCGAGGGGATCAGGGAGACCAGGGTCGCGCCGCCGCCGGCGACGATGCCCTCCTCGACCGCCGCGCGGGTGGCCGAGAGAGCGTCCTCGAAGCGGTGCTTCTTCTCCTTCAGCTCGGTCTCCGTCGCCGCGCCGACATGGATCACCGCGACGCCGCCCGCGAGTTTGGCGAGGCGCTCCTGGAGCTTCTCCTTGTCGTAGGAGGAGTCGGTGGTCTCGACCTGGCGGCGGATCAGCTCGATGCGGCCCTTGACGGCTTCGGGCTTGCCCGCGCCCTCCACCAAGGTCGTGTCCTCCTTGGTGACGATGACTCTCTTGGCGCTGCCCAGGTCCTGCAGCCCGACGCCCTCCAGCTTAATGCCGAGGTCTTCGGTGAGGAAGCGGCCGCCGGTCAGCACGGCGATGTCCTCCATCATGGCCTTGCGGCGGTCGCCGAAGCCGGGGGCCTTCACCGCGACCACGTTGATCGTGCCCCGCAGCTTGTTCACCACGAGAGTCGCCAGCGCCTCGCCGTCCACGTCCTCCGCCACGATCAGCAGCGGGCGGCGGGACTGCATGATCTTCTCCAGGAACGGCACGAAGTCGGTGACGCTGCTGATCTTCTTCTCATGGAGCAGGATCAGCGGGTTGTCCAGGACGACCTCCTGGCGCTCGGCATCGGTGACAAAGTAGGGCGAGATGAAGCCCTTGTCGAACTGGAGGCCCTCCACCACGTCCATCGTCGTGTCGGTGCCGCGCGACTCTTCGACGGTGATGACGCCGTCCTTGCCGACCTTGTCCAGGGAGTCGGCGATGAGATTGCCGATCTCGGGGTCGTTGCCGGAGATGGCGGCGACCTGGGCGATGCTGGCCTTGTCGGTGACGTCGATCTTGCGGGTCTTCAGCTCCTCGACGGCCTTCTCGACGGCCAGCTCGATGCCCCGGCGCAGGGCGATGGGGTTGCCGCCGGCGGCGACGTAGCGCAGGCCCTCGTTGACGATGGACTGGGCGAGCACGGTGGCGGTGGTGGTGCCGTCGCCGGCCACGTCGTTGGTCTTGGACGCCACCTCGCGCACGAGCTGCGCGCCCATGTTCTCATAGGGGTCATCCAGCTCGATCTCCTTGGCGACGGTGACACCGTCCTTGGTGATGGTGGGGCTGCCGTATTTTTTATCGAGGACGACGTTGCGGCCCTTGGGGCCGAGGGTGACTTTGACGGCATTGGCGACGGCGTTCGCGCCGCGCTCCAGCGCGCGCCGGGCTTCTTCATCGAATAGCAGGGTCTTAGCTGCCATAGATTAACTCCTTGTGGATTCTGGCGTAGGGGCGACCTAGCGGGCCGCCCCTATAAAGATGGTCAGGCGCGGACGGCGTAAATCTGGTCTTCGTCCAGGATCACGTAGTCCTGGCCGTCCAGCTTGATCTCGGTGCCGCCGTACTTGGAATAAATGACCTTGTCCCCTGCGCTGACGGTCAGAGTCGAGCGGGAGCCGTCGTCGAGGACGCGCCCAGGGCCGACGGCGATGACCTCGCCCTCCTGGGGCTTCTGCTGGGCGGAGTCGGGGATGTAGATGCCGCCGCTGGTCTGGGCCTCGGCCTCGCTGGGCTTGACCAGGACCTTGTCGGAGAGCGGGCGGAAGTTAACGGCCATGAAAGTGTTGCCTCCTTCTGCGTGTGATGATGTTGAACGTGTGAAAGCCGCTGTTAGCACTCTGGGCCTGCGAGTGCTAAAACCGGAGTTATTTTACTCGTCTGGGCGGGCTTTGTCAAGATGCGCCCCGCCCGTAGGGGGTTCTTCTTTGCAGACCGCCCTGGAAAAACGCCCTGGACGTGCCGAATACGGGCGCATCTGGTCCTTCCGCGACATCACAGAGCGCAAGCAGGCGGAAGAGGAGCTGTGGCGGGCCAAGCAGGCCGCTGAGGCCGCGTCGCTGGCCAAGAGCCAGTTCCTGGCGAACATGAGCCACGAGCTGCGGACGCCGATGAACGCGATCCTGGGCTTTTCGGGGATGCTCCAGGATCAGACGTTCGGCGAATTGAACGCGCGCCAGAGCAAGTACGTTGACAACATCCTGACCAGCGGACGTCATCTGCTGCAACTCATCAACGACATCCTTGACCTCTCCAAGGTGGAGGCCGGACACCTGACGCTGGACTATCAGGTGATGGACCTGGAGGAGACGGTGCGGGGCGTGCAGGCCATCGTGCGCCCTTTGGCTCTGAAAAAGACCGTGATGCTGGCGCTGGACATCGCGGCCGACCTGCCGGCGCTCTCCGCCGACCCGGCGCGCGTCAAGCAGATTTTGTATAACCTGTTCTCGAACGCCATCAAATTCACGCCCGAGGGCTGCGCCGTCCGCGTGGAGGCACGGCGTCACGAGCAGGGCCTCCTGGTGGCCGTCATGGACACCGGGCGCGAACGGCGGACCTGCAGCGCGCGCTGGATGAGGTCGCCGCGGCACATCAACGGACCTACGAGGCCCAACTGGACACGATCCAGCGGCTGGCTCTGGCCGCCGAGCACCGCGATCAGCATACGGCGTCCCACATCGAACGCGTCAGCCACTATTGCTGCCTGCTCGCTTGGGCACTCGATCTATCTTCTGAGGAGATCGAGATCGTCCGCCAGGGCAGCCGGATGCACGACGTCGGCAAGATCGGCGTGCCCGACTCCATCCTGCTGAAAGAGTCGTCGCTGACACCGGCGGAGCGCGAGGTCATCCAACAACACACAACGATTGGCGCGGACATCCTCCGAGGCTCTGCCTCGGCACTGCTCCAATGCGGGACGGAGACCGCGCTCTCGCACCACGAGCGCTGGGACGGGAAGGGTTACCCCCATGGACTGGCCGGCAGGGACATCCCCCTGTATGGCCGCATCTGCGCGGTGGCGGACGTCTTCGACGCACTGACCAGCAAGCGCCCCTACAAGGCTGCGTTCTCGTTGAAAAAAGCCCGGCACATACTGAACGAAGGGCGCGGGAGTCAATTCGATCCGATCATCCTGAAACTGTTCCTGGCGAACTTCGAGGTCGTCGAGGCGATCCATCGCCAGTATCAGGATTGACGTGCCTCGGCCAGGGCATTCAGGGCGCGGAGGGCGGCGCCGTGAGCGGGCGGGCGGCGGGGCGGGGACAGGACGGCGGCGGGGGCAAAGCGGGCCAGGGAACGGGTGAAAACGTCCACCAGCGGCAAGCCGGCATTCCAGAGGCTGCCGATGGGAGCCACGGGATACGCCGCGGCGGCGTCTGGGAACAGGCGGGCGGCGACGGCCTCGGCGAGCCGGGCCAGCGCGCCCCCGGCGCGCATCAGGAGGGCCCGTGCGACGGCGTCCTCGTCCTCGCGGGCGGCGTCGGTGACCGCCGGGGCGAGGGCCGCGATGGCGGCGCGGTCGAGGCGGCCGCCGTAAACGGCGGGGATGATGTCGGCGACGGAGACGAGGCCCAGGGCGGCGCACAGCCGACCCGTGAGCGCGGTCCCCTCGCCGGTGCCGTCGGCGGCGCGCAGGACCGCCGCCAGGGCGGCACGCCCCACGCCGTAGCCGCTGCCGGCGTCATCAATGAGGTAGCCGTAGGCGCCCGCCCTGTGCGCCTCGCCCGCCGCATTCTCCCCGTAAGCAACGGAGCCGGTTCCGGCGATCACGACGATGCCCGGCGTACCGTCCGTCGCCCCGGTCAGCGCGACGGTGTAATCCGGCTCGACGGAGATCAACGCATCGGGGAACTCTTCCTGGAGGCCCGCCCGAAACCGCCGACGACGCTCGGCATGAGAAAATCCGGCGATGCCCGCGCAGACGGCGCGGACATCTTCCCGCCGCTTCCCGGAAACAGCGAGGGCGGCTTCGACGGCGACCCGCACGGCGGCGAGGGCGTCGGCGACGGGTACGGCGGCAATGTTGCACGGTCCGGCAGCGGCTTCCCCCAGCGGGATGCCCCCCAGGTCCAGCACCAAAGCCCCGGTCTTGGTCCCGCCCCCGTCCAGCCCCAGTACGCAGTCGGTCATGCGGGCACACCTTCCAGGTGGCTCGTATCGTTGAGGAAGACCACACAGCCCTGGTCGGCTCCCCGATAATCCAGGCGGCTCAGGGAGGCGTTGTCCAGGCGCAGGCGCAGCAGCGTGGCGAGCGGGGCGTTAAGAGCATCCAAGATGCCGGCGCGCAGGGAGCCGCCGTGGCCGACCAGGGCGACGGTCTCTTCGGGGCCGGGGTGGTCGGCGATAATCTGGTGCAGCACGGGGAGGAAACGGGCAAAGACCTCCTCCCAGTTTTCGCCGCCCGGTACGCGCGCATTGAGGTCGCGCTGGACGTGGTAGCGGTGCCAGCCATCCGGGTAGCGCGTCTCCAGCTCACGGGGCGTCAGCCCCTCCCAGTCGCCATAACATCGCTCGCGCAGGCCCGGTTGGGTGATGACGGGAAGATTCCATTCCCCGGCGAGGGCAAGGGCGGTGTCGCGGGCGCGGGAGAGATCGCTGGCATAGACGGCGGCAAGGGAAGTCGCGGCGAGCCGGGCGGCCAGGCGGGCGGCCTGGGCGCGACCCCGATCGCTCAGGCAGCTGTCGGTCCAGCCCTGCACCCGGCCCGCCGCGTTCCATTCCGTCTCGCCGTGCCGCACGATCAGTATCCGGGTCACGCGCCGCCCTTCCCCCAGGTGAAAAAGCCGGAGCAGGGGCGAACGCGAGGCTCATCCCTACCCTGCGGTGATTATACCTTAGTTGGCGGTGGGAGTGGAGATGGTCTGGATGATGGCGGGGGAGGCCTGGCGGACAAAGTCCTTCTCGGCGGCGAGGGCGTCGGCGTTGAAGGTGGCGACATTGTCGCCGGGCCGACGCTCACAGACCAGGCGCACGAATGCCCAGCCGTTCTTGTCCGGCTGGAGGCGGCCCAGCGCCATCTCCACCTGCTGCTTAAGGAAGTTGCTCTCGACCCGGCGGCCCGTGGTGAACCAGTAGAGGAGCACCTGATGGCTGCGGCCCTGATGCCCCTGATAATCCGCGACGATGGTGACGGCCTCGGCGGGCCGGCCACCGTAGATGATCGGCGTGGTCGTCCGGCCCGTCATGGCGTAGCCGGCGGCGGGGTAGCAGGCCTCGGGGCGATGATTGAACGCGCCCCGTCCCAGGCGGCGGTACTCCAGCAGCAGGACGATCTGCCGCCCCGTCGCGCGGTTCATGTAGGTCCGCTGGGTGTAGGAGTCGAGCGCGAGGGCCTGCGCGGTGGCATCACCCAGGGAGAGATTCTTGGGGTCGGTCTTCTCGCTGCCGGTCATGACCCAGGAGCCGAAGGCGGTCGGCAGGAGGGTCACATCGGCGTGGGGCGCGGCCATGTCGCCCATGCGCAGGCCGATCAGGCCGAGCATGGCGGCGACGGCGAGCAGCAGCAGGGCCGGCGCGGCGCGGCGCAGGCGCAGCATCTCCGTGCCGTCCCGGACCGCCAGAGGGCCGTGCGTGTTATTCAGGATGTTCTCGGGTGTCATCAGATTGTCACCGCCGGAGACGACTCACGGGAAGAGTCGGGTGCGGACACGTCATCGGGCGTGTTGCCGGGCGTGTCATCCGGCGAATCGTCATTGCAGGCCAACCGCCGCTCAATCAGCCACCCGCAGCCCATGACGATCAGGAACGCGACCACGAATGGGAGCAGCTTGCCCCACGCGCTATCGTGGAAGGCGATGCCCGCCGTCTGGCCATGCAGATGGGCGACCATGACGACGGCGAAGATGCGGACGATGTTGCCGATCATCGCCACCGGCAGGGCCAGGGCGAACAGGGCCCACTTCCAGCGGGTCGGCACGGCCATGAAGTACGCCAGAATTGCCGCCAGCATGGCCATGGCGGTCAGCGAGTGCAGGCCGGAGCAGCCCTCGGCGACCTGCAGGGTGATGTCCTTGCCGGACACGGAGCCGGGCAGGTAGAGGTTGACGCCCTCGGCGCGGACGGTGACGCCGGCGAGGCCGGAGATCACCTGAACGGCGTTGGCGCTCAGGCGCTGCAAGGGGGCGCTGATCTGGTCGATCACGCCGCCGGGCGTGGGCACCATGAACAGCAGGAAGGCCAGCGGGAACGCCAGGGCGCGCGTCTGCGCCGTCCCGAGGAAATACAGGCACAGGCCGACCACGGCGAACACGAACGAGTAGCCGGCCGAACGGTTCAGGCCCAGCCAGACGCCCGCGACCTCCACGAGCAGGGCCAGGCCCAGCACGGTCAGCCCGGCGGCCGGGTTGCCGCGCACGGGGGTCCGCTGCAGGCGCGGCCAGTTCATCCAGACCAGAACGGCCGTGAGGGGCGCGACCAGCCACCCGTGCATGTTCTCTTCGTCGTGCCAGCCGGCCACGAACAGGGCCAGCGTGCGCGCGTAGACGGCGGCGAAGAGCAACAGCAGTGCCGCCGCGACCAGCATCTTTTCCGTCGTCCATGTCTTTGTCGTCATCAGGGCTTCCGCTACATGCCGACAGGCGCCGCCTAGCGGCGCAGGAACAGGATGGAGTTGAACCCGCTGGCCTCCGGCACGGTTGCCGTCGGCTGGAAGGCGGCCACCATGTCCGAAATCGGGCCGAGCGCATTGTAATCCGGCTCCATCTTGGACAGGGAAGCGGCCATCTCCTGCTGAATTTGCTCCGGCGTCAGGCCGGCGACGCGCGGGTCGTGCCTCTTGACCAGATCGGCCACGTACTCCTGTAGACGGCGCTGGTTCCGGGCGTGCTGGTCCGAGGCGGACGGGTTCTTCTCCAGGGCGAGCCAAGCCGCGGCCTCATTGTCTGCGGTGGTGAGATCGTAGTTGGCGAGATCGGGCGTCAGCAGCATGGCCTGGATCGCAATTCTCGACTGCGCGGCCCGAAAGGCGACGGCCCCGTAAGCCTGGTTGTCGGCCGGCAGCCAGACGGCGGGCAGGCCGGTGCGCCAGGCCACCTCCCAGGGCGCATCGCTGATGACGGCCTGGTTGGCGCTCAGATGGGAATCGCTCAGTTGCCCGATGCCGCCGCTGATCGGGTCGAGCGGCGGGGGCTTCGCCCCGGCGAACTGGATCAGGGAGCCGAGGCCGACCAGCAGGCCCACGCTCCAAACGGCGGTGCGCTGGAGCAGCGGGTCCCAGTTCTGCTCGGCAACGACCCTGAAGACGAAGCCGACCGCGACGACCGTGATCAGTGGCGCAAAAGGCGCGATGATCTGTGCCGTCGGGTCGAACAGGGCGGTGACCAGGATGATCGCCAGCAGGCAAAAGGCCGCATAGCCGCGCAACGCGTTCAGGCGCGCATCCGGGAAACTCCAGAGCAGGGAGGAGGAGGAGGAGGCCAGGAGGAAGACGTTGAAAGCCTCCAGCAGATGATCGCGGTAAAAGGTCAGGCCACTGCCGAGCCGGGCCAGCATGTCGGGCAGGTGGCTGTAAGAGTACGCGAGCGGGCCAACGCTCGGCGCGGCGACACGGTAGATCGTGGTCCCGCCGGGGTACTCGGCGCTGTGGTTCATGATGCTGTAAAACAGCAGCGTGAAGAAGGGATTGCCGTGGCCCAGGTGGGCATTGCGGACGAGCCAGGCGCCGGTGATCACAAAGAAGCCCAGCGCGCAGGCCCCCACCCCCGCCCATGCGCGATCGGGGGCGCGGCTGAAGAACAGGTAGACCAGCGCCGGCACGGCCAGCAGGAGCAGACTGTACTGCGCCAGGTAACACAGGCCCAGCAGCAGGCCCACGACCAGGGCGCTGGATGCCCCGGCGGGGCGCCCCGGCATCTCGAAGGCACGGTGCAGGGCGATCAGCAGCAGCGTAAGCATCAGGGTCGCCAGCGTCACCGGCAGGCCGGCCACCGCATAGCCCAGGCCCTGGCCGCCGATGCCGTACAGGCCCGCCGACAGCAGCGCGATCCCGGCTTGCTCCGGCGCGGGAAAGAAGGTGCGCGCCAGCCGGTAGACGCCGAACACACTGCATAAAAACAAGATCAGCGAGACATGGACGATGGTGTTGTCTCCCAGATGGCCGCCGTGTGCCAGGGTCGCCAGCATCAACACGAACGGGTACAGCGGAGCACGGGAGACGTCGGGCGCGACGCCCTGTGAGTCGGGCCCGGCGAAGCCGGTGACAGCGAGCGGGCGCAGGATGCTGGTGCCGTAGCCGTGCCCGGTGGCCATGTTGCGCCCGATCTGGGCGAAATCCATGGCGTTGGGATCGGTCAGGACGCCGCCCGGCTGGACGAAGAAGCGCCTGTAGGAGAAGACAGACATGGCCAAGATGGACAGCGCCCAGACGCCGCCCAGCAGCAGAAAACGGCGATGTTCAGGGGAACGCGACGGCATGGCGGGCGGCGGACGCCGCACGGAGCGGGAGACAGGCGGAATTTGGGTGGAACTCAAACGAACGTCACCTCGGATCGGCAAGGATCATCAAAGATCACTACTGGGATATTATACAACATGGCACAAAGTATTGCTCACATCAGTACGCGCCGCGCCGCAGCAGCACGCACTTGACGGTCTTGAGCAGGATCTGTAGGTCCATCTGGACCGAGCGGGATTGCACGTAGACCATGTCCAGGCGGACGCGCTCCTCGTAGGTGAGTTCCTGGCGGCCATTGACCTGCCAAAGCCCGGTCAGTCCGGGCTTGACGCTGAGCAGGAGCGGCGCGTCGGCCCCGTAGCGGGCCAGTTCCGGAACGGTAATCATGCGCGGCCCGATCAGGCTCATCTCCCCCTTGAGGACGTTCAGGAGCTGCGGCAGCTCATCAATGCTGGTGGTGCGCAAAAAGGCGCCCAACCGCGTGATGCGCGGGTCGTGCTCCAGCTTCCAGTCCTTCTGGTAAGATTCAAAGAGATGCGGGTGGCGGCTGAGATACTCTTCCGCATCCGGGATCATGGTGCGCAGCTTGAAGGCGTCGAAGGTCTCCAGGGCGTGCGTCGCCTGCGGGTCGTCGCAACTCTGGCGCGCGAGGACGCGCCGTCGGTGGATGGCGGGGCCCGGCGATTCCCAGCGAATGCAGAGGGCGACGATGAACAGGGGGAGGAAAAAAATCCCCAGGAGCAGCAGGGATGCCACGATGTCGAAGGCGCGCTTGAGGAGCAGGTAGCCCTGTGAAGCAGGCGCCAGCGCCGCCGGGCCGGGCTGCGGCGCGGGCCTTCGGTCAGCGAGGAGCGGTTCTGCGCGGGCGGCGCGTGATATCCGCTCGGATGGCGTCGTATCAGCCATGTGCAGTTCCATCAGGGCCTGCTCGTTGCGATTGTCCGCGTAGATTCGCTGTTCCACGGCGTTTACTTCTCAATTCTCATGACAGCATGGCCGCGAGTCATGCGCGGAAAGCGGAGACTGAGGCCTATTGACGTTGCGGGCGCGTCAATCTACCCAACGAGGCCGCGAATGAAACGACAATTCTTTCACGGGGCGGATGGCGGCAGGCTGCATCGCCCATTATGCCGAGGGCGGCTCATTTCTGCGCGGGACTCGATTTGTCCCCCTCCATGTACGCCGCCAGCGTGGCGCGGGTGCCTTCCGAATAGAGATGCTGTAAGGCGGATTGCAAGGCGGCGACGAAGCGGGGGGATTCGGCGAGGTCGCCGAAGAGGTTGCCCAGGGACAGGAGGGGGCGCGGATCGGGGCCGCCGGCCCGGGCGCGCTCCTGCAGGGTGGCGGCCATCGGGTCCTCGATGGGGATCGGCCGGCCCTGCTCGTCCGTGCCGGAGAGATAGCGCAGCCAGCCGGCGACGGCGAGGGTCAGCAGGTGGGGCGTGTGGCCGCACTGAAGTTGCTCCCGGACGGAGGGCAGCAGGAATCGGGGCACCTTGGCCGAGCCGTCCAGGCAGATGCGGGCGACCTGGTCGGCGATGCGCGGGTTGGCGAAGCGATGGAGCAGCGTCGCCTTGTAGACGTCCAGGTCCAGGCCGGGCACGGGGGCGAGCAGGGGCGTCACCTCCTCGTCCCACAGGCGGCGCAGGAAGGTCTGGAACTGCGGGTCGGACGCGACCTCGTTGATATAACGGAAGCCCGCCAGCCAGCCCAAATATCCCAGGGTAGAATGGCCGGCGTTGAGCAGGCGGAGCTTGATGAGTTCGTAGGGGCGAACGTCCCCCGTCATCTGCGCGCCGGCATCCTCCAAGGGTGGACGGCCGCTGCAGAACTCGTCCTCGATCACCCACTGGCGGAACGGCTCGCAGACGACGGCCCAGGCGTCATCAACCCCAAATTCATCGCGGACCAATGCCCGGTCGGCATCGGTGGTCTGCGGGGTGATCCGGTCCACCATGCAGGAGGGGAAGGTGACGTGGGCGGCGATCCAGTCGGCCAGGGCCGGGTCGCGCCGCCCGGCGAAGGCGAGCAGGGCCTGGCGGGCGACCCTCCCGTTGCCCTCGACGTTGTCGCAGGAGAGCATGGTGACGGGACCTGTCCCCGCCCGGCGGCGACGGTCGAGGGCGTCGGCCAGGTACTGGAAGGCGACCGCGGGGCGGTCCGGGTCGTCAATGTCGTAGCCGCCCTCGGTGATGGTCAGGGTGACGAGGCGCGTGGTCGGGGCGGCCAGGGCGGCCAGCACCCGTTCGGGGTCGTCCGGGGCCAGCAGGTAGCGCGTCAGGCTGCCGATGATGCGGGCCTGATCCCCCTCCGCGTCGCGCGCCACCACCGTGTAGAGGCCGTCCTGCGGCGCGAGCGCGTCGCGCATCTTCGCGTCCTGCGGCAGCAGGCCGACGCCGCAGATGCCCCACTCCCTCGCCTTTCCCTGCCCCAACAGGTCGTCCAGATATACCGCCTGGTGCGCCCGGTGAAATCCCCCGACCCCGATGTGGACGATGCCGTCCGTGACGGCGGCGCGGTCGTAGTCCGGCTTGGGGACAATGACGTTTTTGAGCGTGGCGTCGCTGAGGCGTGTCATGGTCAGGCTCCTTTGGGGAAGTTATACCCACAGGGCTTGACTCTCCCGTAACGGGAGGGCGTACACTCATCAGCGAGAGCCGCCGCTCTCCCATCCGCGCCCGAAGGAGTTCCGTCCATGTTCAAGATCGGCGTCTTCGCCCAGGTCAGCCGGGTCTCGATCAAGACCCTGCGGCACTACGACGAGATCGGGCTGCTCAAGCCCATCCACGTTGATGAGGAGTCGGGATACCGGCATTACGCGCTGGAGCAGCTGCCCCGGCTCAACCGCATCCTGGCCCTCAAGGACCTGGGCTTTTCGCTCGAGCAGATCGGTACGCTGTTGAGTCGGGACGTGCCCCCGGAGCGGCTGCGCGCGATGCTGGCCAAGAAACAAGACGAGTTGCGCCGGCAGGTCCAGGACGAGACGGCGCGCCTGGCGCGGGTGGAAGCGCGTCTCACGCAGATCGAACAGGAGGGTTTTATGTCCGACTACGATGTCATTGTGAAGAGCGTTCCGGCGCAGCGGGTCGCCTCTATCCGGGAGACGATTCCGAACTGGGAGCAGGTGACGCCCACGTTCAACCGTCTCTTTGACGAGGTGTTTGGGTACGCCGTCCAGAACGGCGCGAAGATCGCCGGGCCGGCCCTTGACCTCTGGCACGACGACCCAGAGATGCGTCCGCAGGACATGAACGTGGAGGCCTGTGTCCCGATCCAGGAGCCAATCCAGGCCAGCGACCGGGTGCAGGTCTATGAGCTGCCGGGCGTAGCGGCGGCGGCCTGCACCGTCCATCACGGCACCTTCGACACCATCAGCAACGCCCATCAGGCCGTCATCCGGTGGGTGGAGGCGAGCGGTTGCCGGATCGCCGGCCCCGGCCGGGAGGTCTACCTGCAATACGAGCGCGACGGCGACCCAGCCGACTACGTGACCGAAATCCAGTACCCCGTGGAGAAGGTGTGATGCTTCAAGACGGTCCGTCAGAGGCTCCCTCGCCTCCAATTATGGGGAACGCGGCTCCGCCTCCTTCAGAATTGGGGACGAGGGCTTTCCTGCCTGTTCAGGATGTTGGCAGTGACTCGTCCACCGTGAGTGCGTACTCCACCGCCTGCTCCAGCGTCATCGCATGGCCCTGCTCCCAGACGGCAGCGAAGACATCGCCCAAGCAGGCGCGGAGAGCGGCCATGTCGCAC
>JAFAZD010000316.1 GCA_019239955.1 Armatimonadota bacterium | reverse complement strand
CGTCATTCACGGCATGGAGGTCGGCCGGCCGCCCGCGCTGGACTTGGGCGCGGAGAAGCGGCTGCAAGCCTTTCTGCGCGATGCTATCTCAGAGGGCCTGCTGCAATCGGCGCATGACGTGTCTGATGGCGGGCTGGCGGTCGCCCTGGCGGAGTGCTGCATCGCCGGCAACATCGGCGTCCATGCCGACTGCCATGCGGTGAATGCTCTTGAGCTTTTCGGGGAGCGCACGGCAACAGCGGTTGTCAGTGTGCATTCCACCCAGGAAGAGGCCATCCAGAGTTTGCTCAACCGGCACAACATGGCCTTCTCTCGGTTCGGCGAAGTTTTGACCCATGAGAGCGGCAACTGGCTCTTCATCACGAACAGCGGGCCTGACATCGATTTGCCGGTCGCCCGGTTGCGCGAGGCGTATGAGGGGGCCATTCCGCGTATGATGAGAAGCTAACGATTTGTATGACAAACCTCAAGCCCAGTTTTTTGTGAAAAATTCATGACGAAAGTGCCGTTTCCTGCTTCCCAAGAGGTGGGGGAGTATGATAAGATAGGCTGAACCCAGGGATGACCCGGTTCAGAAAGGCGGCAATGGTCGTCAAGTGGAGCAAGAACGGAATGGCTCGCCGGAGCAGACGGCGAGGGCGCGCAAGGACGCGGAGTTGTTTGTTCATCTCCGACTGGAAACTGTAGGGACCGCCCCCTGGCTGGCGGATGAGGATGTCGCGCAGGCGGCGCTGACGGCGGTGACGGCGCGCGCCAAGGAGCACCGCTGCCGCGTGCTGGCGGTCGGCAACGCCGTTGACCACCTCCATGCGGTGCTGCGCTTCCCGGCCTCCCTGCCGCTGAACCTGCTGGCGCGCGTAGTGCGCGAGGCCAGCGCCCAGGCCGTGGCGCGCGCCTTGCAGGTGCTGGGCGAGGCGGACGCGGCCCCGGAGGCGGTCTGGAGCCGGCACCATGCGCTGGACACCTTGAGCGCTACGGATGTCGCTGCAGTCGCGGCCTACGTGCATTGCCACCCGCAGAGCCACGCCCCGGACACGCTGCGCCCGGAGTGGGAGAGGGCCGGGGCCGCCCTGGAGGGCGGGCAGCGCCCCTCCTGGAACTATTTCGTGCGCGGGCGGCCGCACAAGTACCGTCGCCAATAAAGCGCCGACACCCCCCGTGCGGAGTCGGCAGGCATATAGGGTATAATAGCGGCTGTGATGTTCGCTGAGGAAGCACAGCCGCCCGCGCCCGGCACCGGGGAAGATGTCCGGGAAGACGACGCGCCGCACGAGGAGTGCGGCGTGTTCGGCGTCTTCGCGCCGGGGGAGGATGTCGCCCGCCTGACCTACTTCGGCCTGTTCGCCCTGCAGCACCGAGGCCAGGAGTCGGCGGGCATCATGGTCTCCGACGGCTCCGACCTCAAGTGGTACAAGGAGATGGGGCTGGTCACGCAGGTGTTTGACCCGCCCACCATCGCCCAACTCCAGGGCCACATCGCCATCGGCCACACCCGCTACTCCACCACCGGCTCCAGCGTGCTCCGAAACGCCCAGCCCCTGCACTGCGCCTGGGGCGACGGCACGGTCGGCGTCGCCCACAATGGCAACCTCATCAACACCGAGGAGCTTCGCGCCGAGCTGGAGGCGCAAGACGTCTCCTTCCAGACCACCAACGACAGCGAGATCATCGCGCGGATGATCGCCACACAGCAGGACAAGTCCCTGGAGGACGCCGTCGCGCACACGATGGGCCGTCTGCAGGGGGCCTACTCGGTCGTGCTGATGACCGAGGACACGCTGATCGGCATCCGCGACCCTTACGGCGTCCGCCCACTCTGCCTGGGCCTGCTTGACCACAGGCATTACGTGCTGGCGTCGGAAACCTGCGCCCTGGAGACCATCGGCGCGTGCTACGTCCGCGAGGTCGAGCCGGGGGAGATGGTCGTCATTGACGAGCGGGGGCTGACCACCCGGCAGGCCCAGCCGCTGGCGCGGCACGCGACCTGCCTGTTCGAGTTCATCTACTTCGCCCGGCCGGACAGCGCCATGTACGGGCGCGGCCTGCACGACGCGCGCCGCCGGATGGGTCAGGAACTGGCCCGCGAGCACCCCGTCCCGAACGCCCACATGGTGATGCCGATTCCCGACGCCGCCACGCCCGCCGCCATCGGCTTCGCGGAGGCGTCGGGCACCCCCTACGGCGAGGGCGTGGTCAAGAACCGCTACATCCAGCGCACCTTTATTCAGCCGGATCAGCGGATGCGCGAGGCGGGGGTGCGAATGAAGCTGATGCCGATCAAGGAGGCGCTGGCGGGCAAGCGGATCGTGATGGTGGACGACAGCATCGTCCGGGGCACGACGACGGGGCAGGTCGTCAAGCGCCTGTTCGATGCGGGCGCGGCGGAGGTGCATGTGCGCATCACCGCGCCGCCGGTCAAGTACCCCTGCTTCTACGGCATTGACATGGCGAATCAGGATGACCTGGTCGCCGCGCACCACACGGTCGAGGAGATCCGGCAGATGATCGGCGCGACCAGCCTGGGGTATCTGAGCATCCCCGGCGTCACGCGCGCCATCGGCATCCACAAGGATAAATTCTGCCGTGCCTGCTTCGACGGCCACTACCCCATCGAGATCCCGCCGCACGTCCGCCTCTCCAAGTTCGCCCTGGAGCGGCCGCTAAACGTGAAGTAAGACTCCCCAGCCCCCAATTCTGGGGAGACGGCGAGGCAGTGGGGCGGCGTCCAGGCCGAAGATGTCGTGAGTGAGCGGGAGGGGGCGGACAGCTTTTGGAGATGCTCGCGCGTGTTGTTGGCGACCACCCCGCCCCCCTCCTCTTCCCCCGACAGTCGCGGCCCAACGCCCTGACGGCGGTGCAATCCTCGGAGTCTCCAGGAGGCGGCGGCGATCTTCTCGGCGTAATGCTGTCCCGGGAGCCTCTTGGGCCGGAGCCGGGCGGTGAGTTCACCCAGAGGGGCGGTGTAACCGGGAGCGCCTTCACCGTGATTGCCCGCTGACGGCGGCCATCGGCCCATTTGGCGTTATCAGGTATAATGGCGGGATAGGGGGGGAGCAACGAGATGGACATCGGTGTCACGGTCATGATTCACGACGACACGGACTTCGCGCAGGCGTTCGCCGAGGCCCGTGACGCCGGCTTCTCGCACGGACAGGTCACTATCTTCGTTCCCGGCATCACCGCCGACGAGGTGCGCGAGATCGCCCTCGCCGCGCACACCGCGAAGTTTCATGTGGACGCCGTCGGCTGCTACATGAACCCGCTCCGGCCCGACGAGCCCAGCCCCCAGGAGACCACCCGGATGGACTGGAAGACCGTCGCCGAGAACATGGGGATGCTCAACGGCGTGGAGCGAATCGTCTGCTGGAGTGGCACCCTGGGCAAGACTCTGGGCACGCCCAACCTGCTCAACCAGGAAAACTCCACCTTCAACAACCTCTACATCGCCCTGTCCGGCTTGTTCGAGCAGGTGCGCGGCCTGCCGATCCAGATCGTCCTGGAGCCCTACAGCGCTCACGTCCTCTCCGACGCCGCCTCCTGCGTGCGTATGGCAAAGAAGTTCCCCAGCGGCGCGCTCAAGGTCGTCCTGGACGCCCCCAATATCCTGTCCGTGAAGGAGTTCACCCAGTGGGACGCCCGCGTGGAGGAATTCGTCAGGCAGGTCACCCCCGCCGTCGGCCTGGTGCATCTCAAGGATGTCAGCCGCGGCGACGGCGGCCACCGCGTCTTCCTGCCGCCCGGCCAGGGCGCGCTCGACTACGGCCGCTACCTGCGCGCCGTCGCCCAGCATGCGCCGGATGTGCCGGTCATCCTGGAAAATGTGCGTGGCGGGGATGAAATGCGCGCCGCCCGCGAGTTCATCGAGTCCACGCTGAAGGAGCACGGCCTATAGGCCGCGCTGTCGCCGCAAGACGGATGGCTCCCCCAACGGCCGAGAGACGTCCGGCGTTGCGGGAGCCTTTTTGCTTCCCGGCACTTTTCGGGAGGAAAAAGGCCTGTCCTGGCCACAATGGGAATTAGCCGCGTTGGGGAAGCCATTGGCGCTCCGGCCTGTCGCTTTGCGGGATTCCGGGTGGGAGGCGTGTGCTGCAGCTGGTCTCGCTGGTCAGTGCGTTGCTGTGGGACTTGCAGCTCTACTTCTACTACGTCAACGGCGTGGAGACCGGCCACGT